>CAZFYD010000041.1:0-1629 GCA_964523315.1 uncultured Acetatifactor sp.
TGGTATGAGCGGGGCGGCATGCATCCCGAGGACGATCAGGACATGCCGGTGTTTGTGGGCCGTTTCAATATCGGCGCCATCTCCCTGCATCTGCCCATGATTCTGGCCAAGGCCAGAAAGGAGAGCCGGGACTTCTATGAAGTGCTGGATTACTATCTGAATCTGATCAGGCAGCTGCATATCCGTACCTATGCGTACTTAGGAGAGATGCGGGCGTCTACGAACCCTCTGGCTTACTGCGAAGGCGGCTTTTTGGGCGGCCATCTGAAGCTGACGGACAAAATCAAGCCTTTACTGAAGTCCGCCACTGCCAGCTTCGGCATTACGGCCTTAAATGAGCTTCAGGAGCTGTATAACGGCAAGAGTCTGGTGGAGGACGGCGCTTTCGCTCTGGAGGTTATGGAATATATCAATGCCCGAGTGAATGAGTTCAAGGAGGAGGACGGCAACCTGTACGCCATCTACGGCACTCCGGCGGAGAATCTATGCGGTGTCCAGGTGAAGCAGTTCCGTAAGAAATACGGCATTGTGGAGGGCGTGTCCGACAGGGAGTATGTGAGCAACAGCTTCCACTGCCATGTATCGGAGGACATTACGCCGATCGAGAAGCAGGACAAGGAGGATCGTTTCTGGAATCTGTGCAACGGTGGTAAGATCCAGTATGTGAAATATCCGATTGATTATAATATAGACGCAATCAAGACCTTAATCTATCGTGCGATGGATATGGGCTTTTATGAAGGAGTGAATCTGTCTCTGGCCTACTGTGATGACTGCGGTCATCAGGAGCTGGAGATGGATGTATGTCCCAAGTGCGGCAGCCGCAACCTGACCAAGATTGATCGTATGAACGGTTATCTGTCTTATTCCAGGGTACATGGGGATACCAGATTAAACGATGCGAAGATGGCAGAGATTGCGGAAAGGAAGTCCATGTGATATCCGAGCGAGGCATGTAGAGGGATTCCTGCTTGCAGGAAATCCCTCTATAGGACGAGCGCCCCTCATGAGCGCAGGCGAAGCCGCAGCGAATGAGGAGTGCGAAGCACGGATATCACATGCAGGAAAACAGATATGCGATATCATAATATAACCAAGGATGACATGCTCAACGGCGACGGCCTGCGGGTGGTGCTGTGGGTGGCCGGCTGTAATCACTGCTGCCGGGAATGTCATAACCCGATTACCTGGGATCCGGACGGCGGTCTGCTCTTTGACGAATCGGCAAAGCGGGAGATTTTTGAGCAGCTGGATAAAAAATACATTTCCGGGATCACCTTTTCCGGCGGAGATCCGCTGCATCCGGCGAACCGCATGGATGTGCGCAGCTTTATGGCGGAGATCCGGGAGAAATATCCGGATAAGACGATCTGGCTCTACACCGGGGACAGTTGGGAGAATATCCTGTCCTATCCCCTGATGCAGTATGTGGATGTGGTGGTGGACGGTGAGTTTCAGGTGGAGAAAAAAGACACGAAGCTGCTGTGGAAGGGCAGCGCCAACCAGCGGGTCATTGATGTGCAGGCTACTTTGCAGCAGGCAGATCCAACCGTACCAGTACTGCACTGCGGCGACTATGCAGGGGATCCGGTAAATACTCCGATACCCGCAGGACCGGCCTGTGACCTG
>CAZFYD010000041.1:1729-18438 GCA_964523315.1 uncultured Acetatifactor sp.
GTCAGTTTAGAACAGTTTTTACCTGTTGTAAAAGAAGAATTCCCGGAATATTCCGAGGAGGATATCCGGGATATCTATGAATCCATAGAATTGCCCAGACGGGCCACCAAGGGCAGCGCAGGGTATGATTTTTTCTCTCCCTTTGCCTTTTCTCTGGAGCCCGGAGCTTCTGTCAAGATTCCCACGGGCATCCGGGCGGAGATGGAGGAGGACTGGGTACTCAAACTCTATCCCCGAAGCGGCTTGGGATTTAAGTACCGCCTGCAGCTCAACAACACGGTGGGCATTATCGACAGCGATTATTTCTACTCGGACAATGAGGGCCACATCATGGCCAAGATCACCAATGATTCCCGGGAGGGAAAGACGCTGGAGATCAGCGCAGGCATGGGCTTTATGCAGGGAATTTTTCTGGAGTACGGCGTAACGGTGGACGACGATGCCCAGGGGATCCGCAACGGCGGCTTCGGCAGTACCACAAAGCAGTAAGAGGGAGGAGAACATTCAGCCTGCGCATTCATATATAGTATAAAAATCTCTCTTCTTGGAACAATATCCCATAAAAAGGGTTGTCCCCGGAAGGGAGTTTTTTATGTCGGTGCAAGGAAAACAGGAGAATCAGTACAGCGGCCAGCTGCCCACGGATGCGGGAGAGCAGAATCGTCAGAGCGGCGGAAGCATCAGCGGCGGGCTGGCGACGGACAAGGCCTATCTGGATCGAAAGCTGGCCACGGACTTGAATTTTGATGTGGTGACTCGAACCATTGAGATCGGGGGCCGGGAGGCCAGCCTGTATTTTATAGACGGCTTTTGCAAGGATGATCTGATGCAGAAGCTATTGCAGTATTTCATGGATCTGAAGGAGGAGGAGATGCCCCGGGATGCGGCCCGGCTGCTGAAAAAGAGCATCCCCTATGTGGAGGTGGATCAGGAGAAGGAGTGGGAGAAGATCATCTCCAATGTGCTTTCCGGCGTCTTCGCTCTGCTGATCGACGGCTATCAGGAGGCGGTGCTGATTGACGCCCGCACCTACCCGGCCCGGAATGTGGAGGAGCCGGAAAAGGACAAGGTGCTGCGGGGTTCCAAGGACGGCTTTGTGGAGACCGTGATCTTCAACACGGCGCTGATCCGACGGCGGATTCGGGATACGGATCTGCGGATGGAGATGATGAGTGCGGGCAAAAGTTCCAAGACGGATATCGTGCTCTGCTATATGGATTCCCGGGTGGATCACGGCTTTCTGGAGGAAATCAAGGGAAAAATCCAGAAGATTCAGGTGGATTCCCTGACCATGAACCAGGAGTCCTTAGCGGAGTGCCTGGTGCCGGGCCGGTGGTGGAATCCCTTTCCCAAATTCAAATACACCGAACGGCCGGACACGGCGGCAGCCCAGGTGCTGGAGGGAAATGTGATCCTGCTGGTAGATAATTCCCCTTCTGCCATGATACTGCCCACCACGATTTTTGACGTGGTGGAGGAGGCGGACGACTATTATTTTCCGCCGGTGACCGGCACCTATCTGCGCATCACCCGGTTCCTCATTGCGCTGCTGACCTACCTGCTGACGCCAACCTTTCTGCTGCTGATGGAGCATCCCCAGTGGATCCCGCAGGGGTTTGCGTTTATCATGCTGCAGGAGCCGCCCAATATTCCGCTGGTCTGGCAGTTCCTGATTCTGGAGCTGGCCATAGACGGCCTGCGGCTGGCGGCGGTGAATACCCCCAACATGCTCAGTACCCCGCTGAGCGTCATGGCGGCGCTGGTGCTGGGGGAGTTCTCGGTCAACAGCGGCTGGTTTTCCTCGGAGGTTATGCTGTATATGGCCTTTGTGGCCATTGCCAACTATACCCAGGCCAATTACGAGCTGAGCTATGCGCTGAAATTCATGCGGATCATTACGCTGGTGCTGACGGCCCTCTTTGGCGGCTGGGGCTATGTGGCCGGACTGCTGGTGACAGGGATCTGCATGTGCTGCAATAAGACGCTGTCTCACCGCAGCTATCTGTACCCCCTGATTCCCTTTCATGCGAAAAAGCTGAAAAACCGGCTGATCCGCAGACGGCTGCCGGGGGCAAGGCAGGAGTAAAACCGGAAATGCTTTTTGCAGAAGTACCCTATTCCCTTTTTTACGGGAGTAGGGTATACTTGTGTGTAAGAAGCTCTAACGCTCACAGCAAAGAAATTCCAAATCTTACATCGGGAGAATGCCTGAAAAGCGGGCATTCTCCATAGAATTGAAAGGGTACGGAGGAAAATAGATATGGCGCATCAGATCAGGACAACCATACAGCAGATTGAGACAAAGCCGGGGCAGAGGCTCCTGGTGGTCAGCGATATTCATGGGCATCTGGACAGACTGGTGCAGCTGCTGCGGCAGCTGCACTACGGCGGGGAGGATATTCTGGTGATTGTGGGTGACCTGATCGAAAAAGGCCCGGAGAGCCTGCGGGTGGTGCAGTATGTGATGGATCTGGCCCGGCAGCACCCGGTGTATGTGTCCATGGGAAATGTGGATCTGGGACGGCTGCAGAAAGCGGATGACGACTCGCCGGAGGGGGCAGAGGCCTGGGCGGGGTTCCTGAGTTGGGCCGAAAAGGTCTGGGGCGGCAGCCTCTTTCACGAGATGCTGGCCGATATGGGTATCCCGGCAGGCCAGGTAACGGGGGAGAGGGCAGCGGAGTATCTGCGCCGGATGAAGGAGCAGTTTCAGGAGGAGCTGGAGTTCCTCTGGACCAGGCCCACGATTCTGACGGCGGGAAACTATCTTTTCGTTCATGGCGGCGTGCCCACGGAGGACTTGACAGTTCTGACGGAAATGAAGCCGGAGGCACTGCTGAAAAATGATGATTTTCTGAATCAGGGGCACTCTTTTCACGAGCATATCGTTGTAACGGGCCACTGGCCTACCTGCCTGTACCGGGCGGATCGGGAGGATGTGAGCCCGGTGTTTGAAACAGAGCGGCAGATCCTCTGTATTGACGGCGGCAACGGTTTAAAGCGTTCCGGCCAGCTGAACGGCATCGTGATCCCCGACAGCCGGGCCGGGATGGAACAGATCTTCTGGATGGGATATGACGGTTTTCCTGCAATCCGTGCCGGGGAGAAGCAGGAGGGCCGGGAAGGGAGGATACATATTCGGTATTTTGACAGTGTGGTGGAGCTGGTGGAGCAGAAGGGCGACATGGCGCTCTGGAAACAGCTTTCATCGGGAAAAATATTTGAAGGCCCTGTGGACTGGACCTATCATGACGGTGAGGGAAGAATGCATTTCAGCGATTATGCGGATACGCTGCTGGAGGTGGAGCCAGGGGATCGGCTGTCCGTGATCCGGGAGACTTCTGCGGGATATTACTGCAAAAAGGAGGGCCGGATCGGCTGGTACAGGGGCTGCGCCTCACCGGCGCAGGAGCAGCTGAATCTGCAGCCGGGGGTCCCCTCGCCCTCGGACCGTTATCACCGCCGGGAACGGGAGCTGGCAGTGTATGAATTGCTGGAACAGCTGGGAATTCCTTTTGAGCGGATCGATCACCGGGAGGCCAATACTATGGAGGCCTGTCAGGCGGTGGACGAGGCTCTGGCCGGTGCCGTGATCTGTAAGAACCTCTTTCTCTGCAACCAGCAGCGGACGAAATTCTATCTGCTGATGATGCCGGGGGATAAAAAGTTCAAGACGAAGGAGCTGTCTAAGCAGCTCGGCAGCTCCAGACTGTCCTTTGCAGAGGCTGTCTATATGGAGCGATACCTGCAGATCAGTCCGGGCAGCGTCAGCGTCATGGGGCTGATGCATGATACCGGTCACCAGGTGCAGCTGCTGATGGACAGGGAGATCTTGCAGGGAGAATATTTCGGGTGCCACCCCTGTATGAACACCTCCAGCATCCGCATGAGGGTGAAGGATCTGCTGGAGAAGTTTCTGCCGGCGGTGGGACATGAACCGATTTACGTGGAATTGTCGGGAGAGTAGGCGAAGGAGTGTGAGGAGATGAAACTGGTCATATGTGACGATGATCCGGCAGATACTGCCTATGTGACCGGCCTTCTGGACGTATGGAGAAAGCGGGCCGGGGTGACGATGGAGGTGCTTGCCTTTCCCACGGCGGAGGCGCTTTTGTTTGCCTGGGAGGAGCAGGGAGATATGGATATTCTGCTGCTGGACATTGAGATGGGGGAGATGAGCGGAGTGCAGCTGGCCAGACATCTGCGGCAGATGGGAGCTAGAATGCAGATCATCTTTATTACCGGCTATATGGATTATATCGCCGAGGGGTATGATGTGGAGGCGCTGCATTATCTGCTGAAGCCGGTGACCCAGGAACGCTTCGGCGAGGTGATGGATCGGGCCATGGAGCGCATGAAGACCCGGGAGCATATGCTGCGTTTGGCATTGGGGGACGGAGTGGTGCAGCTGCCCCTGTATGAGATCCGGTATTTGGAGGTTCTGCGGAATTATACCACGATCCATGCCGCAGAGGCCTTCAGTGTCAAGCGGAGCCTGAATGAATTGGAGGGAGAGCTGGATGAAAGCTTTTATCGGATCCACCGCTCCTATATCGTTAATCTGCGATTTATCAGACGGGTCACCAGGACGGAGGTGATCCTGAAGGACGGTACGGCGCTTCCCCTGTCCCGCAGGCAGTACGAAAGTCTGAACCAGGCGGTAATCGCCTACTTCTAAGAGGAAGAATAAGATGCGTATTCTGGATAAAATTATAGACAAAAGAATTGCCAGTTACCAGAGTGACCTGCTGGCCACCCACTATGCAGAGGTGGAAAATATGTACCGGCAGACCAGGGGCTGGCGACACGACTATCGCAATCATATTCAGGTGCTGAAAAATTATGCCGAGCTGGGAGACCTGGAGGCGGTAAAACATTACCTGAATGAACTGGCGGAGGATCTGAATACGGTGGATCTGGCGCTGAAAACCGGCAACCGGATGACAGATGTGATCCTCAACAGTAAGGTTTCTCTGGCCAAAGCCAAGGGGATCGCCGTGAAAGCGGACGCCCATGTGCCGGTATCTCTGTCCGTGGCGGAGATCGACCTGTGTATTATACTGGGAAATCTGTTTGACAATGCCATCGAAGCCTGTATGGCTCTGCCGCAGGAGGAGAGGATGATCCGGATCTATATGGATATGAAAAATACCCAGTTGTACATTTCTTTCACCAATACCTCGGCGCAAAAAAAGCAGAAGAAGGAGAACGGCCGCTTTCACACCACCAAGGGGGAGGGGCATGGCTATGGACTGGTGCGGATCGACACGATCATCGAACGGTACCAGGGCTATATCAGCCGCAACAGCGAGGACGGCGCCTTTTCCACGGAGATCCTGCTGCCGCAGTAGACTTTCATCCCCAGGAGCACGCATTTCATCCCCGAAATGTGATGCTCTTTCTTTTTTCTGGTAAGGTAGGGGCATAGAAAATCATGGGAAAGGGACGGACACATATGCGTAAAGAGAATCAGAAAAAGACAAAGCCTGTCTATGGCATGGGCAGCAATGTGAGATATATGCTGCAGCTGGGGGTGAAGATTCCGGGACTGCTGGGGTATGGAACAGCCCAAGTGCTGGCGGAGGTAATTATCAGCGTCACCACGCTTTATATGGCGCCCACCCTGCTGCAAATCCTGGAAGGAGGACAGTCGCTTAAGGAGCTGCTTCTGACCATGGGGGCTTTTGTGCTGACGCTGTTGACAGCAGGAGCCTTCAGAGGGTATCTGTTTCATCAGGGCACCTGCCGGATCGTGGCCAGACAGACGATTCTTGACAGGATCAACAGCAAGGGGGGGAGCTGCTCCTATCCGCTGCTGCAGAACGAAGGCTTTCAAAATAAATGGACCATGGCAAGGGAGACGACAGACAATAATTCCTCGGCAGCGGAGGCAATCTGGCAAACCATGTTTCAGATCCTGCAGAACGGCATCTGTTTTGTGATCTATCTGCTGCTGCTGACCCAGGTGAAGCCTTTTCTGGTTGTGATCACGCTGGTGACTGCCGGGCTGGGATATTGGATTACCTATCACTTTGTACAGAGGGATTATCAGTATCAGGAGGAGGCCTCCAAAGCGCTGCGGGGCGGTTTCTGGGTCTATAATGCCGCCCGCAATCCCAAGCTGGCCAAGGACATTCGGATCTTCGGCATGAGAGAGTGGCTGGAGAGCATGTACGGCAGATATCAGAGACTGGCGGAGGATGTGGAAAAGCGCCGGGCGAAGAATAATATTCTGTCTGATTCTCTGGGTCTGATTCTCGATTTTCTGCGTAATGGAATTGCCTATGGGTATCTGCTGGGTATCACGCTGAAAGGAAATCTTACAGCCGGGGAGTTCCTGCTGTATTTTACGGCAGTCACCGGCTTTACCTCCTGGATTACCGGTATATTGGGCGGCTTTACCACTCTGCACCGCCAGAGTCTGAAGATTTCCGTGATCAGGGAGTTCTGCGAGTATCCTGAGCCCTTCCGTATGGAGGGCGGGCGGACGCTGCCAGTGGATCCTGCCGGTCGGTATGAGCTGGAGCTGCGGGATGTCACCTACCGGTATCCTGCCGGGGACAAGCCGGTGCTGGAGCATTTTAACCTGAAAATAAGGCCTGGAGAGAAGCTGGCTGTGGTAGGCGTAAACGGAGCCGGGAAGACAACGCTGATCAAGCTGCTGTGCGGATTTCTGGATCCGGATCAGGGGGTGGTGCTGTTAAACGGCGTGGACATCCGGGAATACAACCGACGGGACTATTATGCACTTTTCAGCGCAGTATTTCAGGACTTTTCCGTTTTGGGCGGATCTGTTGCGGAGAATGTTGCCCAGAGTACCAGTCCGGATCCCGAAAAGGTCTGGGACTGTCTGGAGCGGGCGGGCATGAAGGAACGCATAGAGCGGCTGCCCGGCGCTCTGGACGCCAAGCTGGAGAAAAAGGTGTACCCGGAGGCAGTGGAGCTGTCCGGCGGCGAGATTCAGAGACTGATGATGGCCCGTATGCTGTATAAGGATGCGCCGGTAATCATTCTGGACGAGCCCACTGCGGCGCTGGACGCCCTGGCGGAGCAGGATATCTATGAGCGTTACAATGATCTGACCCGGGGGCACACCAGCGTATATATTTCCCACAGACTGGCCAGCACCCGTTTCTGTGACAGGGTGATTCTGCTGGAGAACGGAGGAATCCGGGAAGAGGGAACCCATGAGGAGCTGATGGCGTTGGGCGGCAGTTATGCGGAGCTGTTTGCCGTGCAGAGCAAATATTACCGGGAAGAGGGAAAGGAGGGGGAAGCAGATGTGTAAGGAAAAGAAAGAGGAGCAGTTCTCCTGGGGAGAGGCCTGGAGGATCAACAAGCGTATATTTATACTCTGTTTCCGGGAAAGGCCGAGATTTTTCGTGATCCGGTTTGCCCATCAGATACTGGAGGTGCTGACTCCCTATGTGAACATCTATTGTTCTGCCGGATTTTTAAATGAACTGACGGCGGCCCGCAGGCCGGAGGTGCTGACGAGATGGGTGCTGCTGATTTTGGGTCTGACAGCACTGCTGGGGCTGATCCGCTCCTGGTTATGGCGCAGGGATGAGGCGGAGGCAGATCTGAGAGGCTTCTGGGAATACTGGATTTATGGCCGGAAAACGCTGGATATGGATTTTGCAAAGGCGGATGACGCCCGGGTTGCCGATCAGTTAACACAGATCATGCAGACGACGAATTTTTCAGGACGGGGAATCAACAGCTTTCAGGGAATTATGAATAATCTGGTGGGAGCACTGTTTAAGATCGGCGGTGGTATCGCTCTGTCCGTGTCCCTCTTTACCCTGCCGGTGAAACAGGGAAACTCCGGGGGACTGCTGCAGATCAGTCTGATCCTGGCGATTGTCGGCATCCTGGGCGTACTCCTTTTGAACCCTTTGCTGGAATCGAAGGTAATGAAAGCCTGGAATGCAGCAACGGAGGAGGGCAGAAAAGGAAATCGTTTCTTCAGCTTCTATAATTTTACTCTGCATTCCGAGGAAAAACGTGCCCTGGATGTGAGAATATACAGACAGGATCAGTTTGGTTTGGAGAAGGATGCCGCCAACAATGCCTGGGGAATAAACGGGGTATTTATGAAGCTGGAAAAAGGACTCTTCGGTATTACCAACGGTGTGACGGAGATCCTGTCCTGGCTGATGATGGGCTTTATCTATCTGTATATATGTCTGAAAGCCTGGTACGGCGCTTTCGGCGTGGGCAGTGTGACCCAGTATGTGGGAGCGCTGCAGTCTCTGGCAAATGGAGTGGCGTCGTTTTTGTCACTGCTGACGGAGGCACGGGGGAATGCAGTGTTTTTAAAGAAGGTGCTGGATTACCTGGATATTCCCAATGAGATGTATCAGGGAAGTCTGACTGTGGAAAAGCGCAACGACAGGGATTACGAGGTGGAACTGCGGGATGTGAGCTTTCAGTATCCGGGAAGCCGGGAATATGCGCTGCGCCATGTGAATATGAAATTTAAGGTAGGGGAGAAGCTGGCCGTAGTGGGGCAGAACGGTTCCGGCAAGACCACCTTTATCAAGCTGCTCTGCAGGCTGTATGATCCCACGGAGGGAGAGATCCTGCTCAACGGCATCAATATCCGGAAATATGATTACCGGGAATATATGTCCGTGTTCTCCGTGGTCTTTCAGGATTTTCAGCTGCTGGATGCGTCCATCGGGGAAAATATTGCAGCCGGTACGGACTATGACAGGGGCAGGGCGGAGGAATGTCTGGAAAAGGCCGGTCTGAAGACCTGGTATCAGGAGAAAGCGGTCAAGGGATTGGATACCCGGCTGTATCAGCATGAGGATTCCGATGAGGGAATCCAGGTGTCCGGCGGTGAGGAGCAGAAGCTGGCCATAGCCAGGAGCCTGTACCGGGATGCTCCCTTCCTGGTGCTGGATGAGCCTACAGCGGCGCTGGATCCGCTGTCGGAGTACGAGATCTATACCCGTTTGAATGATATCGTGGAGGACAAAACGGCCATCTACATCAGCCACCGTCTTTCCTCCTGCCGGTTCTGCGATGAGATCGCCGTGTTCCATCAGGGACAGGTCATTGAGAAGGGCAGCCATGAGGGACTGCTGGCTCTGGGAGGGAAGTATGCCGAGCTGTGGAACGCACAGGCGAAATACTATGTATAAACAAAGAGCCACAGACCTATGACAATATTACGGTTCAGCTTTCCCGAAAAAATACCCGTTTTCAATATAAGCTGATTAAGAAAGGAGGAAGGGCATCAGAATTTGAAAACGCTATTGAATGGCTCTGCCTGTCCGGTATTGTTTCACAGGTACACAGGCTGAAACAAGTGCGTAAGCCTCTTGAAAATTACCGGGATATTGATGCATTCAAAATACTTGAGAGCCTTTCGTCACAGAAGCAATTAGATTATGGTTAATACGGGCAATAAAGTTGTGCAGCTTCTTTTGATGTTTGTAGAGGTGTTTTTAAAGAGCGTTTTTTAAAGGACTGAAAACAGGCAAAGGCAGGAGGAAATCTCTCCTGCCCTTCCCCAAAAAGTAAAGCCCGGTCATTTACTGGCAGTCGCATCCGCAGTCGGGTGCAGATACCGGAGTGCCCTCGCAGTCCCTGCAGCGGTCAAAGCCGGGATTGAAGGCGTAGAAATTGCGGCTGTCTAAGTGCTCCTGGGTGATGCGCAGGGCTTCCCCGAAGCGCTGGAAGTGAATGATCTCTCTCTGGCGCAGGAACCTGATGGGTTCGCACACGTCGGGATCATCCACTAGGCGCAGGATATTGTCATAGGTGCTGCGGGCTTTCTGCTCGGCCGCCATATCCTCAAACAGATCTGTGATAATATCCCCTTTGGACTGGAATTCGCAGGCATTAAAAGGGATGCCGCCTGCCGCCTGGGGCCAGATCCCCAGAGTGTGATCCACGTAATATTTATCAAAACCGCTTTTCTCAATCTCTTCCATAGACAGATTGCGGGTCAGCTGGAAGACGATGGCGCCGATCATTTCCAGATGAGCCAGCTCCTCGGTGCCGATATCATTTAACAGACCTGCCACCTCCTTGTAGGGGGTAGCAAATTTTTGAGACAGATACCGCATGCTGGCGGCAAGCTCGCCGTCAGGGCCGCCAAACTGGGAGATGATGGTCTGCGCCAGCTGGGCATTGGGTTCTTTGATATTTACAGGGAACTGCAGTCTTCGTTCATAATTCCACATCGCTTAACACGCTCCTTCCCACGGGAGAGGAGCATCGCCCCATCTCCATTCTTTGTCTGATTCCGCCAAATCCTTTGTCAGAGGAAAATATTTCATGGAAAAGTCCCTGGTCATTTTGTTCTTGATCCGGGCGTAATGGTTAAAATATTCCATAGCTTCCTGATCGTAGGGGTGGGTATCCAGATACAGGGCCAGATCCACCAGCACAAAATCCACGATGTGAATATCGCTTAGCATACGCATTCCTTCCTGATTCATCATTGCACGCATCTCCTTCCTGTAAAGGGTTTATTCAGTTCGGGGAAAATGGTTCCGTTGCGGAAACCCTCTTCCAGATTGTCGTAGATCCTGTCAAACTGCTGCCAGGGTACATAGGCCATGCCAACCGGAAATTTCTCACAGTTGCCGTCAAAACCGAGATCTTTCATGCTGCTCCTTTCATATTCTGGAAAATTGGTTAGTATTATAGTATGATAGCGAAGAGAATTTGTGATTTTTGGCAAATTACCTCTTTTGAGTACGAAAGAAAGGTGTTATACTAAAGCAGAAAAGAAGCGGATGGGGAGGATTATTGCGATGAGTGAGACAAAACAGGTGAACGGCAGTATCTGGCACAGCATCAGCACCAGCAGGGTAAAGCCGACGGATTTTATCTGTGTGATTGAGATTTCCAAGGGCAGCAGAAACAAGTATGAGATGGACAAGGAGACAGGCTTTCTGATTCTGGACAGGATCCTGCATACCTCCACCCATTATCCTGCCAATTACGGCTTTATTCCCCGGACCTACGGTGATGACGGGGATCCGCTGGACGTGCTGCTTTTGTGCTCCGAGCCGGTGCAGCCCATGACGCTGGTGCGGGCATATCCCATCGGCGTAATCTCCATGCTGGATAACGGTAAGAATGATGAGAAGATCATTGCGGTTCCCTTTGATGACCCGAATTATAATTGTTATCACGATATTTCCGAGCTGCCGCCCCATGTGGTGGAGGAGATGGAGCATTTCTTTACAGTGTATAAGTCGTTGGAGAATAAGACTACGGCGGTAAATGAGAAGGGAAACAGGGAAGAGGCGATCCGTGTCATTGAGAACTGCCTGAACCATTATATTGATACCTTTGTCAGGGGTTGGTAAATGGAGAGGAACGCGGTATCTTGTGAAAAAGCAGAGGACTGACTGAACATACAAGGAGAGAATCGGCTATGAGCAGTATGAGAGGCATAGATACCCCGATCCGTCAGCGCAGGCGCATGATATTCAGGGAGGTGGCCAATCTGGCCTATAACTCCACAAATCTGAAGGACGATATGGAAGCCCTGCCCTATAAGCTGGTGGATTATGAGGAATCGGAATACTGGGAGAGTGTATACCGGGAGAGAGCGGTCATCCGGGAAAGGATCCGTCTGGCGATGGGCATGAGCCTGCGGCCGGAGAACCGCAACCGTCCCGGCCATCTGACCGAGGGTGTGGAGGAGAGCAATATCGATGAAAAATATTATGAGCCCCCTCTGATGCAGGTGATTCCGTCGGCCTGCAACGCCTGCCCGGAAAACAGGTACGAGGTGACCAATACCTGTATGGGTTGTGTGGCTCATCCCTGTCAGCTGGTCTGCCCCAGGGAAGCCATCCATTTTGAGAAGGGCAAGTCGGTGATCGATCAGGAAAAATGTATTAAGTGCGGCAAGTGTAAGGATATCTGCCCCTATGACGCCATCACGCATAAGGAGCGTCCCTGCAGGGCGGCCTGCGGGCTGGGTGCCATCAAGAGCGATGCCCATGGCAGAGCGGTAATTGACAATGAGATGTGCGTATCCTGCGGACAGTGCATGGTCAGCTGTCCCTTTGGGGCTGTAGCGGACAAATCCCAGATCTTCCAGCTGATCAAGGCCATGAAGTCGGGAAGGAGCGTGATCGCCCAGGTGGCCCCGGCCTTTGTGGGACAGTTTGGACCGAAGGTAACCCCGGATATGTTTAAGACCGCTTTAAAAGAGCTGGGCTTCGAGGATGTCTATGAGACGGCCATCGGCGCGGATGCGGGCTGTATGGCAGAGGCGGAGCACTATGTGAAGGAAGTGGCCACCGGCAGGCAGGCGTTCAGCCTGACCTCCTGCTGCCCCTCTTGGATCATGATGGCCAAGCACCTGTTCCCGGAAACCATCGATAAGATCAGCCCCGAGCTGACCCCCATGGTGGCCACCGCCCGGAAGATTAAGGCGGATCACCCGGAGTCCCTGGTGGTATTTATCGGGCCCTGCGCTTCCAAGAAGCTGGAGGCCATGCGCACGTCGGTGCGTTCCGATGTGGACTTTGTCATCACCTTCGAGGAGCTGACCGGCATGTTTGAAGCCAGGGGAATCCTGGTGGAGGAGATTCAGGCCATGGACCATATGGAGGACGCCACCTCCGCAGGCCGAGGCTACGGCGTGGCCGGTGGCGTGGCCTCCGCTATCGAGGAATGCATCAGGACCTATTATCCCGGTACGGCGGTGCATATTGAGCATGCAGAGAGCCTGACGGAGTGCAAGAAAGCGCTGCTGCTGGCGAAGGCAGGTAAAATGAATGGCTGTCTGATCGAGGGAATGGCCTGTCCCGGCGGATGTATTGCCGGCGCCGGTACCAATATTGCCCTGAACCAGGCGGCAAAGGAATTGAATAAATTCAAAGAGGCGGCCCGCTATAAGGTGCCCCAACAATAAACGGAGACAGAAGAAAGGAATGTAAAGAATATGAGTAAAATCAGGACAAGATATGCGCCCAGCCCCACTGGAAAAATGCATGTGGGCAATCTGCGGTCCGCACTGTATGAGTTTCTGATCGCTAAGCATGAGGGAGGAGATTTCATGCTGCGTATCGAGGACACGGATCAGGAGCGCTTTGTGGAGGGCGCAACGGAGATCATCTACCGTACGCTGGAGAAGACCGGACTGATCCATGACGAGGGCCCGGACAAGGACGGCGGCTATGGCCCCTATGTGCAAAGCGAGCGCATGAAGACCGGTATCTATATGAAATACGCCAGGGAGCTGATCGACAAAGGCGAGGCCTATTATTGCTTCTGTGATAAGGAGCGTCTGGCCACTCTGAAGACCGAGGTGGTGGAGGGAAAGGAGATCAGTATCTATGACAAGCATTGTCTGTACCTGCCCAAGGAGGAGATCGAGGCAAATCTGGCGGCTGGCAAGCCCTTTGTGATCCGGCAGAATATCCCGAATGAGGGGACCACCACCTTCCACGATGAGCTGTACGGGGATATTACGGTGGAAAACAGTGAGCTGGACGATATGATCCTCATCAAGACGGACGGCTATCCCACCTATAATTTTGCCAATGTGGTGGATGACCATACGATGAATATTACCCATGTGGTGAGAGGCAATGAGTATTTATCCTCTTCTCCGAAATATGTGCGTCTGTACGATGCTTTCGGCTGGCAGGTGCCTGTATATATCCATCTGCCCCTGATCACGGATGAAAACCACAAGAAGCTGTCCAAGAGAAGCGGCCACGCTTCCTTTGAGGATCTGCTGGAACAGGGCTTTGTCACAGAGGCCATTGTCAACTATATTGCGCTGCTGGGCTGGAGTCCGGAGGATAACCGTGAGATATTCTCCCTGCAGGAGCTGATCGAGAGCTTTGATTATCACCGCATCAGCAAATCCCCCGCCGTATTTGATATCGTAAAGCTGCGCTGGATGAACGGCGAATACCTGAAAGCCATGGATTTTGATGCTTTTTATGAGATGGCGGAGCCCTACCTGAAGGAGGCGCTGCCCGATGGTCTGGATCTGAAAAAGATTGCCGCCATGGTGAAGACCCGTATTGAGGTATTCCCGGATATTGCGGAGCAGGTGGATTTCTTTAGGCAGCTGCCGGAGTATGACGTAACCATGTATACCCATAAGAAGATGAAGACGGACAGCGCTTCCTCTCTGGAGGTACTGCAGGAGGTACTGCCCATCTTGGAGGCCCAGGAGGATTACAGCAACGATGCACTGTACCGGGAACTGAGCGCCTATGTGGAGCAGAAGGGCTGTAAGAACGGTTATGTGATGTGGCCCGTCCGCACCGCCGTTTCCGGCAGGCAGATGACGCCGGCAGGGGCCACCGAGATTATGGAGATTCTGGGCAAGGAGGAGTCCCTGAAGCGTATCCGCAAGGGGATTGAAAAGTTGCAGAATGCATAAACCCGATATTTTTGAGCAGTTGAGCACGGATCAGCGCAAGGCTGTGATGCATGGAGAGGGACCGATACTGGTGACAGCCGGTCCCGGCTCCGGCAAGACCCATGTACTGACCAGCCGGATCCTGTACCTGATACAGGAGAGGCAGATACCTCCCGATCAGATCCTGGTGATCACTTTTACCAGGGAAGCGGCCAGATCCATGCAAAGCAGATTCTTTTCCATGCAGAAAGCGTTCCCGATGCCGTCAGACATCCGGTCCGGACATGTCAGTTTCGGAACCTTTCACTCTTTCTTTTATCAGATTCTCAGGAGCTCTGAGAAATATACCCATTATCATATTCTGCAGGAAACCGAGAAACAGAAGCTGCTTTATCCGTTGCTGCGGGAAATCAGGTCCCGACCAAAAGAGGAGATGAGCCGGTATTTTGATCCCGTTTCCGGGGAGGAGATAAGCCGCATACTCTCCGCCATCAGCTACGGCAAAAATACCGGCAGGGAGACTGAGGCATCGGGATTGCTGCCGGAGCCCTGGCGGTCGGCCTATGAGGAGATCCGGCAGAGCTATGAAAGACAGAAAAAGCAGCGCAGACAGTTGGATCTGGACGATCTGCTGACATTGACCTTCCGGGAGCTGCAGCAGGACGGAGAGCTTCTGCGGTACTGGCGCAGCCGCTATACTTATATATTGCTGGACGAATTTCAGGACTGCAATCCGCTGCAGTATGAGATTGTGAAAATGCTTTATACGGAAAAGGGGAACGTCTTTGCCGTGGGGGATGATGACCAGGCGATCTACGGCTTTCGGGGAGCCCAGCCCGGAATCATGCAGCGTTTTCTGGAGGAATACGCGGATACGGTCAGCGTGGTGCTGGGGAAGAATTACCGCTGCGCACCGGCGGTGGTGGAAGCCAGCGCCAAAGTGATCGCATGTAACCTGCAGAGAGTGGATAAGGAACTGGTATCCGCAAGGACGCAGGAGCAGGGGAAAGTGGAACTGAGAGGCTTTGCCGGGGGGAGAGAGGAGCGGCAGTATGTACTGTCCCAGTGCCGGGACCTTCCGGCGGAGGAATTAAACCGCTTTGCCGTCCTGTTTCGCACCAACAGCCTGCTGGGCGCTTTTACGGCAGAGCTTCTGCAGGCCGGGATACCCTTTGTGATCCGGGAGCCCGTCAGCAGTATCTATGGGCATTTTGTGGCGCGGGATGTGATGGACTATTTCAGGGCAGCCTATGGGGCCCGGGAGAGGCAGATCTTTCTGCGGATCTGGAACCGGCCTCGGCTTCATATAGGCCGTGAGTCTCTTACAGAAGAGCAGGTGGATTTTAACCGGATCCGGCAGTTTTATACGCAGGCGCCCTACCAAAATCCGGCGGCTGTCAGAGATGTGGAGCAGTTTGCCCGGAAGCTGGAACAGCTGCGCCGTTTTCCTTTGGAGCTGGGCGTTACTTTTATCCGCAGGGGCTTTGGATATGAGGAGTATCTGAGCAGAAAGGCAGGACAGAACCGTGAGCTGCTGGAGAACTGGCTGGAGGTGCTGGACTGGCTGTCCCAGGACAGCAGGGTTCATGCCTCCTTTGCAGAGTGGGAGCGGTATCAAAACAGCGTACAGACACAGACGGCGCAGGAGAGCAGTCTTAAGCAGCCGCGGAAAAAAGGCATACATGTGATGACCATGCATGCCGCTAAGGGGCTGGAATTTGACAGGGTATTTCTGATGGATATCAATGAAGGAACCGTCCCGAAGCTGAAAAGGGGAGAGCCGGTCAGAGAAGAACTTCTCGAAGAAGAACGGCGCCTGCTCTATGTGGGGATGACCCGGGCAAGGGAATGTCTGGAGATTCTGTACCGGACCGGCACTTCGGAGCGTCCCCGGCAGCCCTCCTCCTTTTTGCGTCCTCTGCTGCCGTAAGGTAAAGATACGTTCTACTCCGGCAGGATTTCGTCAAATTCCTGTTCGTCCAGAAATTCATCAAAGGCTTCCGCCACCTTCTCGTACTCCTCGTCATCATCAATATAATCCAGTTCCGGCTCCTCGTTGGGATCATCGGGATTCTCGCTGTAACGGTAGAACCATACCTCACCGTCCTGATTTTCCCCGTTTTCATCCAGAGGGAGCAGTACGATATAGTCCTGTCCCTCCACCTCCAGAATGGTGATTACGGCGCAGGTCACGTTCTCGCCGCTGTCCAGGGACAGCTCTACAGTCATTTCCTCTGCGGGCTCTTCATATTTTGCCATAAATGTGTACCTCCGTTTCCTGATTCACTTTGATTACGTACATTTTACAATAATGTAGATTTTATTGCAATAAAGATTTACAGATGCC
>CAZFYD010000042.1:0-12471 GCA_964523315.1 uncultured Acetatifactor sp.
TTCAACAACAAGACCAACGGTATCACCCAGAGACGTTTCCTGCTTCACGGCAATCCGCTGCTGGCAGACTGGGTTACGGATCATATCGGCAACGAATGGATCACGGACCTGCCCCGGATCAGCCGGTTAAAGATTTATGCGGATGACACTAGGGCACAGCAGGAATTTATGAACATTAAGTATCAGAACAAGGTGCGTCTGGCAAAATATATTCTGGAGCACAACGGCGTGGAGGTGGATCCTCGTTCCATCTTTGACGTACAGGTAAAGCGTCTGCATGAATACAAGAGGCAGCTGCTGAATATCCTGCATGTGATGTATCTGTATAATGAGATCAAGGAGCGCCCGGATATGGAGTTCTATCCCAGGACATTTATCTTTGGCGCCAAAGCGGCGGCAGGCTACCGCAATGCCAAGCTGACCATCAAGCTGATCAATTCCGTGGCGGATGTGATCAATAACGACGCTTCCATTAATGGCAAGCTCAAGGTAATATTTATCGAAAACTACAATGTGTCCAATGCGGAGATCATCTTTGCGGCGGCAGATGTGTCCGAGCAGATTTCCACGGCCAGCAAGGAGGCATCCGGTACCGGCAACATGAAGTTCATGTTAAACGGCGCTCTGACATTAGGAACCATGGACGGCGCCAATGTGGAGATTGTGGAAGAGGTAGGGGAGGAGAACGCCTTTATCTTCGGCCTTTCCTCCGATGAGGTCATCAACTATGAGAACCACGGCGGCTACAATCCCATGGAGATCTTCAACAACGACCAGGATATCCGCAAGGTACTGATGCAGCTGATCAACGGCACCTATTCCGGAGATACGGAGCTGTTCCGCCATCTGTACAACTCCCTGCTGAATACGCAGAGCACCTCCAAGGCGGATACCTATTTTATCCTGAAGGATTTCAAGCCCTATGCGGAGGCTCAGAGGAGAGTGGAGGCCGCTTACCGGGACGAGGCCGGCTGGGCAAAGAGCGCTATTCTGAATGTGGCCTGCTCCGGCAAGTTCACCTCTGACAGAACGATCCAGCAGTATGTGGATGAGATCTGGCATCTGGACAAGGTGACGCTCAAATAATAAAGAAACAGTAGTTGCAGGTTAAGAGAAAGGCAGGGGCCAGTATATGGTTACATTATTAGAAGGAGGGGCTTATCTGGTAAACGGCAGCGAGATCGTGCCGGATAACGGAGAAGCCCAGGCAGCCATTAAGGCGAAGACAGGCAGGAAGATCACCGGAGAGGAGGCTGCCAAAAATACCATAGCCTACGGGATTCTGGAAAGTCATAATACCTCCGGTAATATGGAGAAGCTGAAAATCCGGTTTGACAAGCTGACCAGTCATGATATTACCTTTGTAGGAATTATTCAGACGGCGAGAGCATCGGGACTTCAAAAGTTCCCGATGCCCTATGTACTGACCAACTGCCACAATTCCCTGTGCGCAGTGGGCGGTACGATCAACGAGGATGACCACATGTTCGGCTTATCCTGTGCCAAAAAGTACGGCGGAGTCTATGTGCCGCCTCATCAGGCCGTGATCCATCAGTATGCCAGGGAGATGCTGGCCGGCGGCGGCAGGATGATCCTGGGCTCGGATTCCCACACCCGCTACGGCGCTCTGGGCACCATGGCCATGGGCGAGGGCGGACCGGAACTGGTAAAGCAGCTGCTGAACCAGACCTATGATATCAACATGCCCGGCGTGGTGGGCGTATACCTGACAGGCGAGCCGGTTAAGGGCGTCGGTCCTCAGGATGTGGCGCTGGCCATTATCGGCGCTGTATTTGCAAACGGGTATGTAAAAAATAAGGTGATGGAGTTTGTGGGCCCCGGCGTGGCGTCCTTAAGCGCGGACTTCCGGATCGGTGTGGACGTGATGACCACCGAGACCACCTGTCTGTCCTCCATCTGGCAGACGGATGACAGGATCCGGGAATTTTATGAGATCCACGGCAGGAGCGAGGAATATGCGGAGCTGGCGCCCGGTGAAGTTGCCTATTATGACGGCATGATCACGGTGGATCTGTCCAGGGTGCGCCCCATGATAGCCATGCCCTTTCATCCCAGCAATACCGTAACCATAGAGGAGCTGAATGCCAACCTGATGGATATTCTGGACGAGACGGAGAAGCGTGCCCAGGTCAGCCTGGACGGCGCTGTGGAATTTCATCTCAAGGACAAGGTAAAGGACGGCAGATTTCTGGTGGATCAGGGCATTATCGCCGGCTGCGCCGGAGGCGGCTTTGAGAATATCTGCGCTGCGGCAGATATCTTAAAGGGAAGCTATATTGGAAGCGACGGCTTTACCCTGAGCGTGTATCCCGCTTCCATGCCCATTTATATGGAACTGATCAAAAACGGCTGTGCCGCTGCGATCTTAGAGACCGGTGCGGTGATGAAGACAGCCTTCTGCGGCCCCTGCTTCGGTGCAGGCGACACGCCGGCCAACAATGCCTTCAGCATCCGCCACTCTACCCGGAACTTCCCCAACAGAGAAGGCTCCAAGCTGCAGAACGGACAGATTTCCTCCGTGGCACTGATGGATGCGCGATCCATCGCCGCCACCGCAGCCAACAAGGGTGCACTGACTCCGGCTACGGAATTTGACGGCGCCATCGGCACATACAAGTATTATTTTGACAGTAAGATCTATGCCAACAGAGTATTCGACTCCCACGGCGTTGCAGATCCGGAGACGGAGATCGTCTTCGGCCCCAATATCAAGGACTGGCCGGCTATGGGCGAACTGCCTGAGAACCTGGTGCTGCGGGTAGTCAGCGAGATCCACGACCCGGTAACCACCACGGACGAGCTGATCCCCTCCGGGGAGACCTCCAGCTATCGTTCCAATCCGCTGGGACTGGCAGAATTTACCCTGTCCCGCAAGGATCCCGCCTATGTGGGGCTGGCAAAGGACATCCAGAAGGCGGAGAAGGCCCGCATGGCCGGGGAGCATCCCTGTCAGGCCCATCCGGATGTCAAGCCGGTGATGGGTGTGATCAAGCAGCAGTTCCCGGAGGTAAACCATACCAACACGGGATTTGGTTCCACGATTTTTGCGGTAAAGCCCGGTGACGGCTCCGCCAGAGAACAGGCGGCCAGCTGTCAGAAGGTCCTGGGCGGTTGGGCCAATATTGCCAATGAATACGCCACCAAGCGCTACCGCTCCAATCTGATCAACTGGGGTATGCTGCCCTTCCTGATCGAAAAAGGAGAGCTGCCCTTTAAAAATCTGGATTATCTGTTTATCCCCGGCATCAAGGCGGCTGTGGAGAACAGGACGGAAGCGATTAAGGCCTATGTCGTAAAGCCTGAAGGAATGCGGGAATTTGATCTGCGGCTGGGAGAACTGACGGATGAGGAGAGACAGATCATCTTGAAGGGCTGCCTGATCAATTATAACCGTGTGTAGGCGGAATAGCCGGACAAAAAAACGGGATCAAGAGTCTGGGAGCTGGATAGCGGCCGGGTATACCGTCAAAATTACGGTGACGGTCTTTTCCTGGAATCAGACTGATAATTTATCCGATTCTCTCTAAATAGTAACTCTATATACGATAAAGCAAAGGGATGCGCTTGACGCAGATACGTCAGCGCACCCTTTTTTTACGTTCATTTTTGTTTTGAATACCTTCGTATAATTTGCTTTTATCAGGGCAAGAATATGCGTAGAGCATATAAAGGCAATGATCAAAAGATCATCATGATAGAGGAAGTCCGCGCCGGCGGACGGGAGGTGTCTATGAGGAAAAATAACAGAAAACAGAATATCAAAAAAGAGCGGATCATCATGATCGCATCTTCTGCTTTTGTCATGGCGGCCCTGACCATGACGGGAGTATATATGAAGGAAAACAGTGTAAACAATCAGGACAATGGCTACAGCATTGATTTCACCGAGATGGAGAGTCAGGTTCAGGATCAGGTGCAGGAGATCGGCGGCGCCCAGACGGGACAAAATAGCGCCGCAGACTCCCAGACCAATGTGGTGGGGCCCCAGAGCGATCCCCTGCTGCCGGAAATGCCGGAGGATGATCTGGATTATCTGCCCATGGAGGAAGCCGGCTCTTCTCTGATCGAGATTCCCGGCCTGACCGGCGGCGCCATATCGGAGGCGGAGGTAACCGGTGACGAGCAGCTGGCGATGCTGGAGGAGCAGAAAGCAGAGGAAAGCCAGCAGGAGAACAGCGCACAGGAAGAGGATGACGCTGCGGAGCAGCCCTCCCAGGAGAAGCAGCAGCCGACGGGCAAAAAGCTGGGCTTTTCTGCCGAACAGGGATTGATCCGGCCGGTAAACGGTGAGGTGCTGATTCCCTACAGCATGGATCACACCGTGTATTTCACCACTCTGGATCAGTATAAGTACAATCCGGCCACTGTCTACAGTGTAGCTGAAGGTACGCAGGTGGCAGCCTGTGCGGAGGCCCAGGTAACGGCGATCTTCCATAATGAAGAAATCGGCCAGGCGGTGACGCTGGATCTGGGCAGCGGTTATCAGGCGGTCTATGGACAGCTGCAGTCCTTGAATGTGGCAGAGGGCGACTATGTGGAACCCGGACAGATCATCGGAACCGTGGCAGCTCCTACCATCTATTACAGTCTGGAGGGAAGCAATCTGTACTTCCTGCTGGAACAGGACGGAGCGGCTCTGGATCCCCAGAATCTGTATCAGCAGTAATTATAAATCATAATTCCGTTCATAAGAGGACACAAAAACATGGATATCATTAACGGCAGCATTCATACAATGGGAGAGCAGGGAGTCATCAGGCATGGGGCAGTCTGCGTGAAAGACGGCAAAATCAGCTGGGTGGGTACCATGGGAGAATGGCAGGATAGACGCCGAGCCCAGGCGCCGGGAATGTTTCCGGAGGAGACGGAGCCGGTGCTGGACGCCGGGGGCGGCTGGGTGATGCCCGGCATTATCGAGGCCCATTGCCATATGGGCATCACGGAGGAAAAAAAGGGAATGGAGGGGGACGACTGCAATGAGACAGTGGATCCCGTCACTCCCTGGCTGCGGGCAATTGATGCGATCAACACCATGGACGCAGCCTTTGATGATGCTGTGAGGGCCGGGATTACGGCGGCCATGATCGGCCCCGGCAGCTCCAATGTGGTGGGCGGGCAGTTCGCTCTGGTAAAGACTAGGGGCAGAAGGATCGACGACATCATCGTGAAAGCCCCGGCCGCCATGAAGGTGGCCTTTGGCGAGAATCCCAAGGTCAATTATTCCGGTCAGGGGAAGAGCCCGTCCACCCGTATGGCCATCGCCGGAATGCTGCGCCGGGAGCTGTTTGAAGCCTGCAGCTACCGGCAGCGCAAGGAGCGGGCCATGGCCCGGGGAGAAGAGTTTCAGGAGGATTTTACCAAAGAATGCTGGCTCCCCGTACTGCGCCGGGAGATCCCGTTGAAGGCCCATGTACACCGGGTGGACGATATTTTTACGGCTATCCGGATCGCCCGGGAGTTTCATTTGGCTATGACGCTGGATCACTGCAGCGAAGGGCATCTGATTGCCGAGGAACTGGCGGCGGAGGGCTTTCCGGCCATCGTTGGACCGGATCTGACCAGCCGCAATAAGATAGAAGTGCAGAATGTGGCTTTTAAGACCGCCGGAGTGCTGGCAAGGGCCGGGGTACAGGTGGCTATCACCACCGACCATCCGGTCTCCCAGATCCAGTCCCTGCCCCTGTGCGCGGGGCTGGCGGTGAAGGCGGGTCTGCCCATGGATGAGGGGCTGAGGGCGATTACCGTCAATCCCGCCCGGATCTGCGGCGCAGGGGAGAGAATGGGCAGTCTGGAGCCCGGAAAGGATGCGGATATTGCCGTTTTCAGCGGAAATCCCATGGAAGTATTTACCCGGACCCTGTATACGATAATAGACGGCCGTGTAGTATATGATGCTGGTGGTAGGTAAAAAATGCGGTTATTCCGCCGACAGTGCCGGAAAGGTGCAGAATATCCGGAAAGACTTTACCGAAAAGGATTATTTTGCTATACTGGTAATGCAACAGTGACTCCATTAGGGCATATATGCGAAAGAACCCCAAAAAGGGCACAGGAGGAAGACCGTGGGACAGGGAAAAAGGAACAAAAGAATCGCATCATATCTGCTGTCCGCCTGTCTGGTAACAGTGCTGTGCGGCTGCTCCACCGCAGCCGCAGAAAATGCGGCACAGCTGCAGCCGGTGCAGGCTGTCTCGGAGGAGATTACCTATCAGCTGCTGGATCAGGCCCAGCTGGATTACCAGGTGCCGGAGCAGTATCCGGGCGTCTGGGTCAGTCTGGGAGGCTATGACAGCAAGGAAAGCAAGGAGGTGCTTTTTTACGGGCGGAGCCTGCCGGATACCTTCCGGATCATGGACGCCGCCACAGAGCAGTGTGTGTATACGGGCTGGCTGGAAGAAAAAAGGTACAACAAGGAGACGGAAGAATATAATAGTTACGGAGAGTTCACGGACTTTACCGATGTGGGCGAATACTACATAGAATGTGATGTGATCGGCAGATCCTATTCCTTTGTGATACAGGAGGGCTTGCTGCAGGAGCAGTTTGACCGGACGCTGACAGAGATCCGGAGCCAGGGGCAGGCGATTCGGTCGGATTATGGGACGCGGGAGATTCGGGAGCTGCTGCAGCAGGTGGTGCTGGTGCTGCTGTCCTATGAGCTTTATCCGGAGGTATTTGAGGACGGAGATGGGAACCAGATCCCGGATATCCTGGAATACATGACGGAGACCGTCCGCAGGCTGGTACAGCTGCAGCAGTCCGCAGAACCGGATGAACTGACCTATGAGCGAATTGCGGCGCTGGCGAAATACAGCTATCTGTATCAGAAATATGATAATGCCTATGCGACGGAAATCATTCAGCTGGCGGCGGGCTTGTGGCAGCAGGCGGAGAATATCGGAGAGGATCAGTGGACACAGCCGGACGGGTCTGCCAGACTTCTGGCGGCGGCAGAGCTGTACCGGGCCACCGGACAGAAGAAATATGCGGCGGAGGTGGAAGCGGAGGAAGGGGGCCTGATCTGGAAGAAAGAGCAGGACGCCTTTCAGCGGTATGATTATCTGGCGGCAGTGACCTATATTTCCACTAAACAGAAGGTGAAGGTGGATCTGTGCAGCAGTCTGATCCGGATATTGATGAACCGCGCGGAGGAGGTAGCTGCAGGGATTCCCCGGATGTCCACTCAGGAGGTGGATCTGGGCAGAGACGCCATAGACAGTATGATGTGGGATATGGCGGTGCTTTCGGTGGTAGAATATGTGATTACCAATTATGAGTATGGCAGTCTGATCGAGAGCCAATATTATTATCTGTGGGGTCGGAATGAGAAATCCTACTGCTTCCGGGAGCAGGAGATCAGCGGGAAGCCCGCATGGATGGCCTGCTATCTGTTGATGCTCAGCGGGATGCGTGCCAATGGCTAGAGGAGGAAAGCGATGGAGATGATATATCAGGGCCTGAAGGTCAGTTACATAGAAGAGGGGCAGGGGCCGCTGGTAGTGCTGTTTCATGGCTGGGGAGCCAATAAGGAGCTTTTTCAGGCCACTATCAGCACGCTGTCCGTGCAGTACCGGGTGGCGGCGCCGGATACTCCGGGCTTCGGACAGAGTCAGGAGCCGCCGCAGGCATGGAGCCTGGAGGAGTATTGTGCTTTTTCCAAAGCTTTTATTGACCATGTGGCGGGGCCGGAGGACAAAGAGGTTATTTTGGCGGGACATTCCCATGGGGGGCGTACTCTGATCAGGCTGGTGGGAAGCGGTATGCTCCGGCTGCCGGTGCGAAAGCTGATTCTGATCGACAGCGCCGGTATCGTCCATGAAAAGACGCCGGAGCAGCAGCGCCGGATCCGGCGCTATAAGCGGGGCAAGAAATTCTTAAGCCTGCCTCCGGTAAAGGCATTGTTTCCCCATGCGCTGGAGAAGTTTCAGAGCAAATCGGGTTCGGCGGATTACCGGATGGCTTCTCCTGTCATGCGGCAGAGCATGGTGAAGGTGATCAACGAGGATGTGCGGGAGTATCTGCCCCGGATTCAGGCGGAGACCCTGCTGGTATGGGGAGATCAGGACCGGGATACGCCGCTGGAGGACGGTAAGCGGATGGAGCAGCTGATACCCGGATCGGGCCTAGCCGTGCTGGCAGGAGCGGGACATTTCTGTTTCCTGGATCGGCAGTATCAGTTTCTGGCAGTGATGCGGTCCTTTCTGGGGATCCAATAAAAACGGCAGCAGGTTCCGCTTTGCCGAGCCTGCTGCATGGAGGATTATGATGATAAATATTTTTTTTGCTATAATCTTTGCGGCCGGGCTGGCGGCCATTGTACTGGGTGTGCGCTATACTTTGCATATGTTTCAGCAGGGCTCCTATCAGTACCGCTCCTACTGGCGGTATATGAAGACCCATCTGACGACGGTGCTGCTGCCCTTTACAGGGGTGATCCCCTTATTGGTATTTGTTGTGTCGGACAGAGCCGGAAAGGCCATATCGACGCTGACGCTGGGAAGAACAGCTGTGATCCTGGGACTGGAGCTGCTCTGCCTGCTCCTGCTGGTTTTGCTGTACCGGCCCAGACCGGCGAAAAAGAAGCTGGTGATCACAGCTCGGGTAAAGCGGCTGATCGTCACTACAGCGATCTTGTATGCCCTGGTCGTGCTGGCGGTATGTCTGTTGACAGGGTTGTTCTGGTGGTCCCTGTTTATCCTGCTGGGGCTGGGGGCAATGCTCAGTCCCTGCGTGGTGCTGCTGGCCAATCTGCTGAACCGGCCCATTGAAAAGGGCATCAACCGGCATTATATCCGGGACGCCCGGCGGATGCTGAGGGCATGTCCCGATCTGAAGATTATCGGCATTACCGGCAGCTATGGCAAGACCAGTGTGAAATACTATCTCCACACGCTGCTCAGCGCACAGTATGATGTGCTGATGACGCCGGAGAGCTTCAATACGCCCATGGGCGTAGTCAAGACCATCCGGGGCAGTCTGAAAGCCACACATGAGATTTTTCTGTGCGAGATGGGCGCCCGGCATGTGGGGGATATCAAGGAGATCTGTGATATTGTGGATCCCCAGATCGGCGTGATCACCTCTCTGGGCTATCAGCATCTGGAGACCTTTAAGAGCCTGGACAATATCGTTGGGACCAAAAAGGAGCTGTTTGATGCGCTGCCTGCGGGAGCCCCCCGGTTTGTCAATGGCGACAATGCATTTGTAAAGCAGTACCGAGTGGATCAGGGTGCAGTCACCTATGGCCTGGAGGAGGGCAATGCCTACCGGGCCTACGATCTGGAATACAGCGAGAAAGGCACACGCTTTACCGTGCAGGCGCCGGACGGCAGCCGGGAGGAATTTACCACCAGACTGCTGGGGGAACACAATGTGATCAATATCACCGGAGCCATTGCCGTGTCCCATGAGCTGGGAATTCCTCTGGATAAGCTGAAGATCCCGGTGCGGCGGCTGGAGGGAGCGCCACACCGGCTGCAGCCCATTGCCAAGGGAAATACCATTATCATTGACGACGCCTACAATTCCAACCCCAACGGAGCCCACATGGCGCTGAAGACCCTGGGCATGTTCAAGGGAGTGCGGGTGCTGGTGACCCCGGGCATGGTGGAGCTGGGAGAGCAGGAGGATCATTACAATTATGAGCTCGGCAAAGAGGCGGCGCAGTATTGCGACTATATTGTGCTTGTAGGCCGCAGACAGACGGAGAGCATTCAGCGGGGCGTGCAGGATACGGATTTTGACCGGGAGCATTTCTATGTGGCGGAGGATCTGCAGGATGCCATGAAATATGTGTACGGTATCCTCACCAATCAGAAGCTGATTGTACTTCTGGAGAATGATCTGCCGGATAATTATTTATAATTTGGATAAAGAGAACAGAACGGGAGGCGTTAGGAATTATGAAAATCAAGGTGGCAGTAATTTTTGGAGGAAAAAGTGTGGAGCATGAGATATCCATTATCTCCGCCCTGCAGGCCTGCGAGTATATCAACCGGGAGAAATATGAGGTTATCCCCCTGTATATGACCAAGGCGGGAGAATTCTATGCGGGAGAGCAGATTGGCAATATTGAGCGGTATCGGGATATTCCCGGGCTGCTGCGTGAGAGCACCAGGGTGCTGCTGTTAAACGAGGACGGCAGGGTCAATATAGTGCGCTATCCGATGAAGAGGTTCGGCAATAATGTGATCGGCAGCATTGACGTGGCATTTCCCATTGTACATGGCACCAATGTGGAGGACGGTACGCTGCAGGGCTATCTTCAGACCCTGGGACTGCCCTATGTGGGCTGCGACGTGCTTTCCTCCGCAGTGGGTATGAATAAGTATGTGATGAAGACCGTGTTTAAGGACAACGGCATCCCGGTGCTGGACTGCGTCTGCTATAATCTGGCGGACTATCAGGATGTGGAGAAGCTGCCGGGACGGATCGAGGAAAGGTTCGCCTATCCGGTGATTGTAAAGCCCATCAATCTGGGCTCCAGCGTGGGTATCAGCAAGGCTTCCGACAGGGACAGCCTAAAAGAGGCGCTGAATCTGGCCTTTACCTTTGCCCAGAAGGTGTTAGTGGAGCCTGCCATCAGCCAGCTGAAGGAGATTAACTGTGCGGTGCTGGGGGATGAGCTGGAGGCAGAGGCCTCCGAGTGTGAGGAGCCGCTGAATGCGGAGGAGATTCTGACCTATGAGGACAAATACACTAAGGGAGGCAAGAGCAAGGGCGGTTCTAAGGGCATGGCCAGCTTAAGCCGTGCGATCCCGGCTCATATCAGCCCCGAGCGCCGGGAGGAGATCCGGCAGATGGCGGTGAAGGCCTTTCAGTGTCTGGGCTGCAGCGGCGTGGCCCGCATCGACTTCATGATCGATAAGGAAACCGATAAGGTATATTTAAATGAGATCAACACGATCCCCGGTTCCCTCTCCTTCTATCTCTGGGAGCCTGTAGGGCTGAAATATACACAGCTGCTGGACCGCATGATCCAGCTGGCACTGAAACGCTTCCGGGAAAATGAAAAGCTCACCTTCTCCTTTGAGACCAACGTGCTGGCCGGCGTGAAGCTGGGCGGCAGCAGGGGAGCAAAGGGCAGCAAGCTGTAAAATTCCAGCTTTCTGCTATACTTTTTTGATCTGTTCCAGCTCCGCCAGGTTGCGGTGGTAGGTCTCAGCCATAATCCCCTGCACATAGCCTCCCAGGTTCTTTCGGGTATCCTTATCCAGGGACTTGATCTCTATGGGTTTGCCGTATTCGATGATCACCGTCTGCTTTCGGATAAAGGGTATATGGTCCTCAAAGATCCCGCTCGTGCCCGCCAGGGTGATGGGGACCACGGGAACATCCGCTTTTTCGGCGATCTTGAAGCTTCCCTCATGAAAGGGAAGGAAGTCCTGCCCTGTGCGGTTGCGGGTACCCTCCGGGAAGATGCAGATGGAGATGCCGGATCTGGCCTTCTCCACACCCTTCAGGATGGTTTTTAATCCCTCCCGGATATTGTTCCGATCCAGGAACAGGCAGTGCAGATGGTACATCCAGACGTTCAGCAGAGGGATCCTCTTCATTTCCAGCTTTGCCACATAGCCGGTGGGCCGGGGCACACGCACATAGGTCAGGATGATATCAAAGTAGCTGCGATGATTGCCCACATACAGGACAGCAGTGTCCTTGGGGACGTTTTCTTCGCCCTTGACGATGACCCTGGTGCCGGATATGCGGATGATCCGGCGAAAAGCCCAGTTGACAATGGCCAGAGAGCTCTTATCCTTTACCGGCTGATTGAATTTGCCGATGATCCACTCAATCAGCATCAGGGGCATGGATAATATCAGAAATAAAACTACCAGCAGCAGTACGAGTATCAGTCTAATCATAAGTCCTCCGGAAGATATTGCGATTTATGTTCTGGTTCAGCCGCACCTGCGGAACGGCTGAACTGTAATGCATTATAACATATTTTGGAAGTGATGTACATATGATAAATCAAAACGATTTGGACATAAAGGGTGAAATATGAAACATTTTATCTTAAAGAAAGGAGTGCGCATTCTGGCAGCGCTGCTCTGCCTGGGTAGCTTATGCGGCCTTTGCGGCTGCAGTCTGATGAGTACGGAGGAAGTAAAGCTCCGGGATCTGGATTTTACCGTATTGGGGGAGGAAATGGTGCCCCAGGAGTTGGCGGCAATGATTGAGGAGCGCAAGGCGGATGCCTTTAAGATGACTTATTCCGACAATAAAAACCTGTACATATGCGTGGGATATGGGCAGCAGGATACGGGAGGCTACAGTATTACTGTGGATGAACTCTATCTGACGGAGGAGGCAGTCTTTGTCCAGACCACCCTGTTGGGCCCGGATGTGTCTGAAAAGGGCAATAAGACGCCTTCCTTTCCCTATATTGTGATCAAGACAGAGTATCTGGATCTGCCGGTGATCTGCAAGTAACAGTTCACACGTCAG
>CAZFYD010000042.1:12571-18117 GCA_964523315.1 uncultured Acetatifactor sp.
AACAGTTCACACGTCAGTACTTTCCCTCTTTCCAACCGCCGCAAAACATGCTACACTGATAAAAATAAGGTAAGTGACAGGAGGCGGATCATGTTACTGATAGAGAATGGTTATATGATTGATCCCAAGTCAGGCCGGGAGGGGAATTACGATATTCTGACGGAGGGAAAAAGGATTAGAAGGATCGATAGAAGGCTGCGGCAGGAAATGACGGCAGCGGAGCTGAAAAAATGTCAGGTAATCAATGCCGAGGGGCTGCTGGTGGCGCCGGGACTGGTGGATGTGCATGTGCATTTCCGAGATCCCGGCTTTACCCACAAGGAGGATATTCTGACCGGCGCCCGGGCGGCCGCCAGAGGCGGTGTGACCACCGTAGTGCTGATGGCCAATACCAACCCTACGGTGGACACGGAGGAGACGCTGCGGTATGTGCTGGATAAGGGCAGGACTACGGATATCCATGTGGAGACCTGCGCCAATGTGACCCGGGGAATGAAGGGGCGGGAACTGGTGGACATGGATGCTCTGGGGGCAGCCGGCGCGGTGGGCTTTACCGATGACGGGATCCCGATCATGGATCCGGAGACGGTCCGTGCCGCCATGGAGAAGGCGGCACGGCTGGACATGCCCATCAGCTTTCATGAGGAGGATCCGGCGCTGATCGCTGATAACGGCATCAACAGAGGGAAAGCCAGTGCCCATTATGGCATCGGCGGTTCCCCCAGAGAGGCGGAGATCACGATGGTGGAGCGTGATCTGCAGATCGCTCTGGAGACAGGGGCCTGTGTGGATATCCAGCATATCAGCAGCCGGGAGGCGGTGGAACTGGTGCGGCAGGCCAGGAAAAAGGGCCGGAATATTCATGCGGAAGCCACGCCCCATCATTTTACCCTGACGGAGGAAGCGGCTATAGAGTACGGCACTCTGGCGAAGATGAACCCTCCTCTGCGGGAGGAGGCAGACCGGCAGGCAATCATCCGGGGCCTGGTGGACGGTACCATCGATCTGATCGCTACGGATCATGCTCCCCATACAGCGGAGGAAAAGGCCCGGGACATCACGAAAGCGCCCAGCGGCATCATCGGTCTGGAGACGGCGCTGCCTCTGGCGATAACAGAGCTGGTAAACGGCGGCTATCTGACGATGAAGAGCGTGCTGGAGAAGATGAGTGCTAACCCGGCGTCCATGTATCATCTGGATGCGGGCTATCTGGCGGCAGGCGGCCCGGCGGATATCATCCTGGTGGATACGTCGGCCCGGCAGACCTTTACCGAATATGTCTCCAAATCCGCGAACAGCCCTTTTACCGGATGGGAATTGCATGGTGTGGTGCGTACCACGATCTGCGATGGAAAAATTATCTACGAATCGAAACGATCTGCCGGAGAAAATATCCGATGAAGAACAGAAAGGATTATATCTATGAAAGAAAAAACCATGGCGCAGGTAATCTCCCAGCGCAAGATTGCTCCCCGCATTTATGATCTGTGGCTGGAGACCTCCCTGGCCGCTTCGGCAAGGCCCGGACAGTTTATCGGTGTGTATCCGAAAAATGCCGCAACTCTTCTGCCCAGGCCTATCAGTATCTGTGAGGTCAATGCAGAGAAGACGGCGCTGCGTATTGTCTATCGTATTGCCGGACAGGGTACGGCGGAATTCTCCGCCTTAAAGCCCGGGGACCAGGCGGCCGTCCTGGGTGTGTTGGGCAACGGCTTCCCCCTGGAGGAGGGAAAGGGCAGGCGCTGCCTTCTCATGGGCGGCGGCATAGGCGTGCCGCCGATCCTGCAGCTGGCAAAGGAGCTGGAGGCGGACAAGTCTGTTATCCTGGGCTATCGGGACGGCAGCCTGTTTCTGAAAGAGGATTTTGAGCGGTATGCGGGAGTCTATGTGGCCACCGAGGATGGCAGTGTGGGGACTAAGGGTAATGTGCTGGATGCCATTGCGGAGAATGCCCTGGAGGCCGATGTGATCTATGCCTGCGGCCCCATGCCCATGCTGCGGGCTATCAAGCAGTATGCCCGGCAACGGGGAATGAAAGCCTATCTCTCTCTGGAGGAGCATATGGCCTGCGGCGTGGGCGCATGCCTGGGCTGTGTGGTGAAGACCAAAGAGATGGATGCCCACTCCCATGTACACAATGCCCGGATCTGTACGGACGGACCGGTGTTTGATGCCGAGGAGGTGGAGATCTGATGAATACACAGGTAACGCTTGCGGGAGTAACGCTGAAAAACCCGGTAATGACCGGTTCCGGGACCTTCGGCTCCGGGATGGAATACGGGGAATTTGTGGATTTAAACCGTCTGGGGGCAGTAGTCACCAAGGGGGTAGCCAACGTTCCCTGGCCCGGCAACCCCACGCCCCGGGTGGCGGAGGTCTATGGAGGGATGCTGAATGCCATCGGTCTGCAGAATCCCGGTATCGATGTGTTTATGGAGCGGGATATTCCTTTCCTGAAGCAGTATGACACCCGGATCATTGTGAATGTTTGTGGAAAAACCGTGGAGGATTATCTGGAGGTGGTGGAAAAGCTGGGTGATGAGCCCGCTGTGGACATGCTGGAGATCAATGTGTCCTGCCCCAATGTGAAGGAGGGGGCCATTGCCTTCGGGCAGAAGGCGGACGCTCTGTACCGGATCACGGAGGAAATCAAGAAGAAGGCCAGACAGCCCATTATCATGAAGCTCAGCCCCAATGTAACGGATATTGCGGAGATGGCCCGGGCGGCGGAGGCTGCCGGTGCGGACGCCCTGTCTCTGATCAATACCATCACCGGTATGAAGATTGATATTCATCGCCGCAGATTTGCCCTGGCAAACAAGACCGGCGGTATGAGCGGCCCTGCCATCAAGCCGGTGGCGGTGCGGATGGTATACCAGGCTGCCCATGCGGTGCAGATCCCGGTGATCGGTATGGGCGGCATCGCCACGGCGGAGGACGCCATCGAGTTCATCCTGGCGGGAGCCACGGCGGTCAGCGTAGGGGCCATGAATTTTGTGGATCCCTATACCACAGTTAAGGTGGCAGAGGGGATTGAGGACTATATGCGCGCCTATCATGTGGAGAACATCACGGATCTAATCGGTGCAGTGGAGTAATGCCCGGGAAGCGGATATAAGCTGACCGGATTCGGCAAGGTACAGATATAAAACGCAGACATAAAATGCAAACTGCCTTCATAGATATACTAATAAGTAAACTTAGGAGGTAGTTTTTTGTGGAGCTGATTAAGAAAAATATACATATGGATCGCATCAGGGCCCAGGCAGTGTCCCAGATCACCTTGGAAGAGGATATAAATATCCCGGATCAAAAACCGGACGTGAGCAGCCTGTGCTTTGACCAGGCGTCCGTGATGATCGATGAGGTAAAGCCCTGCACAGATTATGTGCAGGTGAGGGGAAGGCTGTGCTTTGCTGTCCTTTATCATACCCAGGAGGAGGGCTGCGGCCTGGTGACGCTGGACGGAAAGCTTCCTTTTGAGGAAAAGATCAATATGCAGGGAGTTCAGAGCAGCGACCTGGTGCAGGTGCAGAATACGCTGGAGGATCTCAGCACGGGCATTATCAACTCCCGCAAGCTCAGCGTCCAGGCAGTGCTGACCATTTCTGCCCAGGTGCAGGAGCTTTACGATGAGGAGGCACCCATCGGGCTTTACGGGGAGGACGGGGCGGAGTACCGCCGCAGCCTGGTGGAGGCGGCCCAGATCGCCATCTGCAAAAACGATATTTTTCGGGTAAAGGAAGAGATCACGCTGCCGGCCAATTATCCCAATATGTTCCAGATTCTGTGGAGCAGCGTGACATTGAATGATGTGGAGTGTAAGCCCCTGGAGGAGAAGCTTTCCCTGCAGGGAGACGTGCATTTGTTCCTGCTGTATGAGGGAGAGGGGGAGGAACATCCGGTGCGTTCTTTTGAAACTACCCTGCCTTTCAGCGGCGTGATAGACTGCCACGGCAGCAAGGATGTGATGATCCCCGACATTCAATGCGTCATGAGCCAGCAGGAGCTGGATATCCGCCCGGATCTGGATGGGGAGGAGCGGGTCATCGGTCTGGAGGTGGCGCTGGATATCGGTATCCGCCTTTATGAAGAGGAACAGACGGAACTGATTACGGATATTTACGGTGTGACGAAGGAGCTGACCGCCATCAGCAAGCCGGCGTCCCTGCGCAGGCTGCTGTCCCGGGTAAACGGAAAGATGAAGGTAAATGACCACATTCGTATCCAGAAAAGAGAGGCGGGTATCCTGCAGCTGCTGCACAGCCAGGGAATGGTGCAGCCTGACCGGCAGGAGGTGACGGAGGCGGGCCTGGAGCTGTGGGGAAGTCTGCAGGTCAAGGTACTGTATATTACCGGTGCGGACGATATGCCCTATGCGTCTACCATGGCGCAGATCCCCTATCATTATACCCTGGAGATTCCCGATCTTGAAAAAGAGGATATCTGCGATGTCCGCTGCAGTGTGGAGCAGCTGCAGGCGACCATGCTGGACGGGGAGGAGATGGATGTGAAGGCGGTGCTGGTATTCGGCACCATCGCATTCCGAAATATGCAGCTGGAGCTGATCGGCGATGTGCTGACAGCACCGCTGGACACTCATAAGCTGGGCACTCTGCCCGGTATGACCATCTATGTGGTAAAGCCCGGGGATAATCTGTGGAATATCGGCAAGCGATATTATCTGCCGGTGGACCGGCTGCGGGAACTGAATGAATTATCCGGCGATGAGCTGACGCCGGGACAGAAGCTCCTGGTGGTCAAGGGAGGAATCTGACCCTGCCGCATTGGATACGGAAACATAAAGAAAAGACGGAAAGCCTGTCATGGGCCTTCCGTCTTTTCCCTATGTTTCCAACGTTTTATTCCGTCTTGATGCCGGCTTCCTCAGCCATCTTGTCAAAGCCAGCAAACACAGCATTGTAGGTCTCCTGACAGATAGAGGGGAGAGAACCGCCCCAGGTCTTTTCTGCCTGCTTATAACCCTTTTCAAAAGCGGCACGCATTTCCTCGATCTTATCCGGATCGCCGCCGGTCAGGGCAGTGGCGAAGCTTAAGATCCTCTCGGAGGTCTGTTTTACGCCCCAGTAGCCATCCTCGGAAATATCCTTCTGGGCCTGCAGCTGGGTAGCTGCATCCACCTTGTAATTGCCGCTCTTCAGGAACTGCCAGATGTTGTTGGCCTGCCCGTATGCGGTGGACTGCTTGGTCATCATCTGCTCTACCAGACTTCTCAGCTGGGAGGTACGTGCCTCTGCGTCTGCTTTCAGCTGATTTACCAGATTGGTGTTGGGGGTGTAGATCTTCTTTGTGGAAGAAGCGGACTCGCTGGAGTGCTCGTATACCACACCGGTCTCTTCCTGGGAAGTGGTGCTCTGTGAGGTCTCAGCGGCCGTGGTTTCCTTTACAGCAGAAGTGTAGCTGCTGTAGGCGGTCTGTGTTGATGTAACTCCGTTTACATTCATATGAACCTTCTTTCCGGCGCTCTGTGCGCCTGTTTTGATTGCGCATCATCCGTGATGCGGTATCGCTGGGGATACTTACTT
>CAZFYD010000043.1:0-18115 GCA_964523315.1 uncultured Acetatifactor sp.
ACCCGAAAATCTGAAAATTCTCCTTCATCAGCTTTGTCTGTTCCGTGTCCGGCTTCTTCGTCGGCTGAGCGGCCGGCATGGGCCCTCCCGGCTGGGAATATACCGGGAAAGGCCCCGGGGCGGGTCTGGGTACTGACGACGTGTTTGGCAGTGGATTCTGCTTCGGCATACTGCCGTCTACCGGTTCCTGCCAGGTATTGTTTTGTTTATTCTCCATGATCATTACTCCTTTACTATTTAAAATTTCGCTGATTTCCTCACAGCACACATTCCTCGTGATACATATCCGGCTGCTTAGCGTCCTCACATTTATACGAATCTACTTTTCCTCCGGGCTTTCTTCATCCTCCACATATTCCAGAATATCTCCCGGCTGACAGTTCAGCGCCTTGCAGATGGCATCCAGCGTGGTCAGGCGCACTGCCTTGGCCTTGTTATTTTTCAGTATGGACAGATTGGCCAGAGTGATATCTACCTCTCCTGCCAACTCCGTCAATCCCTTTTTTCGCTTTGCCATCATCACATCCAGATTAATTATAATTGCCATAATTTCTCACACCTTTGCCTGCTGCCATGCCTTCGCACGGCTCTATCTCAAGCAGTCCGGGCGTCCCCGGCTCTGCAATGCTTTCCGATCACCGCTAGACGGTCAGATCGTTCTCTTCCTTATAGCTGATCGCCTCGTCAAAGATCTGCGCCAGCACCTGGCAGAACAGCCCGGCAATCACAAACACCAGAATGATCACCAGCATGGCCACCGTGGTATAGACAATGCTGCGCACCACGGACATCAGTACGATCAGACCGCTGTAATAGCTCATATGCTTTAAACTGGCTACATTCTCCCGCACAAAGCATTTCTTTGCCAGTACGGTCTGAAACATCTTCCTCAGCTCCCAGACAATGGCCAGCGCCAGAATCCCCAGCACAAAATAAATCGTCACGATTTCCCCGTAGTTCTCTTCCACCCTGGTCAGGTACTTCCCAATCCACCTGACACTCAGGGGCAGGGTCAGCGTCACCAGAATGCCCGCCGCAAACATAAAATCCACCAGATATTTTGTAATCCTGATCACCGTGTCCTTTTTCATTTCTCCTGTCCTTTCCCTCTTCTGTCCTTTGTAACCATAAATTACCACCAATCAGATTGAATGTCAATACATTTTTATTGATTTTCGATAAATTTGTTCCAAATCTGACTGCGAAGCAGGAACCTCCACCCAATAAGCAAAACACGGCTGCGATAGCAGACACAAATAGCTGCGCAGCAGCGGGTTTTGCGAATGCAGCGTGGAGGGGCTGTAAATAGTAACTAAATTTTTATTAAAACTCACTGCATTAAAAAAACAGGAATATTCTCGCCGGAAATATTCCTGTTTCAAAAGCAGGTAATCATGGTTTTTCTCTGACGTCTCTTAAAGCGCCTCCTATCCCTCACAGTTCCTGTCATAAATGATTTTCAGTCCCTTCAGCAGCAGATCATCCTCCACGATGATCTCATGCCGGCAGAGGGGAATCACCACCTTGGAGAGTCCTCCTGTGGCAACCACCGTGGTCCGGCAGCCCAGCTCCTCCTCTATCCGGTCGATCATGCCGTCTATGGAACACGCCGTTCCCAGCAGAAGCCCGCTCTTCATACAGTCAATGGTGTTCTTTCCCACTGCCCTCCTGGGCTTCTCCAGACTGACACGGTAGAGCTGGGCGGCATTGGAAGCCAGCGCCTCCATGGAAAGTCTCACGCCGGGCATGATTGCGCCGCCCACATAATTCCTGCCCTGATCCACCACGGAAAGGGTGGTGGCTGTTCCCATATCAATGATAATCAGCGGAGCCCCGTACTCCTTGATAGCCGCCACAGCATCCACGATCATATCGCTTCCCACGGACTTGGGATTATCCATCCTGATATTCAGGCCTGTTTTCAGCCCCGGCCCTACCACCTTGGGCTGCTTTCCCGTGATTTTGAACACCGCCTCACAGAGCACATTCAGAAGGGGCGGAACCACTGACGAAATAATGGCGCCGTCAATCTCATGGGTATCAATGGCGTACAGCTCCAGCACCGTCTTAAAGCCCATGGCATACTCCAAAGCAGTCTTGGATTTGTCCGTTGACAGCCTCTCTACAAAGCAGGTTTTTTCATCATCTATGCAGCCAATCACAATATTGGTATTTCCCATGTCAATCGCCAGTATCATTTTCCGTTCCTCCCACGCTCCGCCCCATTTCCCGCGCCAGGACTAACACGGGAATTCGGATGCAATACAATTATTATATACAAAACTGCCCGGAAATACAATGTGTATCTGCATTTCCGGGCAGTTTCTGCTCCAGCCTGCTGACCTCCTGCCGCAAAGAGACTTTTATGCTTTCTTCTTCCTGCCAAGCAGAAGAAACGCCGTCACTCCCAGCAGCAACAGAGGAATCTCCTGTATAAACTCTGCTGCCGGCGCCTCTGCCGCAAAGCCCGTAAGCTTTTCTCCGTCAAAGCAAAGGCCTAGGATGCTGCCTCTGCCGTTATTCACCGCATGCAGAAAAACAGCAGGCCATACGCTGCCGCTCTTTTGGGTAAGATATGTCATGACAGTGCCAATCGCTATGGTCATAAGCGTAAATACCAGAAAGCCGCTCCAGGGTTCTCCCCAGTAATTGCTTCCGAAACCATGCCCTGCCGAAATTGCAGGGAAATGCCATATGCCCCAGATCAGCCCTCCTATCAAAGCTGCTTTTCTGATTCCGAACAATTCCTCCAGCTTCGGCATCATATACCCCCGCCAGCCGGCCTCCTCACCCAGTGCCCCGACGGATAACGCGCAGGTATTGATTATTGTGGCCACAGGATACATCCAGAGTGCATTCGCCGGGATCCCTGTTCCCTCCAGCAGAGCCGGATTAAAGCTCTCCGGGTAAAGCAGATAAAACAGTCCATACCCTGCTTCAAGATAAATCGTGGGGAGGACAACTGCTGCCGGATACCACACCCATTTTCTGTCTGCAAAAGAAATTCCCAGTCCCAGAGACCCCTTTCCCTTCATCGGAAAGCCCTCCCGGGTAATCCACCGTGTCAGCAGCATTCCCACGGATGGGCACAGCATACTGCATGCCAGAATGATATACATGGTCCGGGATTCATAGGCTCCCCCGCCTGCCGTAAATGCGATAGTGGGAATCCATACCGGAAGAAAGCTGAAAATCAGATAAAGTATCAGTCTTTTCACTGCCAGTTTATTCTTCATCTCCCGGCTCCTTTCTGGCGGATAGCGCTGCGGCAGTCCGGTAAGACAGATAATAACCAAGTATTGCCGCCACCGGACCAAGGGTCTGCAGCAACAGGGCTATTTCCATATGCTCCTGCATATAAGCGGTCAGCCCCATCAAATGATATTTCTCCGAAATATCCAGATCCCCAAACAACAGATAGGCAGCCGTCAGAAAGAAAAGGATCATAAGAATCCCCTGCTTCAGCGCATTTCCCGCTCTTACTCCCAGCACCGCAAAAAAGGGCAGCTCCAGTGCCGACAGAACCAGACACACATAAATATACAGCGGTATCAGGCTAAACAGTTCCGTCAGAGGAGTATCCTTAAGTACCTGTTCCATAGCGCTGCTTACAAATATTCCCCAAAGAGCAGTAACCGACAGGACCACATAATAGGCGATCCCGATAAACAGGTATTTCGATGCTATGTACTGCCTTCTGCTCACAGGAAGACTGAGCAGATACGCCTTTTTCTTTTTTCCTGCATCCGCTGTAAAGATTGCGCTTTCCAAAAACAGAGGAACCGTCAGCGGAAGAAGCAGCGAGACACAGATCCCCACGGCTCCCACAATGAGTATCCCCTCCTCTGACCGGGCTCCTGCGGAAAACAGCAGAAGCAGCAAGGTAATCAACAGCAGACCTGCCGCTATTCGTTTTCCGCAGACAGCTACAAAATCCTGATAAAGCAGTCCCCCCATCATAATCCCCCTTTCCGTCGCTTCACCACAGCCACGCTGCCCAGATAAGATAAGGCCATGCAGCATGCCGCCAGCAAAAACAGCACCCAATATCCATGCTCCAACATATCCCGCAGCTTGAAGACGAGCTGTTTGCCGTACCAAGCCGCTTCCTCGTCTGCCATCTTGCGGACACGGAGCATCAGGCTGACTCCTGCCGCCATATAGAGAAGTACTAGGGGAATAATCTGTATGAGATCTGCCCGGCACGATCCCAGAAAATAAATCAGGAACATGCTCAAACTCATATAAATCAGAAAACCTGCGCCAAAGGTCAGAATCAGGGCAAACAATTTTCCAAACAGATAGCTGTCTTCCACTGAGGAGATAAAAACCGCTGCCACGGCGGACACCCCCATACTGACCGCTGCAAACAGCAGACACGTCAGATACCGGCTTCCTACCATTTCCCATGGGCTGAGCGGCATGGCGGACAGTATTTTCCGAAAGCCGACTCTCGCATCCTCCTTAAAGCATTCCGCCAGATTCCCAAGAAAAGCTATGGGAATCAGCAGCATAAACCAGATCACAAGCTCCGATGCCTGCTCCAGCATATCTGCCATCGCCGGATCCTCCAGCCCGATCTCTGTCCTTGCCGCCGCAAGATTGCCGGACCGGCAGCTGAGCACAAACATAACTGCAGTCATGATCACCCCTGCCGCCACCAGGATAAAGGTCTTCAGGCTTTTCCGCAGACAGTAAAAATCTTTGATAATCAGCCCTCTCAAGCTCCCGCCTCCTTCCTTTTGCGGTTCACATAAAAAATCATGATTTCTTCCAGAGTGGTCTGTTCCACCAGCATAGGGGAATATTTCCGTGCACATTTCTCCCGGTCTTTTACCAGTGCCTCCACCCCATAAGCGTAGCTCCTTGTCGAAATGATATCCGCCGGATCCAGCTGCTCCAGCTCCGCTTTTCTGCATTTCAGCAGCCCGTGCTTTTCCAGGATCTCATCCTTGCTGCCGCACAAAACAATTTTCCCACGGTCAATAAAGGCTATCATATCCGCAATTCTCTCAATATCGCCGGTAATATGGGAGGACAGCAGCACCGTATGGTTTTCCTCCATCACATATTCCTGAAAAATTTCCAGTATCTCATTGCGCACAATCGGATCCAGACCGCTTGTAGGCTCATCCATCAGCAGAAGCCGGGCCCTGTGGGACAATGCCGCCGCAATCTGCAGCTTCATCTGCATCCCTCTGGAGAAAGACCCACATTTCTTCTTTCCCGGCAGGGAAAACCGTTTCAGATAGTCAAAGAAGGTCTCTTCCTCCCAATTCCGGTAAACATTTTTCATCATACGGTTGATGTCATTCGGTGTCATAAAGTCATGGAATCCCATCTCATCAAACACAACACCGATATCCTCCTTCAGGGCCGCTCCCTCCTTTCGCATATCCCTTCCAAAGACGGTGATCTCCCCGCCGTCACGCCGGATGCTGTCCAGAATCAGCTGAATGGTCGTGGTTTTTCCTGCTCCATTCTGTCCGATAAAGCCGCAGATGCAGCCCTCGGGCACGGCAAAGCTCACCTGATCCAGCTTGAAATCCCCGTAATCCTTGCTTACTTCCTTAAGTTCCAGCACATGCTCCATCTCTGTCTCCCTCCAATACTCTGGCGAACTCATTCATTTCTCGTCCTCCGGCCTCTTTTCCTCATACAGAATCCGCAGGCGCTCCTCCAATTCCTCCAGCGAGATTCCTGCCAGCCGGGCCCGATCTGCCGCCTGCCCCATAAGCTCCTCAATCTCGTAGAGCGCAGCCTCTCTCACTCTCTCCAGACTGATGCTCTTTACAAAGCTTCCCCTGCCCGTGTAGGACTCGATATACCCTTCTTTCTCCAGCTCCTCATAGGCCCGCTTTGTAGTGATTATGCTGATCCGCAATTCCTTCGCCAACAAGCGCATGGAGGGAAGCGCTTCTCCCTCTTTGAGCTCTCCCCGGATGATCAGCGCCTTGATCTGCTCTTCGATCTGCTCGTAAATCGGGCTGTCCGAATTGTTAGAAATAATAATATCCATCCTTTGCCTCATTTCTGATTGTATATATATGATATATACATTATTTACATTTTGTCAATAGAAAAACAGCAAAAGAGGACTGCCGAAGCAGTCCTGCATTAACTCTGTTTTCAGACCGTACAGATCCGCACGATGATCACTCCGCATAGGCCCAGGGCACCGCCACATAGTAATTGCCGAACTGCTTTATCGCAAACCGATCCGGATCATAGTCACCGATCCGGTCAGCCCTGACCACATAGACAATATCGCAGTTATCCTGGATCAGCTCCCCCTCGGCATTGCTGAAATGGTAGCGATCCGCATAGGAGATCTCCGCTCCCCGGAACACATCGGTTTTACCCTGATAATATTCTGCATCCATCTGCAGAGCAAACATGGTCAGGATCTGGCTCACATACCAGGCACCGTCAAACTGGGAATCCGGGGTGATATAGTAATAATCCCCCTCCAGCTCTCCCGCATATTCCACCGCCTCGATAAAGTCCGCAAAAAACCGGTTCTGCATTTCCTGGGCCCAGTCCGTGAAATACCGGTGAAAGAACAGGATCGACAGCAGTCCATAGATCACGGCCAGCCCCACCGCCAGCTGTTTCCATTCCTTCACAATCGCATGGACGGCAATCCCCGCAAAGGCGATATGGCAGTAAAAAATAATATTGATCCGGTTGATATTTACATCATTGATAAAAAGCCCCGTCAGCAGGGAGGTTCCCCAATAGATCAGCAGCAATATATAGGGCATCCGGCGATCCTTCCCTTCCCTGATCGCTCGAAAGACCGTAATCCCCGCACCCGCCAGCACCAAGGGCATGGAGCAGAGATATATCGTCCCGAACTCATCTATGGCGTTCCAGATCAGATCGGGCTTCTGCAAAAATACCTGCTGCCATAGGGTCGCCGCATTGTCAATCAGCTGCCGGAGCGGATGCTCGGAGAAAAAGATAATATCGTTGGAGCGGATGCTGTCCGGGAAATACGCCATGGTGGTAAAGGGGAGACTCACCGTCTCCCAGCCCATGAAATTAATCAGCATTGTGCCGTAGATCGGCCAGGACAGGCCAAAATAGACCGCTGCTGCCAGTAATACCTGTTTCCAGTTCACCCTATGGGCAATCAGAAGCACGATACTGCTTACCAGCAGAAAGACCGGCACCATATAAAAGGAAACGCCGTAGGAATACATGCACAGGGCGAAAAATACCATGGAGAGATACAGATACCGCTTCTTTTGCAGACCCTTGTTTAAAAAGAACAACCCCAGAATAAACATATGGGGAAAGAGATTGCAGTCCAGCGCCCAGCGGCTCTGCATAAAATGCCAGGGGCAGATGGCTACGCACAGCAGTGTGACTGCGGCAGCCTTGCGGCCCGCAATATCCCGCACCAGACCGTACAGAGCCCCCGCACCGGCGATACTGGCCAACAGCACGGGCAGCCGTGCCGTGACAGCGTTTAAGCCCCACAGCCGGATAAAGGGAACCGTCAGATAGGACAGCAGCACACTCATCTGTCCAAAGCCCCACGCCTCGAAATGCGCAGGCAGCCAGTTTCCGAAACGGTCCGTGCCGTAGGTCGCCAGAGCCAGTGCATCCACCGCCCCCATAGCGCCGTCCTGATTAAAGCCCCCGGGGATACTGCCGAAGCCGATGCTGCGGATGGCAATCAGACCGTACAGGGTCAGCAGCACCGCCGGGTACAGACCCCTGGAGGTTCTTTCCTGCTCTGCCTCACCCCGCTCCCGGGCTTCTGCCTTTTCCCTCCCGCTGCCAGGCTCCTGTATTGCCCGGCCCGATGCCGGATATCTTCTGCGCAGCCAGTGTATGACGGCCGCCGCTGTGATCCCGATGACGATCCATAGACAAATCTGATTCAATATGTCCATACTTTCCCCCAGTCTTTGTTTCTTGATCTAAATCCTGCTTTCCGGTTAATCTTCGCCAAGTCCTGAGCCTTTCCGTAATCATTCTCTAACTGGTTGCCTGCGCCGGAATCTCTCCTTCAGGCTCTTGCCCCGATAGAACAGCTGATTGCGGTACACCTTGCCAGTGCATACCACCAGCAGCGCCGTAAAGGCCGTCAGAATCAGCACATACAGCAGCCCCTCCGGCACAGAGATATTGCCCACCAGGATATCCCCCGGCAGCAGATAGGCACTGGTAATAGGCACGATCCGCAGAATCGTATTGAGCCAGGGCTTCTCACTCAGGGGCAGCAGATAAGCCCCGAAAAATCCGGCTATCATGGTCAGCTGATAATAGACCATAACCTGCCCCAGCTCCTCCGCCTTTTCGGCAAAGGAAGCCACCAGTCCTGCCAGCATACAGTAAAACAGGAAGGACAGACAGATCACAAATACCGCCAGCGCCATGGCGCCCGGCGTGAAGGCAGTGCTGCCTCCCTGCTCCTGCAGCAGGACAAAGACCTCCAAAATCACATTGTGATAATCCGCATAGATCAATTCCTCCGCCAGATAATGCCCCAGGAAAAAACCTCCTGTCAGGTTGACGATCCACAGCAGGATCTGTCCGATGGCCGCCACCGTCATTGCCAGCACCTTGCCGAAAATCAGTCCGTAGGGTCTGGTCAGTGTCAGCATCATCTCCATCAGCTTGGAAGATTTTTCCACACTGACAATATTGCCGATACTCATACCGTATATCAGCGTCATAAAATACATCAGAAACATGAGGAGCATAGGCAAAAACATGGATACCAGCTCCTCGCCCAGACTGCGCTCCTCTTCCCCCGCATCCAGTCGGCTCACAGACACACCGCTCATGGCCAGCACCAGCTTCTCCACCGGAATGCCGGAGGACAGCAGCTTGCTCTGCTCCATGGTATCTGAAAAAGCTTCGCACAGATCCTCTGCATCACCCTCTGTAATCTCACTTCCGTAGGGCAGTATGGCCGTCAGCAGATACCCCTCCTGGGTCCGGCTGATTTTCAGAATCACCGCATGGGGCTCCTGCTCTCCCTTTTCCGCCGCCAGCTGCTCGACCGACTGCTCCGCCTCTGCGAACGTCACATCGGGAAAATCTTCCGCATATTGCTGGGTAAAGCCCTCCAGATACAATATCTCCAGGCCGCTCTCATCCGCCACATAAACCTGCTGAATGGGGGACTGTTTTCCGTCCTGCTTCTGCTGGACGCAGGCCATGATCGTAGAAACCGCCAGACCGATTGCCAGCATCAGCACAGCAATCCCGATACTGAGATGCCGGAACTTTTTCCCGGTAGCCTGTTTGAACGTAAAGGAGAATACATCCCGCCATCCGCTGAACATTCCTTTATTCATGGTGCTCCTCCTTTCCCGGAGCAGCAGCTGTCCTCTGGGGAGCCGCCGCCATCCTGCGGTTCTTTGCAATCTGCAGAATATCCTTAAGCTTTAACACATTACCGTTATAAAAAATCATGGACTCATACACCTTGGCCGTAAAGGAAAACAGCGCTGCCGTACACAAAGCCAGTACCGCCAGACTTATGACCGCCGTCCCCATGCCTACCTTGCCCAGCAGCAGATTGGTCGGCACCACAAAGGGAGCGGACAGGGGCAGAATACAGCAAATATTTACCGCTATGTCGCTGACATTCCCCAGCATCTGCATAACACACAGAATGATTCCCACATAGGTACCGATCATCATGGTCATCTGGTAAAGCTTTAAGCCCTCTGGCATCTCCTCCATCTTGCTGACAGAGGCGCCGGCCAATCCGGCCACAATGCTGTAAAACAGTACGCCTATCAAAATCATGACTGCCGCCAGACCAAGGTTTCCCGCATTGACGCCGGACAATAACTCCAGCACCGCAGAGGTCTCCTGGGGCCCGGCGCTGCCCGAAGCAGCGCCGAAAAGCGCTGCGCTGATCCCGCCGGAGAACAGATAACTGATTCCATAGGCGGCAAACTGTATCAGCACCGTGGTCAGCGCCGCCAGAATCTTGCCCACAATCAGGGCCATGGGCCGCACATTGATCATCAGGTACTCCACCACTCTGGTACTCTTCTCCGTCACCACGGAGAGTGCAATCTGACCGCCGCTCATATTGACAAACATCATAACGATCACAATTCCCGCCAGCAGTACATAATACTCAGTCATGGAGATGCCTTCCTCCTTTTCCTCGGAGGTAATCTCGCCCGTTTCCGTGGTATATTCCACTTTGGTCTCCACCGGCTGATTGATGAAATCCAGCTGCTCCTGACTGACATCTGCCGCACGGATTTTCGCGCTCCGGAAAAATTTTTCAAAATCCTCGGCCAGCCGATCATAATCATTATCCTTAAAATCCGCAGCCGCCGCTTTGACAAAGGTCAGGTTAAAGTACCCCGCCTCCTCATAGCCGACATGCACGATGACCTCAGTGCTGCCCTGACTCTCCTCCAGACGCTGTACATGCGCCTTTAAATCCTCCGCCGGAGCGGTTTCCACCTCCATCCCGGCATAGCGTTCTCCCGTCAGAGCCTGACTGTAATCAATCTGCAGTCCCGTATCGTCATAAACCGTCAGACTGCTGATCCCCTTAGCAGTAACACTCTCCTGCTCCTTCTGGTCCCGCTGCTGCATCCAGGTGCTCACCGGTACGGCTGCCAGAATAATCAGGCACATCATAATCAGCAGGATTTTAAAGGATTTCTGCTTGACCTCCTGCTTCAGGGAAAAGATAAATACCTCCCGCCAGCCGGCATACTCATTTCTCCTCATGACTGCCTCCGATCTCTTCCTGCTCTGCTGCCGCAGCTTCGGCTTCTTCCTGTTCCTGAACGGCTCCGACCTTCTCCACAAAAATCTCATGCAGGGAAGGCTCCCGCAGTTCAAATTTTACCACCTGACGCTGCTCCTTTAACAGATCCTGCAGGAATGCCAATGCCTGGGCCTCCCCCGTCACTTTCAGCTGCTTTCCGTCCGGCGTATCATTGATCACCGGCAGCCGGTGCTTTTCAATCACATCCTCAAAGGGCAGGTCGCACTTGACAAACATATTCACACGGCCATAGCTTTTCTTGATCTCATTCAGGTTGCCCTGCAGCACAGTCTTTCCCCGGTTTAGAATCGTGATGTCCTCGCAGAACTCCTCGATCGTAGCCATCTGGTGGGAAGACATAATCAGATACTTTCCCTTCTCCATCTCCTCCCGAATAATGCCCTTAAACAGATCCGTGTTTACCGGATCCAGGCCGCTGAGAGGCTCGTCCAGGATCAGCAGCTCCGGCTCGGAAAGCAGCGCCGCCATCAGCTGGATCTTCTGTTGATTGCCCTTGGAAAGCTGATCTGCCAGCTTGGGCTTCTCCGCTTTTCTGCCCTTTGTCTTGGGCGGATACAGATATTCCTCCACCTCCAGACGCTTTGCCCAGTAAGCAATTCTCTCTCTGGCCGTCTCCCTGGGAACCCCTTTTAACCGGGCAAAATACAGCAGCTGATCCATCAGCTCATACTTGGGATACAGTCCCCGCTCCTCTGCCAGATAGCCCACGTTCATATGCATGGCATCCATGGGTTTCCCCTGCCACAGCACCTGCCCGCCGTCGCTGGCCAGCATCCCCAGAATCATGCGGATGGACGTGGTCTTACCGGCGCCGTTGGTTCCCAGCAGCGCATAGACACCGGGCTTTTCCAGCGTAAAGGACAGCCCGTCCACCACCGTCTTCTCTCCGTATTTCTTAGTCAGATCTTTTACTTCTAACGACATACTCTTCCTCACATTCTGCCACCGTCTCTGTGATGGCCGTTTTTCCTAGGATCTATTTCATTATAGCCCGCAGCACCGCTTCTGTAAATCTCCAATCCGGCACGTTCTTCGATCTTATCGTGCAAAAAAGCGGAAAAACGGTGTTTTTATACCTGTAGCTTCCGATACAGCCGCAGCGCATTTTCGGTGGTAATCCGCTCCACCTCTTCTCCGGATATGCCCTTGATCCGGGCAATCTCCTCCACCACAAAGGGGAGGTTGCGGGAATCGTTGCGCTTGCCCCGGCGGGGAACCGGGCTTAAATAGGGGCTGTCCGTCTCCAACAGGATCCGATCCATGGGCAGATATTCCACCACCTCTTTCAGCTTCCTTCCGTTGGTAAAGGTGACCACTCCACCGATTCCGAAATAAAAGCCCATATCCAGAAAAGTACGGGCCGATTCCCTGCTGTAGGAATAGCAGTGGATCACGCCCCCGATCTCCTCCGCCCTCTCCTCCCGCATCAGCGTTATGGTGTCCTGCACAGCCTCCCGGGAGTGGATCACCACCGGCAGCCCCACCTCCCGGGCCAGCCGGAGCTGACGCACAAACCACTTTTTCTGCAGCTCCCGCCGGGGCTCGTCCCAGTAATAATCCAGGCCGATCTCCCCGATGGCCACACATTTTTCCAGACGGCTCTGCCGGGCCAGCCAATCCATATCCTGCTCCGTCAGTTCTGCGGTATCCGAGGGATAAATCCCTAAGGAGCCATATATAAAAAGATACCGCTCCATCAGCTCGATGGTTTGCCGACAGGCCTCCAGACTGGAACCGCTGTTAATCACCCGGTGAACGCCGTGTGCCGCCAGATCTTCCAGCACCTCCTCCCTGTCTTCCTCAAATGCTTTATCATCATAATGTGCATGAGTATCGATAATCATATTTTCTTCCCCTTTCCGGGATATACCTTGTCCCTGATCCTCATCTCCGTTGTATGTTGTTTTTTGTCCGTTCCATCTTTGCGCCTGCCCTCTCCTTAAGGCGTCTCTTCTATCTCCTCTTCACCCGTCAGACTCCAATAATCCGTTAATACTGCTTTCTCCGCCAGCTCCGGGATATTCCGGATCACCTGATACAGGCCAAACCGCAGCCGGAAATTTCCGTCCTCCTCCTCCCATTCCATGGTCCAGCTGTCAGACAGACTGCCAAAGGCCAGCAGGCAGCAGTAAATTCGCTTATTCTCCTCTTTTCTGATGCGGATAGAGAAATCCGTATACTCCAGAACGCCCTGCCATTCCTCCGTATTGCTGACTATGGAAAAATTCTCTTTCACCTTTATGGAATCGTAGTAGGCTTCTGTCCTGTTGATCGGCTCTGACTGATAACTGTCATTGAGCATCCAAAGCCATTCTACTGCCTGTGGCTCTATCCAGTCCATCCATGAGGACAGTCCGTATTTTTCATAGAATTCCCCGTTCTCCTCATATTCTGCATAATAAACCGTGCCGTCTACGCCGTCGATCAGCATTTCCGTATGACAGCCGTCCTTCCTGAGCAGATGAATATCATTGGCTGCCAACAGAATCTGTCCGTCGGACTTTCTCATCAGCACATATTGGGTACAGCTCTCTATGACATCCTGCCTGTCCACAAATACCCCATAATCATACCCCAGAGCCTGCGCCGCCATCAGCAGTGTGCTTTCCTGAGCCTGACCGATGTTCTCCCAAAGAGATTCCTCATCCTGCTCAATCTCCTTCCGGCTGCATACCACATCATCCGCTGCTGATGCCTCCAAATAGGCACTCAGGCGGTTGTAAATACTCCTCTCATAGCTGCGGTCCAGCTGGGTTACGGTCAGCGGATCCAGTGTCTCACCGTGTATGCTTCCCATGGTGGAGGCATCCCGCAGCGCAAACCAGCCCCAGGGCAAAAGCAATGCTCCCGCCACCAGAAGCAACGTCAGTCCGATCCCCCAATATCGCCTCATGCCCGCACCTCCCCTTTGTCCGATGTACTCTCTTTCGAACCGGCGTTCCGACCCAAATCGGTCTCTTTCGGCTGGGAGATCCGCTCCCTGTTCGTCTCTTCCGTCCGGGCAGCCCCCCTGACCGCCCGGGCAGCCAGAGGCAGCCGGATCAGGATTTCCGTTCCCTGACCCAGGGTGCTCTGAATCTTCCAGCTGCCGCCGTGGAGCTCCAGAATCTTCCGGCACAGAGACATTCCCAGACCGGCCCCGCCTTCCTTGCGGGAGCGGGATTTATCCACCATATAAAAGGGCTCCGTGATCCGGGAAATCTCCTCCCGGGGAATGCCCCGTCCATTATCCCGAATCCGAATGCCGTACCAGCTCCCGTCCCCGACACAGTGTCCCTCCAGGCTGATCTGTCCGCCGTCCTCCACCGCCTTTGCAGCGTTATCCAACAGGTTGTACAGCAGGGACAGAAGCAGATCCTCATCCCCGCAAAGCATGGCCTGTTCCATACGGATTTTTCCCCGGATCCGGCGTCTTTCCCAGATGGGGCGCATGGTCGTCCAGAGAGCTTTCCCTAACTCCTTTGCACTGACCGGTCTGCCGGTAAAATCCTGTTTTTCCATACTCACCAGCTCCAGCAGCTTATGGGAAAGCTGCTCCAGCCGTTTTCCCTGAGTAAAAATATAGTGGCTGGCCATGCGGCGCTCCTCCGGTTTCAGTTCCATGGTGTCCAGCATCTGGGAATAGCCGATGATGGACGTAAGAGGCGTCTTCAGTTCGTGGGCAAAGGCCGCCGTAAAATCCTCCTGCCGCCGGGCCTCCTGCTCCTTTTCCTGCATCTGCTCCACCAGACGATCCGCCATAATATTAAAGCTCTCCGCCAGTTCCCCCACCTCATCTCGGCGGTGATAATCCGAACGACGGTCATAAGCTCCCCCGGCGATCTGGCCTGCCACCTCTCCCAGCTGCCGCACCGGACGGGTCAGATACCGGGCCAGCAGCCAGGCACAGACAGCCCCCACCGCCAGCTGCACCAGCAAAATGATGCGGTACTGACGGATCGTGGTCTCCCGGGTGTCATAGATACTCTGAATATTCCGGCTGACCAGCAGATAATACCTCTTTTCCCCCAGCAGACTGTCGCACATGCCGATCAGTTCATGCCCCTGCCGGCCCATGCTGATCTGCCAGACATAATTGTTTTCTCCCGATTCATTCCGCAGCTGCCGCATATTGTCGATATCCGCCATGGCTGACAGCCGCTCCAGCTCCTGCTCACCGAGATAGCATTGCTCCTCATCATCCAATATCACGCAGCCGTTGTCCGTCCGATCCGCATTGACCTCTATGCTTTCGATGGCCTTCCGCAGTGCATACACATCCCCATACTCGCTGCCGGACTGATATCCCACCTCCAGAAAATACTGGAACATCAGGATCTCCTGGCTGGCCTGCTGCCGCTCCTGCCGCAGCATCCGGCTGAAACCGGAATCCAGCATCCACATGCCGAATGCGCTGGAGGCAGCCGTCATCAGCACCATAATCCACATAAAAAGCCTTCCTGTAAACCTCATGCCTATCCCCCGCATAACTCAGGCTGTGCCTGTGTTACTGCACCAATGAGGATTTGAAAGCGCAGCTTTCATACATCCCCCATGCATGTCCTGTCATCGTTTTCCCTGTTTCTCTCCCTCCAGACGGTAGCCGACCTTATAGACAGCCGTAATCTCCTCATTCCAGCCCAGCTTCTTTTTCAGCCGCTGCACATGCAGGTCTATCGTGCGGCTCTGTCCCTCGTACTCACCGCCCCAGACCGATTCGTAGATGGTCTCCCGGTACAGAGCAATATTCCGGTTGCGGGCCAGCAACAGAAGCAAATCGAACTCCTTCATAGTCAGTGCGATCTCCTGCCCCTGCTGCATAACCAGCCGTGACGCTGTGTCAATCGTGATATCAAAAATATTCAGCACCGTCTCCGCCTTGTGATAGCGGCGCAGCACCGTCTCCACCCGGGCCAGCAGCTCGGGGATCGCAAAGGGCTTGGTCAGGTAATCGTCGGCGCCCATTTTCAGCCCCTTGACTTTATTTTCCGTAGTGCCCAGAGCCGTCAGAAAAATCACAGGCAGTCCCATGGACTGGGCATACTGCAGCAGCTCGTAGCCATTGCAGCCGGGCAGCATGATGTCCAGCAGCGCCAGGTCAAAGGGCCGACGCTGCATCAGATCCGCCGCATCCATCCCATCCGCCGCCCAGGTACAGCTGTAGCCCGCACGGGTCAGATTCATACGGATCAGGTTGGCAATCGGTTCTTCATCTTCAGCAATCAGTATCTTTATCATGAAATAACTCTCCTTTGACGGGAGCAAGCTGCCCCGTTTTCCCGCTCATTATGCTTCTCATTTGTATATTAATTGTATCACACCGGCAAGTCAACCGTCCAGACAGCTGTTACTCCAATGTCCGGTCGAACTCCCGCTGCTTTTTATATTTCCTTATGGCGTCAGGCGATGGATATCTCTGGGAAAAAGACTTGTCTCCCGCACATTTTCCCGGGTCAGCAGACGGGCGGTGAACCGTTCCAGCCCCAGGCCCAGACCGCCGTGAGGCGGCATGCCGTGACGGTGCATCAGCAGATAACTTGCAAAGGCTTCCGGATCCATGCCTCTCTGCTGCAGCTTCTGCAGCTGTTCCGGATAGCTGTGGATCCGCTGGCCACCGGTGGTGATCTCCAGCCCCCGGAAAAGCAGGTCAAAGCTCAGGGTTTCCGTCGGATTCTCCGGATCTTCCATGGCATAAAAGGGGCGCTTGGCCGTGGGATAGTGGGTGACAAAGACAAAATCGCTGCCGCAATGCTCTCTGACATACTGGCACAGAAGCTTTTCCTCCTCCGGCTCAAAGTCGTCTTTTTCCACGAAGGGCCGATGATAGTGCTCCGCCACCAGCGCTTTGGCCTGAGCAAAACGGATCCGGGGTATGCGCCCTCCGGGCAGATGAGGCTTCTGCGGCACCGAAAACCGCCTGGGCTGTCGGCTGCCGAAAGACTCCTGAGTTGTAAATTGCGGTATGGAGACCTCCAGCAAGGCCAGTTCCTGTGCATATTCCTCCTGCAGGCAGACAAGCGCAGCCTGCAGCATGCCCTCCTCCATCTCCATGATTTCCTCAAAGCTTTCGATATAGCCCATCTCAAAATCCACGCCGATATATTCGTTCAGGTGACGGGAAGTATCGTGCTTCTCCGCCCGGAATACAGGACCGATCTCGTAGACCCGCTCATATACCCCCACCATCATCTGCTTGTAAAACTGAGGGCTCTGGGCCAGATAGGCCTGCCTGCCGAAATAGTCCAGGGCAAAGATATTGGCGCCGCCCTCCGCCCCCGCCTCCACCAGCTTGGGGGAATGGATTTCGGTGAAATTCCGGCTCTGCAGGAAGCTGCGGAAGCCCCGACAGATCCCCTCCTGAATGCGGAAAATAGCCCGCTGTTTTCATTCCGCAGGGTCAGCATCCGATAGTCCAGCTGCTTTTCCAGGGAGGCGTCCACTTTTTTCTGATTGATCACAATCGGCATAGGCTCCGCCGGGACGGACAGAACCTCCAGTTCCCGCAGCTGCAGTTCCCAGCCCAGCCGGGAACGCTCCTCGGCTGCCACCAGCGCCCGGATACGAACGCAGCTCTCCTCCGCCAGCTCCTCCAACGAAAAACGGGAAAATTCCGGACTGTATACGCACTGGAGCACATACCTGCCGGTGTGCAGCAGCACAAAGGCAAAGCCGCTCATGCGGCGAAGCTTATAAACGCTGCCATGGAGGAAAATCTCATTTCCCATCTGCCGAGCAATTTCCTCCAGCGAAAAGCCGGACACCGCTACCGGCTCTGCCGCTCTGTTTTCTTTTCTGTTCTCCTGTATATTTTTGCTGTTCATATGATTCCTCTTTTCTTCCTGATTCCTGTCTTCATGATTCCTGTTTTTTATAATTTTATTTGACCGATACGATTATTCCGATCCAGACGGACATCGTCGCAATGTCCCATAGGATCACCCCCTTTCCTTTTCTGCATCTGACCATCAAAAAAGATCCGGCACACATTCGTAATTTCTTACCAATGCGGTCCGGATCTCTTTCTCTATCTGATCTGCTCTTCTCCGCATAGGCACAACACGCTAAGCGCTTGTACCCATGTTTCCACAGCTACAAGCGCTACCGATCGTCGTCCCTATACTCGGATTGTCTGTTAATCTGAACGAACATCTCTTACTTCTCCTTTGAGAGTTTGTGCTATCATAACATAGCCGCCGGGAAAATGCAAGATCTGATTTTTGCCGCCGACAGCTGGCAATACCGCTTTTTATTGCATAAAAAGAAAAAGGATATTAAAATATTACAGAATACATCTCTAATTAATGCTATTTTTAAAAAAGGAACATTCCTGTATTATGGTATAGTGATTCT
>CAZFYD010000044.1:0-17707 GCA_964523315.1 uncultured Acetatifactor sp.
ACCCTATCTATAAATATATTATTTATCGGGAAAGCTAGGGGTAAGTTCCCGAAAGGAGGAAAGAAAATGCAGTTTACAACAGAAAATTTCGAGAAAGAAGTATTGCAGGCCCAGGGACCGGTACTGGTGGATTTCTATGCGGACTGGTGCGGTCCCTGTAAGATGATGGCGCCCTTGGTGGAACGCATGGCGGAGAAGTATGCGGGCCGGATCAAGGTGGGCAAGCTGAATGTGGATGATGCCATGGAGATCGCCCAGAAATATCATGTGATGAATATTCCCACATTTATTTTCTTTAAAAACGGTGCCCCCGAGGCTACCTATGTGGGCGGCATGACAGCGGCAGCGCTGGAGGAGAAAATCGAGGCAGTTCTTTAGATTGGTGCAGTATCGCAAGCACAGCTGGAGTTTGGTCAAGCCAAACTCCGGATACGCGGGGGAGATAATCATGAAAGTGTTTGAAAATAAGCAGCAGCTGGCTTATGAGAGCAGACGTACTCTGGCGGCAGCGCTGGGAGCCGTGATCTATGCTGCCGGTACCAATCTGTTTATTGTGCCGGCGGGGCTGTACAACAGCGGCCTCATGGGTCTGTGTCAGGTGCTGCGTACGCTGCTTCTGGAGTATCTGAAGCTGCCCATCGGCAATGTGGATATCGCCGGTATCATTTACTATGTCATCAATATTCCGATCTTCATTATCGGTTACAGGAAGATGGGGAAGAAATTTCTGCTTAAGACCCTGGTATGTGTGACAGCGATGTCAGTTGCCATGGCTGTCATTCCTGTCACTGAGATTGTGGGGGATAAAATGATGGCCTGCGTCATCGGCGGCATTCTGGCCGGGGCAGGTGTGGGAATCCTGCTGCGTATGGGCTCCTCCGGCGGCGGTATGGATATTGTGGCGGTGATCCTGACGAAGTGGAAGCCGGATTTCAGCGTGGGAAAGGTCAATCTGGCCGTAAATCTGGCGCTGTACGGCGCCTGCCTGTTTCTCTTTGACGTGGAGACCGTGCTTTATTCCGTTATCAACGCTGCCGTATACTCGGTGGCCATTGACAAGCTTCACGTCCAGAATATCAATGTGGAGGTGACGGTGATCACGAAGATCAGTTCGGAGGAACTGGAAAAGGAAGTGTTTTCCGAGCTGGGCCGGGGTATCACCAAGTGGAAGACTATGGGTGCCTATACCCATGAGGAGTCCCATATCCTCTATATCATGATGTCCAAGTATGAGGTGCATCAGCTGAAAAATATTATTCATAAGTATGACCCTCAGGCCTTTATCGTGGTCAATGAAGGAGTACATGTAGAGGGCAACTATCTGAAGAAGCTGTAAAAGGAAACGGTTTCAGAACTCTGATGAGGTCTGAAACCGTTTTTCAATTTCTCTAATTCTGATGAGCCAGCGCTGCGGCGATGAAGCCTTTAAACAGCGGATGGGGCCTGTTGGGACGGGATTTCAGCTCGGGATGCCCCTGGGTGGCTACATAGAAGGGATGCTCCGTCAGCTCGCACATCTCTATGATCCGCTTGTCCGGGGAAGTACCCGACAGGCGCAGACCGGCAGCCTTCAGGGCCTCACAGTAGTCGTTGTTGACCTCATAGCGGTGTCTGTGGCGCTCGTAGATGATCTCCTCACCATAGAGGGCATAGGCTTTGGAATCGGGATCCAGCACGCAGGGGTAGGCGCCCAGCCTTAAGGTGCCGCCGATATCCACCACGCCGTTCTGGTCCGGCATCAGGGCGATCACCGGGTGGGTGGTGCCGGGATCCAGTTCGATGCTGTGCGCATCCGCGTAGCCCAAAATGTTCCGGGCATATTCCACAATGGTCAGCTGCATACCCAGGCAAAGCCCCAGAAAAGGCACGCCGTGGGTGCGGGCATAATGGATGGCTGTAATCTTTCCTTCAATCCCCCGGGAGCCAAAGCCGCCGGGCACCAGTATGCCGTCCACATCCCCAAGCAGTTCTTCCGCGTTATCTTCCGTTACGGTCTCGGAATCAATCCATTTGATATCTACAGAAGCGTGATTGGCCACGCCGCCATGCTTTAATGCCTCCACCACGCTGATGTAGGCGTCGTGCAGGGACACGTATTTGCCCACCAGCGCTACCCGTACATTGCACTGCGGATGCTTCCAGTCGTTTACCATGGTGATCCAGTCCGCCAGATCCGGCGTGGGGCATTCCAGATGCAGGCACTGGCAGGCCACCTGGGCCAGATGCTCCCTTTCCATGGCCAGAGGCGCCTCGTAAAGGCACTCCACATCCAGATTCTGCAGCACATGGCTGCTGGGCACATTACAGAACAGGGCGATTTTGTCCTTGATGCCCTGGTCTAAGGGATGCTCGCTGCGGCATACCAGAATGTCCGGTTGGATTCCCATGCCCTGCAGATCCTTGACGCTGGCCTGGGTAGGTTTGGTCTTCAGCTCCTGGGAAGCCCGCAGATAAGGGATCAGCGTCACATGGATCAGAATGGCATTCTCATGTCCCACATCGTGCTGGAACTGACGAATGGACTCCAGAAAAGGCTGGCTTTCAATATCGCCCACCGTACCGCCCACCTCGATGATGGCGATACGGGTCTCTTTGTCCGTATCGTTCCGGTAAAAACGGCTCTTGATCTCATTGGTGATATGGGGAATGACCTGAACCGTGCCGCCGCCGTATTCTCCCCGGCGTTCCTTCTGCAGTACCGACCAGTAGACCTTCCCCGTGGTCACATTGGAGTTCCTGTCCAGACTTTCATCAATAAAACGTTCATAATGCCCCAGATCCAGATCGGTTTCCGTGCCGTCATCGGTGACAAATACCTCGCCGTGCTGAATCGGGTTCATGGTGCCGGGATCAATGTTTATGTAGGGGTCAAATTTCTGCATCGTGACCCTGTAGCCACGTGCCTTCAACAGCCGTCCCAGTGATGCGGCTGTGATGCCCTTTCCCAGGCCGGATACCACGCCGCCTGTTACAAACACATATTTTACTGCCATAATGCTTCCCTCTCTTCCCTCTTTAATCAGTATATAAAATATGTTTAAACAAAATAATGAATACAAAAAAAGAGAGACAGCTACCTGGCTGCCCTTCCAGTCCTCAAATATTCTATAAAAGTAAATACAGAAATACTATAACAGAAAAAGCAAAATCTGTCAATCAGCTGTGGTATAATCCGTTGGATTCGTATTGAGGCTCGCAGGTGAGATTCACGCCCAGCTTGCGCAGCACATTCTTGTCCACATGAGACAGGATCACACTGGAATGTACCTCAGAGCCCCGCAGATTCTGCAGCTGCCGGATGGCGCATGCAGCGGTGTCATCGGCGGAAGCACAGATGGACAGGGCAATCAGAATTTCGTCCGTGTGCAGACGGGGATTACGGTTGCCCAGATGGGAGGTCTTCAGCTCCTGAATGGGGCCGATGGTGCTGGGGGAGATCAGCTGGATCTCGTCGGGAATATCCGCCAGCGCTTTCAGCGCATTCAACAGCATGGCGGAGGAGGCTCCTAAAAGCTCGCTGGTTTTGCCGGTAATGATCCGGCCATCGGGCAGCTGGATCGCTGTGGCGGGCTTACCGGTGGCGGCAGCCTTAACCCTGGCGGCGCTGACCACAGGACGGTCATCCACTGTGATCCCTGCCTGCTTCATCAGCAGCTCCAGTTTCAGAATCTGATCGTCATCTGCATTGCCCTGACGTCTTTCACACAGAATATTAAAGTACCGACGGATGATTTCCTGGCAGGAAGCTTCCCGGGCTGCTTCATCGTCAATAATGGCGTAGCCGGCCATGTTGACACCCATGTCAGTGGGAGATTTATAGGGGGATTCGCCCATGATTTTTTCAAACATGGCGCTGAGTACCGGAAAAATCTCCACGTCACGGTTATAGTTGATGGTGGTCTCCCCGTATGCCTCCAGATGGAAGGGGTCGATCATGTTCACATCGTTCAGGTCTGCGGTGGCTGCCTCGTAGGCCAGATTGACGGGGTGCTTCAACGGCAGATTCCAGATCGGGAAAGTCTCGTATTTGGCATAGCCTGCCCGGATCCCTCTCTTGTGCTCATGATAGAGCTGGGATAAGCAGGTGGCCATCTTGCCGCTGCCGGGGCCGGGAGCAGTGATCACCACCAGTTCCCGGGAGGTCTCGATATATTCGTTGCACCCGTAGCCCTCATCGCTGACGATCAGGGGGATATTGGAGGGATAGCCGGGGATCGGATAATGCCGGTACACCTTCATGCCCAGGGATTCCAGTTTTTTCTGATATGCAATGGCGCTGGGCTGTTCCGTGAACCGGGTCAGACATACGCTGCCCACATACAGTCCGTAGCCCCGGAACGCATCGATCAGGCGGAGCACGTCCACATCATAGGTGATTCCCAGATCGGATCGTACCTTGTTTTTCTCAATATCTGCCGCATTAATGACGATGACGATCTCAGCCTGATCCTTCAGCTGCACCAGCATGTTGATCTTGCTGTCGGGCTTGAAGCCAGGCAGTACCCGGGAGGCGTGATAGTCATCAAACAGCTTGCCGCCGAACTCCAGATAGAGCTTGCCGCCGAAGGCAGCAATCCGCTCCTTGATCCGCTGGGACTGCAATTTCAGATACTTATCGTTATCAAATCCGATTCTATTCATTTGTTCCCTCCACCATTCCACTTTTTCATTTCCTTTCACGGAATAAACACATTTATAATATATCATACAGAAAAAGAATAGCGAAATCAAGGTGTTCCTGCCGGGAATCTTTATAAATCTTTTAGAGATCGACTATTGATTTATGTTTTGGGAATCTCTATAATGTATAGATAGACAGCGCCTGAGCGACCAAACACCTTTTGGAGGAAATCTATGGACAATCATATGGATAATTATAATAACGGAAACGGCCCGGGAGGCGGAGGAAACGGCGGCCCTGGAGGAAACGGCGGAGGAAGCGGCGACCGGAGGCCGGAACGCCCCAGTATCATGATGATTCTGATCATGATACTGTTGAGTGTGGTTCTGGTCAGTATGCTGTGGAGCCTGTTTTTTGGAGACAGCGGGAATGTGGTGGAGGTGCCCTATTCGACCTTTATCGAAAAGCTGGAGGAGGACCAGATCGAAAAGGTGGAGATCAGCGGGGAGACGATCACTTATACGCTGAAAAGCCAGGATCAGGATCAGGTGCCTCAGAATCTGTATGAGCTGTATTCACGCAATGCCAAGGCAGAGTATACGACATTGTTGATTGAAAATGTGGAGACCGTCACCCAGAGAGCGCTGGAACATGGGGTGGAGGTCTATGGAGTCTCCACCAGCGTAGGCGAATGGATCATGCAGATTCTGATGACGCTGGTATTGCCTCTGGTACTGATGTGGATCCTGCTGGGATTCCTGTTCCGGAAAATGGGAGGCAGCGGCGGCCCCATGAATGTGGGGAAGAGCAATGCCAAGGTTTATGTCCAGAAGGAAACCGGCGTAACCTTTGCGGATGTGGCCGGCGAGGATGAAGCCAAGGAATCCCTGGTAGAGGTGGTGGACTTTCTGCACAATCCGGGAAAATATTCCATGATCGGCGCCAAGCTTCCCAAGGGCGCTCTGCTGGTGGGACCGCCCGGAACCGGTAAGACACTGCTGGCCAGGGCGGTTGCCGGAGAGGCCCATGTGCCTTTTTTCTCCCTGACGGGTTCTGATTTTATTGAATTATACGTTGGTGTGGGTGCCAGCCGTGTGCGTGACCTGTTTAAGGAGGCCACGAAGAATGCGCCCTGCATTATCTTTATCGATGAGATTGACGCCATCGGCCGCAGCCGCGATTCCAAATACGGCGGGGGCAATGAGGAGCGTGAGCAGACCCTGAATCAGCTGCTGTCCGAGATGGACGGTTTTGACAGCTCCAAGGGTATTCTGATTCTGGCGGCAACCAACCGTCCGGAGATCCTGGATAAGGCGCTGCTGCGTCCCGGCCGTTTTGATCGGCGGATCATCGTGGATAAGCCCGATCTGAAGGGACGTGTGGATATTCTGAAGGTACACGCCAAGGATGTGAAAATGGATGAGACGGTGGATCTGGATGCCATCGCTCTGGCAACCAGCGGCGCCGTAGGCTCGGATCTGGCCAATATGATTAATGAAGCCGCCATCAATGCGGTAAAGGAAAGCAGGGAATATGTGTGCCAGAAGGATCTGTTCAACGCAGTGGAGCAGGTTCTGGTAGGCAAGGAGAAGAAGGACCGGATCATGAGCAAGGAGGAGCGGCGTATCGTATCCTACCATGAAGTGGGACATGCGCTGATCAGCGCCCTGCAGAAGAATTCCGAGCCGGTGCAGAAGATCACGATTGTGCCCCGTACCATGGGGGCTCTGGGATATGTGATGCATGTACCGGAGGAGGAAAAATATCTGAATACCGAGGCGGAGCTGCGGGATATGCTGGTGAGCCTGGTGGGCGGACGGGCAGCGGAGGAGATTGTATTTGACACCGTGACTACCGGCGCTGCCAACGATATTGAGAAGGCTACCAATATTGCTAAGTCCATGGTGACGGAATACGGCATGAGCAGGAAATTCGGCCTGATCGGCTTAGCTTCCGTGCAGAATAAATATCTGGACGGCGCCGCTACGCTGAACTGCAGCGATGCCACGGCGGCGGAGATTGATTCCGAGGTGGTAGCGATCCTGAAGGAGAGCTATGAAAAGGCATTGCAGATGCTGCGTGAAAACAGGGAACTGATGGATAAGCTGGCAGAATATCTGATTGAGAAGGAGACCATCACCGGCAAGGAATTTATGGAAATTTTCCGCCGGGAAAAGGGTCTGCCGGATCCTGAGGAGGAGAAAAAGAAGGACGGCTCTGAGGATACCCGGGAGACAGCTTCCAAACAGTGTGAAAACCGGGAGACAGAGTCCGGGCAGCAGGAGAACCCGGAGCAGCCCCGGGACAGGCAGCCGTGGCCCCCGCAGTCCCCGGCAGGATCTACCGGGCGTTTTTCCGGAGGAAGCCTGTAAGATGTATATTGTGGGCCAGACCCTTAGGGGGCCTGGCCCTCAGTCTGCGTTATGGAAGTATGAAACTGACGTTTCATATACGGATTTGTGCAGTATCGCAAGCATGGCTTGCGATATGCATGCAGAGGAAAGTTTATAAAGCGGGGGTATACCATGACCTTTGATTTTGATGAAGAACTGAAAAAGCTCCCTCATAAGCCGGGAGTCTATATCATGCGTGATGCGGACGACAGCATCCTGTATGTAGGTAAGGCGGTGAATCTGCACAACAGAGTGCGGTCCTATTTTCGGGAAAATATCGGCAGAGGCCCCATGATTGACAAAATGGTGATGCTGATTGCCCGGTTTGAGTATATCGTAACCGATTCTGAGCTGGAAGCTTTGGTGCTGGAAAATAACCTGATAAAGGAGAATTCTCCCAAATATAATACCCTGCTGAAGGACGATAAGACATACCCCTACATCAAGGTGACTATGGGGGAGGAGTATCCGCGGATTCTCTTCTCCCGGCAGATGAAGAAGGATAAGTCCAAATATTACGGCCCATATACCAGTGCGGCAGCGGTGAAGGATACCATAGAGCTGCTGAATAAGCTGTTCTGTCTGCGCACCTGCAGCCGGAACCTGCCCAGGGATATCGGCAATGAGCGGCCCTGCCTGAATTATCATATCAAGCAGTGTATGGCTCCCTGTCAGGGCTATATCAGCAAAGAACAATACCGGCAGCAGCTGTCCCAGGCCCTAGAATTTCTAAACGGCAATTACAATAAGATTCTGAGGAATCTGGAGGAAAAAATGAAGCGGGCAGCAGAAAATCTGGAATTTGAGGAAGCAGCCCGCTGCCGGGATCTGCACGCCAGCGTCAAGGCCGTATCCCAGAAGCAGAAGATCACGGACAGTGGGTTGGAGGACAAGGACATTATCGCTCTGTATCAGGATGAGACGGACGCCGTGGTACAGGTGTTTTTCGTGCGGGACGGCAGGCTGATCGGACGGGAACACTACTATATGACAAATGTGTCAGGCATAAAAAAGCCGGAGATTCTGGAGGATTTCGTCAAGCAATTCTATGCCGGGACCCCCTTTATTCCCCGGGAGCTGATGCTGCAGTATGAGATCGGGGACAGCGAGCTGGTGGAGAGATGGCTGTCAGAGCGCAAGGGCTCCAGGGTTCACATCCGGGTTCCTAAGATCGGCAGTAAGGAGAAGCTGGTGGAGCTGGCGGCCCAAAATGCCAGATTGGTGCTGAGCCAGGACAAAGAGAAGCTGAAGCGGGAGGAGGGGCGTACCATCGGTGCCGTGAAGGAGGTTGCCGGGTGGCTGGGCCTCTCCTGCGCAGACCGGATGGAGGCCTTTGACATTTCCAATATCAGCGGTTTTGAAAATGTGGGATCCATGGTGGTGTTTGAAAAGGGAAAGCCCAAGCGCAGCGACTACCGGAAGTTCCGCATTAAGACGGTGGCAGGGCCGGATGACTATGCCTGCATGCGGGAGGTGCTGACCCGCCGGCTGGTGCATGGGTTGGAGGAGAGCCGGGAACTGGAGGAGAGAGACATGGATCAGGAATACGGCAGTTTTACCAGATTTCCCGATCTGCTTCTGATGGACGGCGGCCGGGGACAGGTCAATATTGCACTGTCCGTGCTGGAGGAACTCCGGATCCATATTCCGGTCTGCGGTATGGTCAAGGATGACAATCACCGTACCCGGGGGCTCTACTATAATAATGTGGAGATTCCCATTGATACCCGTTCGGAAGGCTTTAAGCTGATTACCCGGATCCAGGACGAGGCCCATCGCTTTGCCATCGAGTATCACCGTTCCCTGCGCAGCAAGGCCCAGGTAAAATCCCGGCTGGACGAGATCCCGGGCATCGGCCCTGCAAGGCGCAAGGCCCTGATGCGGCATTTCAGGTCGCTGGAGGAGATCAAGGCGGCGGAGGTGGAGCAGCTGATGGAGGTGCCGGAGATTCCCCGGAGCGTGGCAGAGGAGATCTACAGATTCTTTCGTTGAATAAAAGCACGGAATGTGCTATAGTGAAAATCAAGATAGCGCGGTCTGCGGCAGCGGACAGCAGATACAACCGGGGTAGGGATACGGATTAGTGCATACCACAGGTGAAATCCGCGATATGCATGGAGGAGGTAGATATGGCAAGCGTAAGATTGAATCATCTGATCGAAAAAATGAAGCTGGAGAATCTGACTCCGGAGCTGGATCTGAGGAAGAAAAAACTCACCCAGCCCGATATCAACCGTCCGGCATTGCAGCTGGCGGGTTATTTTGAACATTTTGACGCCACCAGACTGCAGATTATCGGATTTGTGGAATACACCTATCTGGAGGGGCTGTCCGAGGAACGCAAGCGGGAGGTCTACGGCAGGCTCTTTTCCTATGAGATCCCGGCAATCGTGTTCTCCCGGGAGCTGAAGCCGGATGAACTGTTCATGCAGTATGCCCTGGAGCATCAGATCCCTGTTCTGTCCACCAAAGAGGCCACCTCCTCTTTTATGGCGGAAGCCATCCGCTGGCTCAATGTCCAGTTGGCTCCCTGCATCTCCGTACACGGCGTGCTGGTGGACGTATACGGCGAGGGAGTGCTGATCACCGGCGAGAGCGGCATCGGTAAGTCGGAGGCAGCCCTGGAGCTGGTAAAGAGAGGCCACCGTCTGGTGACGGATGATGTGGTGGAGCTGCGTAAGGTCAGCGACGATACGCTGGTCGGCAGTGCGCCGGATATTACGAAGCATTTTATCGAGCTGAGGGGTATCGGCATCGTGGATATCAAGGCTATGTTCGGCGCTTCCTCTGTGCGTGAGACCCAGTCCATCGATCTGGTGATCCGCTTGGAGGACTGGGATAAGGACAGGGAGTACGACCGTCTGGGCCTGGAGGAGAATTATACGGAATATCTGGGCAATAAGATCGTGTGCCATAATATCCCCATCCGTCCCGGCCGTAATCTGGCCATCATCTGTGAGACCGCTGCGGTAAATCACCGTCAGAAGAAGATGGGCTATAATGCCGCCCAGGAGCTGTACACCCGTGTGCAGAATTCTCTGGCCAGAAAGAGGGAAGAGGATGATGAATAATTCCCTCATATGCATAAAATGAAGAGAAAAACGTATATATAAAAAAAGGAGGCAGCTGCCATGAAAAAATACGCAATCGGGGTAGATATAGGCGGCACCACGGTGAAACTGGGCTTGTTTGACAGGGGAGGCTGTGCGCTGGAAAAATGGGAGATTCCCACAGTGAAGGAGAATAACGGCTCCGGGATTTTGCCGGATATCGCAGCCAGCATCAAAAAGCGTCTGGCTTCCATGAACATAGAAGAATCCGATATCCAGGGCGTGGGCGTGGGCGCTCCCGGACCCGTTGATGCGGAGGGCACGATATATAAAGCAGTGAATCTGGGCTGGGACGTTTTCAATATACCCAAGGTATTAAAAAGCTATTTGGATCTGCCGATAAAGGCGGCTAACGACGCCAATGCGGCGGCTTTCGGTGAGATGTGGCAGGGAGGCGGCAAGGGCCATACCGATATTGTGGCTGTAACCCTTGGCACCGGCGTAGGCGGCGGCATCATTGTGGGCGGCAATATCCTGACCGGAGCTACCGGTGCGGGCGGTGAGATCGGCCATATCCATATCGAGGATGACGAGCCGGAGGCCTGCGGGTGTAAAAATCACGGCTGCCTGGAACAGTACGCCTCCGCTACCGGCATAGTGCGTCTGGCCAGGAGACGTCTGCAGCAGGACCAGCAGCCCAGCGTGCTGCGGGATCAGCAGAAGCTGTCTGCCAGGACTGTATGGGATGCGGTGAAAGCCGCAGATCCGGTGGCGATCCGGGTTGCAGAGCAGTTTGGAGATTATCTGGGAAAGGGTCTGGCTGTGGTGGCGGCAGTGGCCAATCCGGAAGTATTTGTGATCGGCGGCGGCGTGTCCAGGGCGGGAGAGATTCTGTTTGCGTATATCCGCCCCGCCTATGAAAAATATGCTTTTCATGGCTGCAGAAACGCAGAGTTTGCTCTGGCGACCCTGGGCAACGATGCAGGTATTTTCGGCGCTGCGGGCCTGATTTTAAGTAACAGTTCAGCCATAAGAGGATAAGCACCACAGGTGCGGCTTTGCGAATACTGCAGGCTGAACTGTTATGATTTTAAATTAGGAAATAGAAGGTTTTCAGTGAATATGATAAGTGATGCGGTGATTCAGACAATAGCAGGCTTTGTTCCCCGGGGAAATATCCGGCTTAAGGAGCCGATGAACAGGCATACCACCTTTCGGATCGGCGGGGAGGCAGACTGTTTTGTGGAGATTGAAAACTTGGAGCAGCTGCAGAAGCTCCAGCGGTATCTGCGGATCGTGGAGCTGCCCTGCCTGGTTATGGGCAACGGCAGCAATCTGCTGGTCAGTGACAGGGGCTATTCGGGCGTAGTGCTGCAGATAGGCCCTAAGATGCAGCAGATCCGGCTGCAGGGGGACCGGCTGATCGTACAGGCCGGTGCATTGATGTCCCAGGTGGCCAAAGCGGCCTATGAGCAGGAACTGACCGGGTTTGAATTTGCCTGCGGAATCCCGGGCACCATAGGCGGTGGCGTGGTTATGAATGCGGGGGCTTACGGCGGGGAGATGTCCCAGGTGGTCGCTGAAGTCAAGGTAATGGACCGGGAAGGCAATGTGATGGAGCTGGACAATGAGACCATGGAGTTTGGCTACCGCACCAGTGCGATCAAGTCCCATCCTTTCACCGTGGTGGAGGTTACGCTGCAGCTTGCCCCCGGGGAGCGGGAAGCAATCCGCAGCCGTATGAATGAGCTGGCAGCCCAAAGGCGGGAAAAGCAGCCTCTGGAATATCCCAGTGCGGGCAGCACCTTTAAGCGGCCGGAGGGCTATTATGCCGGAGAACTGATCATGAAATCCGGGCTGAGAGGCTATCAGATCGGCGGAGCCAGAGTATCGGATAAGCACTGCGGCTTTATCGTCAATACGGGAAATGCTTCCTGTGAAGATGTGCGGGATCTGATCGCACATGTGCAGGAGAAGGTCAGGGAGCGTTTTGCTGTGGATCTGGAGCCGGAAGTGATCTTTGTGGAGTGATATCAGGAAGGAGCATGCTAAAGATGCGTTTCGTAGTGGTTACAGGAATGAGCGGGGGCGGTAAGCGTACTGCTCTGAAAATGCTGGAGGATGCGGGCTATTACTGTGTGGATAATCTGCCGGTATCGCTGGTGCATAAATTTGCGGAACTGATTACCATGCCCGGCAGTGAGATCACCAAGGTGGCGCTGGGACTGGATGTACGTGCGGATCAGTCCTTTGCGGATGCCACCAGGATCCTCCAGGAACTGAAAAATAAAGAATATAATGTAGAGATCCTGTTCATGGAAGCGGGAGACGATGTGCTGATTAAGCGCTACAAGGAGAGCAGGCGGGTGCATCCGCTGGCTGTGGAGGGGCGCATCGAGGATGGGGTGCGGCAGGAGCGCAGGGTGCTGGAAACCATCCGCAGGCAGGCGGACTATGTGATTGATACCACCAGTCTGCTGACCCGGGAGCTGAAAGAAGAGCTGGACCGCATTTTTGTGAATAATGAAGAATACAACAGCCTCATGGTGACAGTGATGTCGTTTGGGTTTAAGAACGGCATTCCCGCCGATGCGGATCTGGTATTTGACGTAAGGTTTTTGCCCAATCCCTTTTATCTTGATGAGCTGAAGCGTAAGACCGGCAATGACCGGGAGGTGCAGGATTATGTAATGAGCTTTGAGGAATCTCATATTTTCATGGACAAGCTGTTGGATATGATCCGGTTTCTGATTCCCAATTATATTAAAGAGGGAAAGTACCGTTTGGTGATCGCCATCGGCTGTACCGGCGGCAAGCACCGCAGCGTGACACTGGCCAATCAGCTGTATGAGAGGCTGAAGGATCAGGGCAGCTATGGAGTGACGCTGCATCACCGGGATGTGAATAACCCGGGCACGTAAGTTCAGCGGAGCTGAACTTCCACCCAATGAGCAAAACACGGCTGCGAAGCAGACGTAAAAGCTGCGCAGCAGCGGGTTTTGCGAATGCAGCGTGGAGGGGCTGTAAATAGTAACACGGATTTGCGCAGTATCGCAAGCACGGCTTGCGATATGCATACTAAGGAAAGTTTGACAAAGCTAAACTTGAGGGTTTTGAAAAGATTTGCGTAAGGAGGCTGACATGTCTTTCTCAAGTGAGGTAAAGGAGGAGCTGGCCGGGCATATCAGTAATGCCGGACACTGCCGGATTGCGGAGCTGGCGGCCATGATGAGTCTGTCCGGGCAGTATGGAAGGGACAGAGAGGGACTCTATACCATCGGCTTTCAGCTGGAAAATGAAGCAGTATTAAGAAAATGCTTTACATTATTGAAAAAAACATATAATATAGAGACGAATGTGGGGATCACGGAAAAGGAGATGCAGGCCTTTTATCAGAGGTTCGGCGATCTGAACGGGCCGGTCAGTCCGCAGCTGATCAGAAATTCCTGCTGCCGCAGGGCTTTTTTGCGTGGGGCATTTCTGTGTGCGGGTTCCATCAGTGATCCGGAAAAGGGATATCATCTGGAGTTTGACTGTATGCAGGAGGATAAGGCCGGACAGCTGCAGCAGGTGCTCCGGGGATTTGATATAGAAGCGAAGATCGTACTTCGGAAGAAGTATTATGTGGTCTACATCAAAGAGGGAGAAGGCATTGTAGATCTGCTGAATGTGATGGGGGCCCATGTATCCCTGATGAATCTGGAAAATCTCCGGATTCTGAAAGAGATGCGCAACTCTATCAACAGGAGGGTCAACTGTGAGACCGCCAACATTACCAAGACGGTGAATGCGGCCGGGCGGCAGATTGAGGACATCTTGTATCTAAGGGATCATTACGGTCTCAAGAGGCTGTCCCCCGGTCTGCGGGAGATGGCAGAGGTAAGGCTGGAATATCCCGATGCACCGTTGAAGGAGTTAGGAGAGCATCTGGATCCGCCGGTGGGCAAGTCCGGCGTCAATCACCGTCTCCGCAAGCTCAGTGAGCTGGCCGAGCAGGCGAGGATCTCAGGATGATGAGCAGGAGGAGCGGTCGGTACAACACAAAGCGTTAAGGAGGAGCAGTATGAAAAAAGCAGCTGTGGAGATTAAGTTACAGAATGGTCTGGAGGCCAGGCCTGTGGCGATGCTGGTGCAGGTGGCCAGTAAGTATGAGAGCAAGATCTATCTGGAGTCCGCAGGGAAAAAGGTCAATGCCAAGAGCATTATGGGCATGATGAGTCTGGGTCTGGATAATGGGGAGCAGGTAAACGTCATGGCAGAGGGCGCAGATGAAGATGAGGCTGTAAAGGCGATTGAACAATATCTGTGCGGTATTGAATCATAACTGCTGCAGCATAGACGGAGAAGGGATCTCGCCTGACTGGCATAACGGCAGAAAAGCCGCTGTGAGCCGGCCGGGCGTTTTCTGTTGCGCAAGCCCGGCAAGCGGCATCATGCTTGCATGGAATGCCATTTGTAGGGCGCAAGAACATGGAGCGCAATAGTGCGGAATGTTTGCGCACAAAATCGAGTAGGGGGAATCCCCCTACTTGATCTTTCGGAAAAAGGAGGTGTGCGGGTATGAAGAAAAAGGCGCTGTTTGTGTATAATCCCAAGGCCGGAAAGGCCATGATCCGGGGTAAACTGTCGGAGATTCTGGAGCTGCTGGAGCAGGGCGGCTATGAGACGACCGTGCGTCCCACCGCGAAAAGAGGGGATGCCTGCGCATATGTAAGGGACCGCAGCCCCGAGACGGAGCTGGTGGTCTGCAGCGGCGGGGACGGCACTCTGGATGAGGTGGTTACCGGCATGCTGGCAAGCGGCAGAAATACCCCCATCGGCTATATCCCGGCGGGCAGTACCAATGATTTCGGCGGCAGTCTGCAGCTGCCGAAGAACATGCTGCGGGCGGCCCGGATTGCGGTAAACGGACGGGATTTCCCCTGCGATGTGGGCGCCTTCAATGAGGATGTGTTCGTCTATATTGCGGCTTTTGGGCTTTTTACCGAGGTGTCCTATGAGACCGCCCAGGATGTAAAGAATGTGCTGGGGCATCTGGCCTATCTGCTGGAGGGGGTAAAGCGTCTGTCTTCCATCCGCTCTTATCCGCTGAAGGTGAGCTATGAGGATAAGGAAACGGAGGATGAATTTATCTTCGGCATGATTACCAACTCCGTGTCGGTGGGGGGCTTTAAGCAGATCACCGGTAAGAACGTGGAGCTGGATGACGGCGTTTTCGAGGTGACGCTGATCCGCAGACCCAGGAATCCCCTGGAACTGAATGCGGTGATGGCGGCTCTGCTGAACCGGGATATCAATGCGGAGTGTATGCTGTATTTTCGCACGGACCGGCTGACCATAGAGAGCTGGGACCCCATCGCCTGGACGCTGGACGGGGAATACGGAGGAAGCCATGAGAGGGTAACGATCCGCAACCGCCATAAGGCGATCAGCATAAGGGTGTAACCGTGAAGCCCTCTGTATTCATAAAAGGTAAAAATCTTCAATAAACATATTCCCTTTTTGAGGAAAATAAGTTATACTTGCATACAAAGGGACGTTTGCGGACCTGCTCTGCCGAGCGGCCGCCTGACGCAATATCATATATGTGGAGGTAAATCATATGTTAGTTTCTGCAACGGAAATGCTGAAAAAGGCAAAGGCCGGTCATTATGCCGTAGGCCAGTTTAACATTAATAATCTGGAGTGGACAAAGTCCATTCTGCTGACGGCGCAGGAGTTAAACAGCCCTGTTATTCTGGGTGTATCCGAGGGCGCCGGCAAGTATATGGGCGGCTATCATGCCGTAGTGGGTATGGTGAACGGCCTGTTACAGGATTTGAACATCACTGTTCCTGTAGCGCTGCATCTGGATCATGGCTCCTTCGAGGGCTGCTACAAGTGCATTGAGGCCGGTTTCTCTTCCATCATGTTCGATGGCTCCCATTATGCGATTGAAGAGAACGTAGCAAAGACCACCGAGCTGGTGAAGGCCGCACATGACAAGGGATTGTCCATCGAGGCTGAGGTGGGTTCCATAGGCGGTGAGGAAGACGGCGTAGTCGGTATGGGTGAGTGTGCAGATCCCGATGAGTGTAAGGCTATCGCAGATCTGGGCGTGGATTTCCTGGCAGCAGGTATCGGCAACATCCACGGCAAATATCCCGAGAACTGGAAGGGTCTGAGCTTTGAAACCCTGGATGCGGTTCAGCAGAAGACCGGCGAGCTGCCCTTAGTGCTGCACGGCGGTACCGGTATCCCTGCCGATATGATCAAGAAGGCAATCACCCTGGGCGTGGCAAAGATCAATGTAAATACCGAATGCCAGCTGGCATTTGCCGCTGCAACCAGAAAGTACGTGGAAGAGGGCAAGGATCTGCAGGGCAAGGGCTTTGATCCCCGTAAGCTGTTGGCTCCCGGCGCAGAAGCGATCAGGGCAACCGTAAAGGAAAAGATGGAACTGTTCGGATCTGTAGGACAGGCATAAAATAAGCGATAAAGATAAGGCCATGATGCAGCGCATCATGGCCGTAAAAAATTCCCGTAAAAAGGGAGGATGCCAAGGGAAGCAATTCCCTTGGCATTTATTATGAAAAAGTTTTATTGTTAAACAAGTAACTGTATTTAGCGATGTTTTCTTTTGTTTGATTATAGTATATGGGATAGAAATGTCTAAATCGTGTTGGCGATTTGAAGAAAAATTGAAGGTTTTGTAAACAAAATATGAACAGCAAAGGGTGAAAGGACATGGAAAATTATCTGAATATCACGCAGCTGGCCCGCCTGAGAGAAACGACGACGGAAACGCTCCGGCATTATGACCGGATAGGACTTTTAAAGCCGAGGTATGTGGATCCGGACACCGGATACCGGTATTATTCCTACGATCAGATAGAACTGTTTGATACCATAATAGATCTGCGGAATATGGGATTGCCGCTCAACGAGATCAGGGACTTTCTTCCCAGACGAAATGTAGAGCGATCCTATGAAATCCTGTCCAAAAAGGCCCGGGAGCTGGAACAGGAAATTGCCGAAAAGCAGAAATTGCTGCTTCGGATCCAGCAGAAAACCGCTTATATTGATATGGTGAAGAAGAAAGAACATATGGTTCCGGGGGACTGGAGTATTACGAAAACAGATAAGCGGATCATGGTAATTTCCAGGGCGGAGGAAAAAGACTTTCAGGATTTTGTCTATGAATTTACAAAACTGAGAAGCAATATGGAGATCGCACCGTCCTCACAGCCTTCCTGCAAAGACAGAAGTACGTTTCTTAAATGTGTGCCGCCCTCTGCGCCCTTGATGCCGTTGTTGGCGAGGATACCGAGAGCGGTATTCAGTTCCGCCGTGCCGCCTTTAATACTCTTTGCCGTAGCGCCGATTTTCAGGATACCCTCGCCAAGCTGCGCCACAGAGGTATTGGTGGTAGATGCTGTTCGCGCCATCTGGTCTACCATAGTATCCGCTTCATCGGTTTCCATTCCCAGAGCGGACATGGCGTCGGTGACCATGTCGGAGGCAGAGGAGATGCTATCGCCCACGATTTTCAGCTTCTCGCCCGTGGCAGCGATTTTCTGTACAGCGGTTGCGGACTGGTTCGCCTGTTCCTCCAGTTTTTTCAGGTCGTTCTCCGTCTCGATGATTTCCCGCTGGAGCGCATC
>CAZFYD010000045.1:0-17506 GCA_964523315.1 uncultured Acetatifactor sp.
ATCAGCGTTTTGCACAATTAATTTATCATATTTCCCCATCCCGTGAATAGTAACTTTTGGCTTATAGCTTGCAAAACCGGCTGCTGAAAAGCTATTGACTTTTTTAATCCACTGTGTTAGAATGTATAAAACCGTTGAGGAAGAGTAAGTAAGTTTTATCCCTTTTTCTTCAGAGAGCTGCCGATGGTGGGAAGGCAGCGGAAAATATAGGACTGAATGGACTTCCGAGGGCAATCAGAACGGATTTTTCCAAGTATGTGCGCCGGGGCAGAACTCCCCGTCAACAAAGGTTGGCATATGTTGGTATGCGCAGAGAGGGCACATGATAATGATGTGTCAAGCCGGGTGGCACCGCAGGAATGATTCATCCTGTCCCAGCAAGTTGCTTGAGGGGACAGGATTTTTTTGTACCTAAACTCAGGCGGGAATCAGTCATATTTTTATTAAGGAGGAGAAAGAGTATGAAAAAGATTTGTTCCGTGTTACTTTCCGTGTTGTTGGTATTGGGCCTGACTGCCTGCGGCAGCGGCGGGGAAGAAGGAGAAGCTGCAGGCGGCGATGGGAAGACCTATTCCGTCGGCATCTGCAATTATGTGGATGATGCTTCTCTCAATCAGATTGTTGCCAATATTGAGGCACAGCTTCAGGCCTTAGGAGAGGCCAACAATGTAACCTTTGAAATTTCTTATGATAACTGTAACGCAGACGCCAACGTATTGTCCCAGATCATTGCCAATTTTATTGCGGATGATGTGGATCTGATGGTTGGAGTGGCAACTCCGGTTGCCATGGCAATGCAGTCCGCTACGGAGGAGAATCAGATACCGGTAGTGTTTGCCGCCGTTTCCGATCCGGTTTCCACCGGAGTTGTGGCTTCCCTGGAAGCGCCCGGCAGCAATATTACCGGCACTTCTGACTATCTGGATACCACGGCTGTCATGAACCTGATCTTTGCAGCGGATCCGGATGCGGATAAGATCGGTCTGCTCTACGACATGGGGCAGGACTCTTCCACTACGGCGATTGCTGACGCCAAGGCTTATCTGGACGCCAAAGGGGTTGCTTATGTGGAGCGCACCGGCACCACGGTGGATGAGGTAATGCTGGCAGCGGAGGCGCTGATTGCCGATGAGGTGGATGCCATCTTCACTCCCAGCGACAATACCATTATGAATGCACAGCTTTCCATTTACGAAACCCTGACCGACGCAGGTATCCCTCAGTATACCGGAGCGGATTCCTTCGCCCTCAACGGTGCGTTCCTTGGCTATGGCGTGGATTATGCCAACCTGGGCGTGGAGACTGCGAATATGATCTATGATGTTCTGGTAAACGGCAGCGACCCGGCAAGCACACCGGTCAAGACCTTTGACAACGGTACGGCTACGGTGAACACGGAGACCTGTGCAGCGCTGGGAATCGACTTTGATGCGATATCGGAGGTATTTGCTCCGTACTGCACAAAGGTACAGTCCATTACCACCGCTGAAAGCTTTGATGACCTCAATTAACAGGAGAAAGAGAGTATGTCCCTTGCATCTATTCTGGGCCTGGTGCAGACAGCGCTGGAGCTGGGCCTGATCAGTTCCCTTACGGTATTGGCACTTTTTTTAAGTTATTCTATGCTGAATGTCTGTGACCTGTCCACGGACGGCTGCTTCACCTTAGGAGCAGCCGTCGGGGCAGTGGTCGCTATCTCCGGGCACCCCTATCTGTCGATTCCGGCAGCCATGGGAGCGGGAATCCTTTCCGGCTTTATCACGGCGCTGCTGCAGACCAAAATGGGCGTGGACAGTCTGCTGGCAGGCATCATTGTAAATACGGCTCTGTATTCCGTCAACATTGCGGTGATGGGGAATGCGTCCCTGCTGAATATGAATAAGACCGAAACGGTGTTTACCAGGATGAAACAGCTGCTGGAGGGAGGTTTCCTGAACAGCCAGTATAAGATCGTGGTGGCGGCCATTGCGGTGATTCTGGTGGGCGTATTCCTGTTTCTGTTTCTGCGCACGAAGCTGGGGCTGGCGATCCGGGCCACCGGAGACAATCCCGATATGGTTCGTTCTTCCTCGATCAACCCGGTGTTCACCACGATTGTTGGTCTCTGTATTGCCAATGCCTTTACTGCATTGTCCGGCTGCCTGCTGGCCCAGTCCCAGAAGTCGGTCAATATTGATATCGGTTCAGGGATGGTGACGATTGCGCTGGCTTCCCTGCTGATCGGCAATGCCTTTACCGGAAAAGGAAAGGTGCCGGTGCGGATCCTGGGAGCAGTGTTGGGGGCATTTATTTTCCGTCTGGTATATGCCATCGCCCTGCGTTTCAATATGCCGGCATTTATGCTGAAGCTGGTGTCCTCCGTGATTGTGGTAATCGCCATATCCGGGCCATATCTGAAAAAACAGCTTCCGCTGTTAAAGAGACGCTTTTCCCACAAGACCGGAAGGAGGAATGGCTGATATGCTTCAAATATCTCATATTTCAAAAACCTTCAATCCCGGTACCGTGAATGCCAAGCTTGCGCTGGATGATCTGTCCCTGGAGGTGAAGGACGGCGATTTTATTACCATTATCGGGGCCAACGGTGCGGGAAAATCCACGCTGTTTAATGCCATTGCGGGAAGCTTTTTTACGGACAGCGGTTCGATTCTGCTGGACGGCAGGGATATCACGTTGGTTCCCGAGCACGATCGTGCCCGAGATATCGGAAGGCTTTTTCAGGATCCCATGCGGGGCAGCGCACCCGGTATGACCATCGAGGAGAATCTGGCGCTGGCGGCCGGACATGGGGGCTGGCTGTCAAGGATTTCCCGGGAGGATAAAAAGCTTTTCCGGGAGCGCTTGGCGCTTCTGGGCATGGGACTGGAGGACCGGATGCAGCAGCCGGTGGGGCTTTTATCCGGCGGTCAGCGGCAGGCGCTGACACTGATGATGGCAACCATTAACCCGCCCAAGCTTCTGCTGCTGGATGAGCATACGGCAGCGCTGGATCCGGCCACCGCAGAGAAGGTGCTTGCCCTGACCCGGGAGATCGTCAGGGAGGGGAAGCTGACCTGTCTGATGGTGACCCATAACATGCAGTCTGCGCTGGATCTGGGAAACAGAACGCTGATGATGGACGGCGGCAATGTGATCTATGACGTGGCAGGGGAGGAGAGAGGGAAGCTGCAGGTTGCAGATCTTCTTGTCCTCTTTAAGGAGGCTTCCGGCAAGGCCCTGAATAACGACAGGATGCTGCTGTCATAGAAGCGTAGCAGACGCTTTTATGAATGCAGAGGGCTGAACTGTTACCGTAACATAAGGAGGAAGGCTGCAAAAGCGCTTGTCATTCCCGGCAGGATATGCTATGATAAGTCAAGAACAGAAAGAGAGGGTATTGTCGTGTTGATTTTTCATTGCGGAAGAATGCGTCAGTAAGTAAAGCAGATGGAAACGGGGTATATATCCCGTCTATTTGTATTGCATTTTCCCGTAACGATGACACGATGATACCGGATATCTCTGACTGCAGGGGGTTATTTTCAATGAACAGCCGGACGGTTGCATGTATGGATACCATACATCGGGCGGCGGCGAGGTTTCCTTTCATGCAGAAAAAGAGAATCGGTATGTGTATTAGCCACGGGTAAAGCCGTGGCTTTTTTGTGCGGAAACGGGCGGCGGGAGAGCTGCCTGTTTTCGCAGGATTCTCAGAAGAAAGCATGGAGGAAAAGTAAATTATGTGGAAACAGCAATATTCTATGTACAGATCTTCTGCCGGTGATAAGCTATTGCCGGTTCTGGGGAGTATGGTTCAGATCAGCCTTTCGCTGGTTGCCGTCTATCTCCCCAAAATGATTTTGGACTGTGTCACAGCCCGGACTTCCCCGCAGACTCTTTTTTTGCCGGATTGGCATAACCGGCGGCCTGTGGCTGCTGCTTTCTGCGGCCAATCTGGTAATCCGCAATGCGATTACCGTCCATACCCAGACGCAGCTGTATACCGAATGGATTCCTGCGTGGGAAGAAAAAACCATGGATCTGGATTATGAAATTTTTGCCTCCCATCAGGGCAAAGTGCTGATGGAGAAGGCCAGGCTGGCAGTCAGCAGCCCGAACTGGGGGATGGTGACCTATCTGCCCAGACTGACCGACTTGTTGGCAGCGGCAGGGGGATTGCTGGCCTACAGCACGATTCTGTGTACCCTTCATCCGCTGGCGGTGCTGGCGCTTTTGCTGCTGTTTGGTATAGAGCTGAGCTGCAGCGTCAGAACCGAGCAGAAAAAACAGACACTGAAGGACAGGAAGGCGGAGGCAGGACGAAAGCTGAATTACATAGCCTATGGAACCTGCGGGCTTTTGGAGGGCAAGGATATCCGGATGTATCATATGGCGGGCTGGCTGAGGGAAATGGCGCAGCTGGCATTGAAGCGTAAGAGAGGCCTGGAGCGGATGACCGCCGGATATGAGCTGCAGAAGCTGACGACCTCCGGCATATTGATTCTGGTGCGGGACGGCTGTGCCTACGGGTATCTTCTCCACACTTTTTTTCACAGCAATATGTCAGTAGGGAATTTCTCTCTGTATTTTACGGCCATAGCGGGGCTTGGCGGCTGGCTGAGCAGGCTGACGGAAGGAATTTCCCGTCTGCAGGAGGCCGGAAATTATGTCCGGGATTATCAGGAATACATGCGGCTGGGAGGGAAGGCGGCATCCGGCAGGAAAGGCGTACCGTATCCTGAGGGGGCGAAGGAGCTGCAGCTCCCCGTAGGCTTTCGGATTCAGGACGTTTCCTACGCCTATACAGAGACGGATGAGAATCTGGGAATGGATATACGTATTTTCCGGCAAAAAAGGCTGGTGCTTGAGGAAAGCCGGAAACAGTGCTATGAGCCGTTTGCAGAGGGCAAACGAAAGGAAATAGAAGCTGGACGGATTGCCCAAGGGATTGGATCAGGCTCTTTTCTCCGATTATGAGGAGGACGGCACGGACCTTTCCGGCGGAGAGAAGCAGAAGACGGCGATTGCCAGAGCCCTGTATAAGGCTGGGCCGGTACTGATTCTGGATGAGCCTACGGCAGCGCTGGATCCCTATGCGGAGGCGGCGGTTTACGAGCAGCTGTTTCTGCATCAGGAGCCCCTTTGGAATGAGGGCCGGATTCTGCTTTCGATCAGTCATCGGCTGTCTACCTGCAGATTCTGTGACTGGGTGGCAGTGTTTCATCAGGGCAGACTGGTACAGCTGGGGACGCATCAGCAGCTGGTGCAGGAGAAGGGCAGTCCCTATCAGCGCCTGTGGCAGGCCCAGGCCTGGTATTATATCTAAGGGAATGCAGTTGACTCATAAGCGCAGCGGGTAAAGCAGTGATATTCGCAGACGGATTTTGCCTCTTGAAAATAAATAACGGATGTAATAGAATTTAAAACAAGATTTTTTCAAAAGACTCTTGACCTTCCCCCTGGTGGAAGCTGTAAAAAGAAATTACCAGGCCGAAAGAGAGAAAGGAAGATGCAGTCTATGAAGATCAAACAGGTGGAAGAGCTGGTGGGTATTACCCGTAAGAATATCCGTTTTTATGAGGAACAGGAGCTGCTCAGTGTGGGGCGGTCCGAAAACGGTTATCGGGAATATCATCTGGAGGATGTGAAGCGTCTGAAACAGATCCGGCTGCTGCGCAGGCTTTCCGTTCCCATTGAAGAGATCAGACAGCTTTTTGACGGAAAGTATACGCTGGAGGATGTGCTGGAGCGTCAGCTGGCAGCGCTGGAAAGCCAGAAGGAGAGTGTTCACAAGATGCAGCTGTTCTGCAGGCAGCTGCTGGAGGAAAAGCCTGTGCTGGAAACGCTGGATGCGGATGCCTTCTTGGAACGGATGGAAAAGCTAAAGCAGGAGGGAGTGAGGTTTATGGATGAGAGGCACAGGGATATCCGTAAGAGAAAGCAGTGGGGGGCGATACTGGGAGCAGCCGTCATGCTGGTGATGATGCTGGTACTGATCGGCGCTATGGTGTGGGGGAACAGCGTGGATCCCTTGCCGATATGGCTGCTGCTGTTTTTCATCGGAATTCCGGTAGTGATAATTGCCGGTGTGCTGGCAGCGCTGGTTGGCAGAATGCATGAGATTGAAGGAGGAGAAGAGGATGAAGCTACTAAGTATTGAATATATTCCGGGACAGGAATTTGAAGCGCTGGGGATGGTAAAGGGAACCATTGTGCAGACCAAAAATGTCGGCAGAGATTTTATGGCCGGCATGAAGACACTGGTGGGCGGAGAGATTGTGGGCTATACGGAAATGCTCAATGAAGCAAGGCAGATTGCGGTAAAGCGTATGGTGGATGAGGCCAAAGAGCTGGGAGCGGATGCGGTAATCGGCGTCAAGTATGGCTCTTCGCAGATCATGTCCGGGGCCGCAGAGGTTATCGCCTACGGAACGGCAGTAAAGTATAAGGAAACAGCAGCTGTCCGGGCAGCTGCGGAACCTTAAGCAGAGGAGAGGAAATCTATGGAAAACCTGACAATTCAAAACGTTCCTGCCGCCAGTATGATCGGCATGGCGGTATCCCTGATCGTAGCAGTGGGGCTGCCTATTACCCTGTGCATCCTTGTGCGCAGGAAGACTAAGGCCAGGATATCCGGCTTTTTTATTGGAGCGGCTACCTTTATTGTATTTGCTCTGATTCTGGAGCGGATTCTGCATATGGTGGTGTTCTCTGCAGCAGGAACGGTACTTAACGGCAATATCTGGCTCTATGCCCTGTACGGCGGTCTGGCAGCAGGGCTCTTTGAAGAAACCGGCCGCTATTTGGCTATGAAGCTGTGTATGAAAAAGACATTGAATAAGCAGAATGCGATCATGTATGGAGTGGGCCACGGCGGGATTGAGGCGATACTGCTGATCGGGCTGAGCTGCATATCGAATCTGCTGCTCTCGGTGCTGATTAACAGCGGGCAGCTTTCTGTGCTGCTTCCGATGACAGGGCTGGAGGATGCCGCCTATCAGCAGGTAGTGACACAGCTTTCTGCGCTAAGCACCACGCCGGCCTGGCAGTTTTATCTGGCAGGAGTGGAAAGGATATCAGCTGTTATTTTCCATATATCGGCCTCCTACCTGGTATATCTTGCCGTGAAAAATAAGAAGATTTCCTTTTATTTTCTGGCCGTTCTGGCCCATTTCCTGTTGGATGCCGTAACGGTGGCGGCAGCAAGGTATCTGCCGATTCTGGCTGTGGAGGTGATCCTGTTGGCGGTAACCGGTATATTCGGCTGTGTGATCCTTCGTATGTACCATAAAGAGCCTGCGGCAGCGGAAACTTAGGTTTTTGGCATGTGAGAAGCGTTTCAGGGGCAGCTCCCGATCCGGGGAGCTGCCCTTTTTGGAATCGGTAACAGGGAATATGGGAAATCAGTTTCTGAAAGAAAATGCGGCAGAAGGCGATCACCAGTTTAGCAGAGAGAGGCCATGTAAGGCAAGTATTACGGATTATGTAAAAGCGGCTGAATCGGCCTTGCATAAACCCGGCGCAGTATGGTATGCTAAAAAAAGATCGATATGGATACCGGACAGAGAGGATATCATAAATATGACCAATAAACCTGCAATTCTGAAAAACAAGCTGTTTTTGTATCTGACGGAGTTTTTCTCCGGTATGTCCGTGATGGCGGTGGAGCTGGGAGCCAGCCGGCTGCTGGCGCCGTATTTCAGCTCTTCCCAGATCGTGTGGACGATCATCATCGGCACCATTATGATCGCTATGGCGTTGGGCAATATCTACGGCGGACGCAGTGCGGACAGACACCCAAGCCCCGATAAGCTATACGGGCGGATCCTGGTGGCGGCGGTCTGGATCGCAGCAATCCCCGTGGTGGGAAAATATATCATTCTGGGGATCTCGGCGCTGCTGATCTTTACGGTAAGTACCAATTTCCTGATCTGGGCGGCGTTTGCAGCCTGTATGGTGATCTTTGTATTCCCGTTGTTTTTGCTGGGGACGGTAACTCCTTCTCTGGCAAAATACTCTGTGGACAGCTTGGATGAGAGCGGGAAGACCGTGGGCAATCTGGGAGCCTTTAATACCGTCGGCAGTATCATCGGTACCTTTGTCCCTACCTTTATCAGTATTCCGGCAGTGGGAACCTCCGTCACCTTTTTGATCTTCGCCGGGATCCTGCTGGTACTGGCGATTGTTTATTTTATCAGCAGAAAGGCAGGAGCCGCAAAAAGCGCTGTGGCAGGCATCCTGTTTCTGGCCTGCTGCCTGACCGGAGCCGGAAACAGCTTTGCGTTCTGGGAACCGGATCTTACTTATGAGGGAGAGTCCATCTATAATTATCTGCAGGTCAAGGAGAATGACCGACATGTGATCCTGTCAACCAATGTGCTGTTTGGCGTGCAGTCCGTGCTGATGAAGCAGGAGGGGCTTACCGGTATGTATTATGACTATGCCATGGCTGCTCCGCTGATGACGCTCCGGGAGAAGCCGGAGGACTGCAGTATGCTGATTCTGGGCATGGGTACCGGCACCTATGCCACCCAGTGCATTCGTTATTTCGGAGAAATGGATATTGAAGGAGTGGAGATAGACGAGAAGATTACGGAGCTGGCCCGAACCTATTTTGAGTTGCCGGATCAGGTACAGGTGACGACCTATGACGGCAGAGCCTATCTGAATGCCGTTGCAAAAAAATATGATGTGATCATGGTGGATGCCTATCAGGATATTACCATTCCGTTTCAGATGTCTTCCGTGGAATTTTTTACCCTTGTGAAGGATCATCTGAAGGACGGCGGCGTCATGGTGGTGAATATGAATATGCGCAGCGCCGGGGAAGGCAATATCAATCAGTATTTGTCGGATACTATTGCCAGTGTCTTTGAGCAGGTGTATACTGTGGATGTGTGGGGTTCTACTAACCGGGAGCTGTTTGCCATGAATCATGACGCTCTGGCGCAGCTTGCGGCGCGCAGTTCGGAGCTTACCGACAGCAGCCTGGCAGCCCTGATGGAGCAGGTGCAGACGAATCTGACAGCCTATGAGGCCGGAGATTATCTCATGACCGACGACAAGGCTCCGGTGGAGCTTCTGGGGATGAGAGTCATCGATGAACTGATCCGGGATGAGGTGGCTTATTATAAAGACATCTATGAGCAGCAGGGGATCAGCGGGGTGCTGGAGAGCTTGAATTGACAGGGGGCCGGTGAGCTTCGGATCTGCATGAAAAGAAAGGAAGATAGGGCATAGATGAGCGGAATAAAGAGACTGCTCCTGCTCGTTGCTGCGACGGCTGCCGTATTCGGCGGATGCGGACAGGCACAGGAAGAGGACAGGACGGTGGAACTGCAGGGGGAAGAGGTCGGCGGGACTGCCTATGAGATGGCGCCGGTGACCCGGGGAACCGTGCGGCAGCCCCTGGTCATTGACTGCAATTATCTGCAGACGGTGGAGATGGATCTGTATTTTGCCGTAGACCAGGAGATTATCACTGATGTGTATGTGGAAAATGGAGATATGGTGGAGGAGGGCGATCTTCTGGCCAGCGTGGATATGGAAAATAAGGAAAAGCAGATCGCAGAGCTGGAGCATCAGCTGGCCAGGGCGAATCTGAGCCTGCAGCAGCTGCAGGAAAATAAAGCCTTTGATCTGGAACAGGCAGATATCCTGTTCAGCTATACCGCCATGACGGATGGGGATAAGGAAAACCTCAGGGAGCAAAAGGAAAGTATCGAAAAGTCCTATAAAAACCAGCTGGAGGATGCCGCTGACTCCGTGGAGCTGCTGGAGGCTCGTCTAAAGGAGGCCGGAGAATACATGAAAAACGGCAGCCTGTATGCGCCCATGGATGGTGTGATCAGCTTTGTGAAAGCGGAACTGGAGGGAAGCACTACCGACAGGACGGAGCGGGTGATCAGCCTCTATGATCCGGATTCGCGCATGTTTATTTCCGGGAATACGGAAGCCATTCCCTATATTGATCCGGCAGAGGATTACACCATTGTCTGCGGTCTGGGCAATGCCCAGCGGGAGTACACGGTGGCCCCCGCCAATACGGAGAACTGGGGGGAACAGATCTATTTCCGGCTTCTGGATGAGGAATATGATCCCAATATCATCAAAAACGGGAAAATCAGCATCATCACGGAGGAAGCGGAGGAGGTACTGTGCGTGGACAGGACAGCGGTTCATGCCTCGGGGGAAAAATATTATGTCTATCTGCTGGATGAAGAGGGGATACGCAGGATGCAGTTTGTGGAGACGGGACTCTGGGGGAGCGACTTGGTGGAGATCCGCAGCGGTCTGGAAGAAGGGGACTATGTGATTCGGTAAGGAGCCGTTCAGAAATAACTTTGTAAAAGTTATTTTTTAACGGTTCCTAAGATGGCAGGCGGATTGAAACATAAATAAGCGGTAGGTATGAGGAACGTTATATGGGCAGATTAGGAGCTTGGAAGAAAAAAAGCATACTGGCGCTGGCGGTGCTGCTGTCCCTGGGGATGTGCGGCTGCGGAGAGAATGCTCAGGCCGACCCGGCTGCGGCAAAGGTAAAAACGCTGACAGTAAATCCTCTGCAGCAGGCGCAAACGGTGCGGATTGGATTGGGAGACGTCAATAAGAGGAATATCTATGACGGCATTATCAGTCCCTATGTGGAGGAGCTGTGTTTCCCGGATGACGGGACTTTCCTGGAATACCGGGTGACACTGGGGGATACGGTGGAGAAAGGCGAGATTCTGGCGGTGACGGACACCTCCTCCTGGCAGGAGCAGGCGGAGAGCCTGCAGGAGCAGATCGAAGAACTGACCCAGCAATATACATACCAGATCCAAACCCGGGACAACAGCCTGAAAATCTGTGAGCTTGAATTGGAGGAAACCTATAAGCTGATTGATCTGACGGAATATATGCAGGATAATTATACGGAGCTCTGCGTGAAAGCCGGTAATCTGGTAAGCCGGATGGACCGTCTTAAGTTGGAGAAAAAACATCTGACGGAAAACTATGAGCTGGAGCTTCCCTATCTGCAGGGGCAGCTGGAGGAATGCCGCAAAAAGCTGCGGGATAATGTGATCAAAGCTCCCTTTGACGGTGTGGTGGTGGAGATGCAGTCCGCTGTCAGCGGAGATAAGGTCAGCGAAGAGACGCCCATGCTGGTACTGGCGGATACCACCCGGTACCTGGCGGTGGGAACCTATGTGACTAAGCGGGATGCGGAGAAGGCGGAGCGCATCTATGTGTTTATCAACGGGGAAGAGTATGAGGCGGAGTACATCCCGATGGATCAGAAGATCTACAGCGCTTTGGCGGCCAAGGGATTGACACCCTGTTCCGGCTTTGAACTGTACCCGGAGGAACCTCTGGAATATGGACATGCCGCCAGCATCGTGGTGCTGCAGGAATCCCGGCAGCAGGTGCTGGTGATTCCCACTCTGGCAGTAAAGCAGGAGGGCTCACGGAAATACTGTTACCTCAAAGGCGCAGAGGGAAGAGAGAAGGTCTATCTGGAAACCGGGCTGACGGACAGCATGTATTACGAGGTGCTGGACGGACTTCAGGAAGGAGATGTGGTGTACCTTGACTAGACGGGCATTTATGTTGGGGGTATTGACGGCAGCGGCATTAGGGCTGGCCGGCTGCGGACAGTCCGGCGGTGTGCTGAGCGATGCCGGCACCAATGTGGCGCTTCAACCGGACATTTCCGAATATCTGGATCTCTCGGCCCTGTCTCAGGAGGCAGGGGAGAATGGCTGGAACAGTTACAGCACTTACACGGTGACTTATGGTACGTTCAGCACCCAGATGGCGGCGCTGCGGGCAAGTGTGCGGATGCTGGAGACCAGCTGTATCAAGGCGGAGTACAGCACCGGCGCCATGCGGCTGGTGGAGGTACTGGTGGAAAAGAACCAGTATATCACGGCGGGGACGCCGGTGGCTCTGGTATCCATGGAGACCGACGAGCTGGATCTGCAGGAGCTGGAGAGGAAGCTGCTGCGGCTTCAGCAGCGGTATGCGGAGGATCAGGAAGAGTTTCAGGAGAGCCAGGAAAAGCGAGAAGCTCTGTTTGCCAGATGGGATCCTCAGCGAAGCATTGATATCATTCAATATAATCAGGCACAGCTGGATTTTGAACAGACGGCAGCAAGCTATGAGAAGCAGATCGCGGAACTGCAGGAGCAGATTAGTACGCTTAAGGAGCTGGCGGGGCAGACCGAGATCCTGGCCCAGGAGGACGGCTATGTGCTGGAGGTCCCGATTCGGCAGAAGGGGGAGACACTGGAGAACGGAGCAATTATCGTCAAGCTGGCTCCAGCGGATAAGATCTGTCTGGAATTTACGGATGTCACCCAGCATTATGGATATGGCAATCAGGTTACACTGCTGGCGGGGGATACCCGGACGGCAATATCCTATGACGCAACGGTGGTCAGCGCTGTGGGAAAGACGCTGGGCAGCCAGTGGGACGCCAGTCTCAGTCGGCTGGCCGGAGACTATGATATTGCACAGCTGCTGGGCAGCGGTCCTTTTTATGTGACGGGGGAGACCAATGTGATGGAGAATGTCCTTCTGGTACCGGCGGAGGCAGTTACTGCGGAAAACCAGAAATATTATGTGACGGTGGCGGGGGAGGACGGAAGCCTGACCAGAACTCAGTTCATTCCCGGGGGCAGCAATACGGAATACTATTGGGTATTTGACGGTCTTGAGGAAGGTACCCAGATAGTGATGCCATAGGAGAGAATCATGCTTACACTTATTTTCCAGAAGCTATTACATAAAAAATGGATGGTGCTTTGCCTGCTGATCGGTGATATCCTGCTGGTGGCCGTGGCGGCCAGCTATCCCATGTACCGCAGTTCTTCCTTTCAGCGGATGCTGACGGATGAGTTTGAGGAGTACCGGGAGAGCGAGGGGGAATGGCCCGCTGTCTGGGGAGTGAGCCATACCCGGAGTATGGGCAGAACCGGCGTCACCTATGAGCAGCTGACCGCCTATGTAGAGCGCTGCCAGGATCAGCTGAATGTGCCGATCTACCAGGAAATCGAGTATCTGAGCACATCCTTTGACAAGGTAAACCCCGTTGTGGCCAGGGACGAAAGGATCAAGAGAAGTCTGGAGATCTCCGCCGTCAGCGGCCTTGAGGAGGAGATCCAGATCAGCGCCGGGCGGCTGCCCCAGGCGTCGGCGGCGGATGGCTGTCTGGAGGTGATCATCAGCGAGACCATGGCGGATACGATGAATATCTTGCTGGATGAAGCCTACGAATTCGAGAACTTTATCTGGGCGGATGGCAGTCCCATGCGGATCCGGGTGGTGGGAATGTTCCGTCCGGTGAATGAGGCGTCGCCGTTCTGGGTGGAATCCCCTGACGATCTGCAGAAGGATGCCTTTGTGAGTTGGGACACCTATCAGGCCTGTTTTCTGGGAGAGGATCAGGAGTATGCCTATGGCTGCAAGAAGCGGATCTATGTGCTGTGGGATTATGAAAAGATCGAGCCGGGACAGATCAGGGATCTTCTGCAGACTTCCCAGAAGCTGGTGGATGCGGAGCAGAACGGCAGTATGATCCTGAAAAACGCCTATGAGGGAATCATCCAGAGCTACAGTGCCAAGGCCAGAAAGGTGGAGACCTCTCTGATGATCCTGCAGGTCCCGGTGCTGGCTCTGCTGCTGGCATTCATCTATATGATATCCTCACAGATGCTGAGTATGGAGCAGAATGAAATTTCCGTGATGAAAAGCCGTGGGGCCGGGAGAAGGCAGATTCTGCAGATGTATCTGCTGCAGGATCTGATCCTGGGACTGATCTCCCTGGCAGCAGGTCTGCCCTTGGGGGGCGTATTCTGCAGTGTGCTGGGGACAGCCACGGATTTTATGGAGTTTTCCGGCAGGCGCACCCTGCGGGTAACCTGGTCGGCGGATGTGCTGCTCTATGCCGGTACTGCGCTGCTGGTCATGCTGATTGTGACCATGCTTCCGGTGCTCGGCTACAGTCGGGTATCCATCGTGAAGCTGAAGCAGTCCCAGGCCAGAAAAAAGCGCTCTCTGTGGAAAAAGCTCTATCTGGATGTGGTCTGCCTGGCAGTGGCGCTGTACGGGTATTACAGCTTTTCCAGGGACCAGTCGGGTATGATGGAACAGGTGCTGACGGGGGAGACGTTGGATCCCCTGCTGTATCTCAGCTCCTCCCTGTTTCTGCTGGGCTGCGGACTGCTGGCGCTGCGCCTGCAGCCCCTGCTGCTGCAGCTGCTATTTTGGATCGGCAGAAAGCGTATGGCTCCGGCTCCCTATGTGTCCTTTGTGGAAGGAATCCGGGGAGCGCAGAAGAAGGAATTTATCATGCTGTTTATGGTGCTGACGGTGGCGCTGGGCATACAAAACACCACTGTGGCCCGGACCATTGTAGCCAATGCGGAGAAAAACGCTGCCTATACCACCGGTGCAGATCTGGTGCTGAAGGAGGTTTGGCGGGATGATTCTTCCGTCATAGCGGCTGGGGAGACCGTCACCTACACGGAGCCGGATTACGGAAAATATGACACCATAGAGGGGATGGCCGCCCATACCCGGGTACTGAATATGAATGTCAGCACCGGCCGGAAAACACCGGATTGGCAGCTGATGGGAATTATCACCAATGAGTTTGCCCAGGTGGCCCAGATGCCGGAGGGGCTGCTGCCCTACGAGTTTTATGATTATCTGAATGTGCTGGCCTCCTCGGAGAATGCTGTGCTGGTGTCGGAAAATTTTATGACAAAGCTGGACTATCATCTGGGGGATACCATCAGTATCCCGGATCGCAGCGACGGTTCGATCCGCCTGAAAATCAAGGGATTTTTCAACTACTGGCCATCCTACAGCCCGTACAGCTACAGCCTAAACAGCGACGGGTCCCTGGTGCAGGAGGATAATTATCTGATCGTAGCGAACCTTGCCATGCTGGAACAGGAGCAGGGGGTGGTGCCCTATGAGGTCTGGTTCAGAACAGAGGAGAATGCGGACGGCGCATATCAGTGGCTGGAGGAGCACCCGACAGTGAAGCTGACGAAGTTTACGGATCTGGAGGAGGTCAGAGAGACCACGCTCGGCGATACTCTGTTCCAGGGAACCAACGGAATCCTGACCATGAGCTTTATCGTGGTGCTGCTGCTGTGCGGTGTAGGATACCTGATCTATTTTATCCTGTCCATCAGATCCCGGGAGCTGCTCTTTGGCGTGCTCCGCGCCATGGGAATGAAAAGGGGGGAGATCAGCCTGATGCTGGTACTGGAACAGCTCTTCTGCGGTCTGTACTCCATCCTGATGGGGACGGGGATCGGGCTGGTCGGCTCCCGGATGTTTGTGCCCATGATTCAGAATGCCTATGCGGCTTCCGATCAGGTGCTTCCCCTGGAACTGATTACCAGCAGAAGCGATCTGCTGCAGCTCTTCGGCGTGATCGGCATTGTGGTGCTGGTATGCCTGCTGGTGATCAGCCGGATCGTGGCGCATATGAATATCAGCAAAGCGTTGAAGCTGGGGGAGGATTAATTCATGCAGCAGACACAGAAAAATATGATTGTGGCGGAAAATATTGTGCGCAGCTTTCCGGTTCCGGGCAGCGCACCCGGCAGTCGGGAGGAATTTCAGGCATTGAAAGGAATCTCCCTGGAGGTGCCGGCCCGGAGCCTGACGATCCTGCGAGGGCGGTCCGGCTCCGGCAAAACCACGCTGCTGAATATTCTGAGCGCTTTGGATCAGCCCACCCAGGGCCGGGTATGGCTGCAGGGGCAGGAGATTACGGCCATGTCCGAGGGAGCCAGGGATCGGCTGCGGCGGAAAAAGATCGGCTTTATTTTTCAGTCCGTGTCCCTGATTCCGCTGATGAGCGCCTATGAAAATGTGGAGTTTGTGCTGCGGATGGCGGGCATGAAGCAGGGGCGCCGGGAGCGGGCGGAGGAATGCTTAAAGCTGGTGGGCTTGGGCAACCGCATGCAGCATATGCCCCAGGAGATGTCCGGCGGGGAACAGCAGAGAGTGGCCATCGCCCGGGCAGTGGCCCACAGGCCGGATATTATTTTTGCGGATGAACCCACGGGAGAACTGGATTCCGCCACGGCCCTGTCGGTGGTGGGGCTTTTCCGGGAACTGGTGGAAAAGGAGGGGGTCACCATAGTGATGACCACCCATGATGTAAGCCTGATGGGAGCCGGAGATAAGGTGTTTGCCCTGCAGGACGGAAAACTGATGGAATAAGAGGAGGAGAGTTATGGGATATCGTTATGAGACACATATGCACACCTGCGAGGGGAGTGCCTGCGCCAGCGCATCGGGGGCGGAGATGGCCCGGGCGCATTTGGAAAAAGGGTACACGGGGATCTTTGTCACCGATCATTTTTTCAACGGGAATACTGCAGTTCCCAGGGATCTGCCCTGGCGGGAGCGGGTGGAGAGATTCTGTCTGGGATATGAGCATGCCCGGGAAGAAGGGGAAAGGCTCGGACTGGATGTTTTCTTCGGCTTTGAGTATGGGGTGAATGCTGCGGATTTTTTGGTCTACAATCTGGATAAGAGTTGGCTGCTGGAGCACGAGGATATCGACCGGGAGGATGCCCGCAGGGCTTTTGCGCTGATGCACCAAGACGGCGGGTTTATTATCCATGCCCATCCCTTTCGGGAACGGGACTATGTCGATCATATTGAACTGTTTCCCAGGGATGTGGATGGAGTGGAGGTCGTGAACGGCGCCCAGCTGAATCAGCCGGAAATGAACTCCCGCGCCTGGCTCTATGCCAAAATGTACGGTCTGCCGGAGACGGCGGGCTCGGATTCCCATCATGTGGAGGGACTGTACGGCAGCGGCGTGGAGGTGCCCCGGAGGATTGAGCGGCCGACGGACTATCTGGAGATGCTGCGGGCCGGTGAGGTGAAATGTCTGGGGGATATACGGGTGGCGAAGTGAGACCACCGGCTATAAACAGATGCATTACGGCGGTAGTCTGTACTGCAGGATCCTGCGAGGTGGACGGATATAGGATTCGTGAGGCTTTAGGTCCACTTTGAAGGTTCTTTTGAGAGTATGGAAGACGAAATATGGACTTATATGAAAAAAAGGCATCAAATGGTCCACTTTTTGGCAAAAAGAGTGGACTCCATCAGGCTTATTTTTTATATAGGTCCATTTTTGAGTAAGAGTTCAGCCATGACCTGTAAGACAAGCAAATCATGCTTGCATGAATTTGCTTGCTTTACAGGTTATGAGCGGAGCGCCAGTTTATGAGCAAAGTTAGCTGCAAAGCAGCGGCAGTTGCGAAGCTACTGCATAGCACCGTAGGTGCGGCTTTGCGAATGGTGCGGGCTGAACTGTTACTTTTTTGAGTTACTATTCACAGCTCCTCCACGCTGCATTCGCAAAACCCGCTGCTGCGCAGCTCTTTGCGTCTGCTATCGCAGCCGTGTTTTGCTCATTGGGTGGAGGCTTTTGCTTCGCAGTCAGATTTGGGACAGATATACAGCTTCTTACGAGCAAGCTCGACGAATCTGTGTATCTGTCCAA
>CAZFYD010000046.1:0-17494 GCA_964523315.1 uncultured Acetatifactor sp.
ATCTGATAGCTGCCGGGTTCCAGGTCCAGCGCCATCAGGCATCCTCCCACCAGGGCCGGTTCCTGCACTTCCCCGTTTACGGTCAATGTCCAGCCTTTTTCATAGGGAACGGACAGGATCAGCCGTCCCGGCTCGGCCAGTTCCAGCTGCCCGCTGATATGGGTGCTGTCATAGGACACCTGCTCCAGGTGCCTTTCGGAGAGCATGTCCAGCACCTCCTGCAGCACCTCTTCCTCCATCCGGTAGGCCTTCAGGTTAAATTCCGGCGTCTCGTCGCTGTCATCATTATTGCGGAAGATCACGGTCTGTCCTTCCTCCAGATAACCCACATACAGCACTGCATGGATCTTCAGATCACTGTAGTCCCGTTCCAGCGCTCCGGTCATGGCGATCTTCTTCGTCCCGGAGCCGGTAAGCTCCATATAATAACAGCCGTCTTCCTCCGCCGTCAGGGTCACTGTTTCCCCTGTATGCTGACTGCTGACCCTCTCAAACAGCTGCCCGCCGGCTCCCAGCAGCTCCGCCATCTCATTCTGCAGCCGGATGGGTTCTCCCTCATAGCCCTCCGGAATATCATAGCCCGCAGGCGCCACATAGCCAAAGGGCAGCGTGGTCTCGCAGGCATACAGAGCCACCTGGCCTCTGGTATCCAGCAGGGTATACAGGTCGTTTTCCTCGCTCTGAGCCTCCTCACTGCCATCACCGTACAGATAATTCACATTCAGCAGGGCCGCTATCAAAGGCGTGGCCCCGTCAAAGCTGTAATATACCTTACTGTGCCGCATTCCCAACCGCTCATACAGATCCGCCACGTCAGAATTTAAAGTGGAGGAAAATACGGAGGCCGCAGGATATCCGGCCAGCGTGCCGTCATTTTTGGTAGTGCGTGCAAACTTCTCCATGCGGAAAATCCCGGTATTCCCGGTCTCAGTCTCCCTCTCCAGGGCCAATGCATACAGGCTCTCATAATTCTCCAGCTGCCCCAGATAAGCCGGCCGGCTGGTGGTTCCCACGCTGGTCGAATAGAGATTGATCCCCGTCTCCAGCACCACCGCCGCCAGAGCAATTACCGCCAGCCGCGCCGGCCACCGGCCAGCACTTCTGGTGCGGCAGAAATGCAGCAGTATGGCGTACAGAGTCACAAACACCAGGGAGATCAGCCAGACATCCTCTGTGATATCCTCATTTTCCACAAACTGCTGGCAGCAGAGCAGGAACACCACGGTACCCAGATAACTCAGCAGAATGGCCCTCGGCTCCAACTCCTGCAGATGGATAAAGCAGTCATAGCAGAGAATCAGTATCAGGAAAATATAGATAAAGGTCTGTCTGCCCGGCAGGGAATCGGGATAATTAAGGCCGTGCCATATAAAATCCAACACATTGGTGCCAAAGCTGATCAGGAAAAAGCCGACCAGCGCCAGATGGGCAAAACGTTTTTTCATTGGGATCCCCGGATTCACTGCATAGAGCGGGAGCAGCAGATACACCGCCACGCCGCAGTAGATATTGGGCCAGTGATCCAGTCCACGCTCCGCAGGCACGCATATACAGTGTCTCGCCAGCTCCTCCAGCACGGTAAAATAGGTCTTTACCTCCTCCGGAAAACTGCTGCTGCCGAAGTCCGTAACCAGAATCGCACATACCTCCGGCACCAGCAGCACCGCCGCCATTCCCCCGGCCAACAGGGAGAATAAGGCAAACCGCCCCACTGCCCTGATGCTGCACCGCTCCGTAAACAGCAATACCAGAAAATACAGCACCAGAAAGATACAGACCATAATGGACAGATAATAATTGGTATAGATGGACAGTGCCAGCATCACGCAGTACAGAGTGCAGCGCCCCTCCTTCACCAGCAGCTCCACCCCCAGCAGAATCAGGGGCAGCAGGATCACCGGATCCAGCCACATAATATTCCAGTTGTAGGCTGCCATGAACCCCGACAGCGCATAAAAGCAGGAAAAAATCACGGTGCTCACAGACCGGGTATGAAAATGGCGCTGCAGATACAGACAAGCTGTCAGGCCGCAAAATCCTACCTTGCACACTACCAGATAGCTTAAAAACTCCATGATATAGGCCTTGGGCACCAGCACTCCCAGAAAGTGCAGCGGGCAGGCCAGATAGTAGACATACAGAGCCAGAAAGTTCGAACCAATTCCCACATTCCAGGAGTACAGCAGCCCGCTTCCCTCCTGCATTTTGTGATAAAACTCACTGAAAAAGGGCATATACTGGTGATACATATCCATATATAAAAAGCTTCTGTCCCCAAAGGGAAATATGGATTTCAGAAAAAATACAGCCAGCATAATCCCCGTGGGAATGGCCCATGCGGCCGCCAGCATAATCCCCGTTCTCCGCCGATTCTGTTTGCTGTCAGGCTTCACCGTCTGCTCCTCGATTTGGTCTTCCAATGCATTCTCCTCCGACTTCCGGCCTCATTTGAGTTCCGTAATTGTCCTTTCCTTACACGTTTAATCTATATCCGTCCGAAAATCCTCCGCCGTATACACAGCGCTCTCTCCGGCCTGGATCCGCAGCGGACGGCTGTGCTCCCCGTAACGGATCCGTGTATCCAGATCGCTGCCTGCATGAATCCGGCAAAACGCCAGCACGCCCTCCTTCCAAGACAGATCTACTGAAGCATTGCCCCGGATCCGCAGTCCTTTCACACTGCCGCTGTTCCAGTCATCCGGCAGGGCGGGAAGCAGCACTACCCTTTTGCTTGTACTCTGCACCAGCATCTCCGCCATGCCCGCAGCACCTCCGAAGTTGCCGTCAATCTGGAAGGGCGGATGCTTGTCAAACAGATTCGGATAGGTAGAGTTGGCAAACAGCTGCTGAATATGTTCGTACGCCGTATTTCCGTCCCAGAGCTTGGCATAATGGTTGATGATCCACGCCCGGCTCCAGCCCGTGTGGCCTCCTCCGTGGGCCAGACGGTGTTCCAGAGTTGCTCTGGCTGCCGCCGCCAGCCGGGGCGTGTCGTCCATGGTGATCTGCTCGGAGGGATGCAGGCCGTACAAATGGGAAATATGCCGGTGCCCCGGCTCCCACTCCTCATAGTCCTGCCGCCACTCCAGAATGGTTCCCCGCTCACTGATCTGCGTGGGAATCAAACGCTCCCGGGCGTTCTCCACCTGACGGATAAAGTCCGCCTCATCCGGGATCTGGGCCTCCTTCAGGGCCTCTGACACCGTCTCATCCAAAGCTCCCTGCTCCTGAAGCACCCGGTAGGCATCTATGCACTGCCCGAAAAGATCCCGCAAAATCTGATTATCCATAGTCACACCGATGCCATTGGCCCCCTTCTCCCCGCTGGGCAGAATATAGGTATTCTCCGGGGATACGGAGGGGCAGGTTACCAGATAAGGGCCGTCCTCCACCAAAAAATCCAGGAAAAACAGCGCCGCTTCACACATAATGGGAAACTGCTCTTTCAGGAACTGCAGATCCAGGGTATACTGATAATGGGTCCACTGATGGGTACACAGCCAGGCTGCGCCCATGACCCAGTAGGAGCCGGGCATCCACTGATCCTGCGTCGCCGTATCCCCGTTAATATCCGTATTGTGATGGCACATAAAGCCCCGGCAGCCGTACATCTCCCGGGCCGTCTTTCGGCCGTTTTTCACCATTTTTTTAATCAGCGTAAAAAGGGGCATATGGCACTCGGACAGATTGCAGTTCTCGGCCAGCCAGTAGTTCATCTCCGTATTGATATTGATGGTATATTTTCCGTCCCAGGGCGGCGTCATATCCTTATTCCACAGGCCCTGCAGCGTGGCCGGAAGTCCCTCCCGGCGGCTGCAGGCAATCAGCAGATAGCGTCCATAGTCAAAATACAGAGGAATCAAACCCGGATCTGCAGGCTGCTTAGCCGCCAGCGCCACTCTCCGGTCCGTAGGCAGCTTCTCCGCCTGATGATCCCACTCCAGTTCCAGACGGCAGCGTCCAAACAATTCCCGATAGTCCGCCTCATGGGCCGCCAGCAGCGCCTCATACTGCTGTGCCTTGGCCCGCTCCAGCGTCCGGCTGATCCCATCCTGCAGCAGCTGCTGCAGGCCCTGCTGCATCCTGATCTCCCGGATCTCATAGCTTGACATATTCTCCGCATTCATCCAATCGGCGTTCTCTCCCTGCACCGCTTCCAGCCAGGCATTTACCGCAGCCTCTTTTTCCTCGGGATGATAGTGCCAGGTGGTATCCGCACCGAAATACAGTTCTGCCTCGTCGGCGCCCTCCACCACAATATGCTCCCCCAGAAGCCGGATACTGCCGCCCTTTATCCGGGCTTTGAGCATCATGGCAAATTCGCTGCCCCCTCTTCCCAGATTTCCATACAGGCAGATCCCGTCTTTCCCGCACTGCTTCACGCCGTCAAAAAAGCGCCAGCGCTCCAGCCCGGCCCAGAAGCTGATCCGCCCCGGCTGATCCGCCGTAAAACGCATCACCATGCAGTCCGCAGGATGAGAAATAAAATATTCCCTTTCATAGCAAACTCCCGCCGCCGTAAACCGGGTCCGGCACAGCGCCCGCTCCAGATCCAGCTCCCGCTCGTAGGCCGTTGCTTCCCCCAGCCCGTCAAATCCAATCTGTATATCGCCGAGAGTCTGATAGGGGTGCTGACCGTTGGGACAGCCGGACATGGTATGCCACATCAGTTTCTCCGCCTCCGCAATCTCCCCGTCGAACAAAAGCTGACGGATCCGGGGCAGCTGCTCCTTCATATTCGGATTATTCCGGTCCACCGGCCCGCCGTACCAGATGCTTTCCTCATTTACCTGAATATGCTCCTGCTCTGCGCCTCCATATACCATGGCCCCCAATCGGCCATTTCCCAGGGGCAACGCTTCTTCCCACTCCTTTGCCGGAGCCGTGTACCACAATCTGCTCATATCTGTTGTCCTCTCTTACCTTCATTCTGCGTGCTATGGCACACATTATGTTCAAAATAAGTGTACCATCTTTTCCTGTTCTTGGGAATGGATTCATAAAAAATTAAGTTTTTTCATATCTTATTAGGAACTCATATGAGAGGGATAACAGAAACCTATGAAAATCGGAATTGTGGGGAGAAAAAAAGATACGGGCAATTATGAGAAATTTTTAGACCGGCACCATACTACACACCTGACCAGCCTCTCCATCAGTGACCTGGCAACCTGTCAGAGGCTGCTTTTTCCCGGCGGCGGCGACATCACACCTGCATTTTTCGGGCAGAGGGATCACGGCTCCCGTTCCATCGACACCGAGCTGGATATCCTGCAGCTTCAGGCGCTGGAATACGGGATCCAGAATCGGCTCCCCATTCTCGGCATCTGCAAGGGAATGCAGATCATCAACGTAGGACTGGGCGGCAGCATCATCCAGGATCTGCCCACAGCGCACATACACCGCTATCAGGGAGAGGACCAATATCATCTGGCAGTCAACCACCCCGGCAGCTGCCTACAGCGCCTGTACGGCGATACCATGCTGGTGAACAGCGCCCATCACCAGGGACTGGACAAATTGGGCAAAGGGCTGCGGGTGATCTCCCACTGCCCCTCGGATCAATGCATTGAAGCCATCCGTCATGAGTCCCTTCCCATTATTGGGGTACAATGGCATCCTGAACGGCTGGATCCTGCCCGGACGAAGATCTCGGGGGCAGCTCTTCTTTCCTGGTTTTTGGCTCTTTGATCAGCGGATGGGCACTGATCTCCTGCTTCATGCGCAGACCGGCGATGGCAAACAGGGACTTTATCGTCTGCTTCAGCGCCTTTTTGGACTCCTCGTCCACATCCTTCATGGCTCCCATGACGCCGGACATACTGCGCTTTAAATTTGCTGTAAAGTCAATCAAATTATCCGCCTCCGAAGCCTCCAGAATCTGAAACAGAGTATCCACAAAGGTACGCAGGCTCTGCTCATCCAGAGACAGGATCCACTCGTTCAGGGTATCGTCCATAAATCGTCTGGACTCATAGATATCCGATACTGTCTCGAAATGCCCCTCCCGCACCAGCCAGGTATAGGGATTGTGCTGCGCCAGCCCGAAGGTGCGGCTCTCCACCACCTGATAGCGGATATCCTTTTCAAACAGCATCCCCACCAGGGAGGAATGAGGCAGGATTTTGCATGTGCGGCTCTCCACCCGTTCAAAATGACATCTTTCCAATACCTCCGGCCGAAAGCCCGGCCCATCCATGCTGTAAATTTTCAGGATCCGCTCCTGCACATGGGGCTTGCAGTTCATCGCCGCATAGATCGCCAGATTACCGCCCTTGGAGTGACCGCCGATATAGAAGCTGCGGGGGAGCCGTTCGGTAACCATATTTAGGTATTTTACCGCAAATTCCTGAGCCGGTACCGGGGACTGAAAGGCCATATTAAAGTCTTCCTTCCAGCCCACAATAGTCTCATCCGTGCCCCGGTAAGCCACATACATGGTGCCGTCCTCCAGCAGAAAGGTAACTGCGGAAAACTGGGTCTCAAAATCCGCCTGGTTCTCGATGATATTTACATAGCAGTTCAGCTTCATGTTCCGAAAGCGCACGCACCGGCGCATGGCTTCAAACAGCGCCCGATTCTCCTTTTCGTACCGTTCGTCCCCGTAAAGCTTCTCATAGTCAGGATGCTCGTAGAGCTGCTGCAGAGACATCGATTTGCCGTTCTCCGTCACCAGCGGCACCAGACCGTCGAATTTCAGGTAGGAAAACTGACAGAGCGCCAGGCTGTCCACATCGTTCATGGGCTCATCCCTCAGGCTCACATCCGCATATTCTTTCAGATAACTGATGATCGTTCCTTTCACTTCACTACTCCTATTTTAAATTTCACTGTTCTCCTTACTGCGCCTCTGCGGTTTTCTCCCCGTAGATCTGGGTGCGGATATACTCCTTATTTTTCTCAAAATCCACCTGCAGTACGGACATTTCCCGTATCGAAACATTCTGGTAGGTACCTTCCAGCGGGATACTGGCCTGCACAATGTCATAGGTCAATACCCTGGGAACCTCCAGACTTAAAGTATAACACTCCGCTTTGCTGATATTCGTAGTCAGATTCGGCAGGATCCCCTCTATCAAATCGTTCAGGTTGGTCAATACACAAGAGGGCAGCTGCCGGATCACAGCCTCCAGGATCTTTCTCTGGCGTTCTGTCCTGCCAAAATCGCTGCCGATATACCGGTTACGGCTGTAGGCCAAGGCCTGAGGTCCGTTCAGGTGCAGGAGCCCGCTGGCATCGGCGGGCAGATAATCCGTATCAATGGGCCGGTTCTCCAACAGATTGTACTCGTTCAGATAGGCGTTTACCAGCTGCACCTCGTCATTGGTCAGCTCCAGATCCACGCCTCCCACCGCATCGATCAGGTTGGCAAAGGCCTGGAAATTCACCTGCACATAGCGATTTACCTCAATATCAAAATTCTGCTTAATGGTCTCCAGAAGCAGCTCCGGTCCGCCAAAGGCATATGCGGCGTTCAGTCGATTGCCCTCATGTCCCGGGATTTCCACGTAGATATCCCGCAGCAGAGAGGTCATGTAGATGGTCTTGGTTTTATTGCTGATGGATACAAGGATCATGGCATCGGAGCGCCCGTCCTCCCCGTTTACCCGGGAGTCATTGCCGATCAGCAGGATATTGGTAACCCCCTCCTCCTTCATCGGCTCATCGGCCAAAATATCCGTGGGCGTATATTCAACCTTGTCATAGAGATGGGAAATGGCAAAATACCAGAACAGCCCCACTGCCAGCACCAAAATAAGCACCACTGCCAGAAAACGCCTGAATCCCTTATGCTTCTTTTTCTTCTTACCTTTCCCGGCCTGTTCCCTGTCGGTCTTAGATGCGCTCAATGTCTGTATCTGTTTTCCTGTCCTGCCCATATTCTGCCCTTTCTGAGACGCTGCGGCGCCTTTCCCGGTCTGCCTCTGCGCTCTTTCTTTTTCCGGGGTTCCGGCGTCCTGCCTTACTCTGGCGTCCTCCCGGGCCCCTGTACCATCCTTTTGCCTGCCCTCATATGCCTCATAAACCTCTTTCTCCAGAAATTCCTCCAGCCCTCTGTGGATCTGTTCCATTTCCGAAAAATTTTCTCTGTTATTTACTGTCACGCTCATCACTCCTGACCTATAAAAACATAATAATCGGGGTTCATATCCCGATTATTATATTGCCCTTTTGCCCTCAAGGCAAGGCACTTTATAGAGAATTAATCAATTCTTCATTTTTTCATCAGCATTGCATATCATGGGCCGCGCCCATGATACTGCACCAATACGTATTTGGAAGTGAAACTTCCAAACTTTCATCAGCATTGCATATCGCAGGCCTGCCTGTGATGCTGCGCTGATCCGTACGGCAGTTCTTCCATAAAATACATTGCAGCGCCGAAATCCGGAAAGTAACGTACATTTTCATCATACCCCGTACCGGCAAACGCGCTCTTTAATTTGACACCGCCGTACATCAGTACGCCGCCGCTTGCAGTCGTTTCCTCCTTCTCTTCGTCCAGCTTTACAAAGCGGGCGATCAGATGATGCATCAGGGAATCCTGCCGGATGTGAACCGGGGACACGCTATTGACAAGATCCCCAAAATCCTTCACATCATGGCGCAGCTGCCTGCCGTAAAAATGATACAGAGCTTCCGGCTTCAGCCCTCTGGCATGGTAGCATTCGGCAGGGGAATTGGGCACTGCCAGCTGCTGCATCAAAAGCCCCACCCCACAGGTCTGATCCTCTGAGACGCAGGTCCATTCCAGCACATTGGCGTCGACAGACCGCAGGGCATTGGGGCCTTCCTGTCCCCCGCTGCCCATGCCACGCCCACGGTAGAAACGCCCCTGCTGCAGCACGCTCCGCCACTGCCTATACAGGGCGATCTGCTGCCGGATGGCCTCCAGCTGCTGCCCGGAGAGGTCACAGAGATTGCACTCATAGCCGAATATGCCAAAGGCGGCCACTCCAAAACGGGACTCCAGCGGGGTCCGGCGCAGGGTCTGATGATTCGGGCTGCCGGATACATGGGCACTCAGCACGGACAGCGGATAGCCATAGCTGTAGCTGTGCTGCATCTTTGCCCGGCACAGGGCGTCCGTATTGTCACTGGCCCAGATCTGGGGAAAATAGCACAGAATCCCGGGATCGAACCGATTGCCCCCGGCACTGCAGCCCTCAAACAGAATATGGGGAAAACGCTCTGTCAGCACCCTCATGCAGCGGTACAGCCCCAGCACATAGCGGTGTGCCACCTCCCCCTGCCGATCCGGCGGCAGGGACGGGGCATAATAGTCCGTAAAGGTTCGGTTCATATCCCATTTGACATAGGAGATCTCCCCGCTCTCAAATACCCCGGTCATACTTTCAATGATATAGTCCTGTACCTGAGGATTGGTCAGATCCAACAGCCGCTGGTGACGTCCCTCACTGTGGGCTTTGCCCGGAATCTCCAGCGTCCAGTTCGGGTGCTCCCGGTACAGCCTGCTCTTTTGGTTGACCATCTCCGGCTCCACCCAGATGCCAAAGTCCATGCCCATTTCCCTGATCTTCTTAGAGAGACCTGCCACGCCCCCGGGCAGCTTTTTCCGGTTCTCCTGCCAGTCTCCCAGAGAAGAAGTGTCATCCTCCCGCTCCCCGAACCAGCCGTCATCCATCACAAAAAGTTCAATGCCCACGGCCTTGCCTGCTCTGGCCAGCTTTAAAAGCTTAGTCTCATTGATGTCAAAATATGCCGCCTCCCAGCTGTTTAACAGCACCGGGCGCTCCTTTTTCTTCCACTGCCCTCTGACAATATGCTCCCTGATAAAGTGATGCAGCTGACCGCTCATGCCGTTAAAGCCCTCCCCGGACCAGGTAAAGGCCGCCTCCGGCGCTTCCAATGCCTCCCCCGGCGCCAGCTGCCAGCTGAAGGACCGGGGATTGATCCCCGTGATCAGCCGGGTCTTGCCATAGGGACTGACCTCCGCTGCCTCATAATGGTTGCCGCTGTAGAGCAGATGAAAGCCCATGCACTCCCCCGCATCCTCCGAGGTCTCCTTCCGGGAGAGCATCACAAAGGAGTTCGCCCTGCTGGAGGTGGTGCCGGTGTAGGAGGCATTGACATATCTGCCGGCCTGAAGCGGCACATCACTGCGGTGCATTTCCCTGGCCCAGGCCCCGGTAAAGGCAGTCATCACATAACCGGTGTCCGCCAAATCCAGCTGAAGGCTCATCAGCCGGTGCACCTGCACAGGGCTTTCGCTGCCATTGATCAGCCGACAGCTGCGGGCGATCACATCGCACTGCGGGTATACATAGTAATGCAGCTCCAGTTCCAGACCATAGGCGCCGTCCTGCAGGGTCACACAGAGATGCTCCGCATTGCCGTCCTCACTGTAGGAGCCGGGAAGCGTTGCATACTCCGGCTTTTCCCGGGTAATCACCGCATCCCGGAACAGAAAGTCGGAGGTATAGCTGCCGTCTTCATGGACGATTTCCAGAAAAGGCTCCCGGATATCGCCCTTCCCATAGGAGGACATTTCGAGACAGATATTTTCAAGTGTCAGACTCTCATGGGCACTGTCATAGCTGTTGGTGTTGCCCTGGGGGAACGCCCGTTTTTCCGCCAGAGCCTGAATTCCCTGACCCTGATCCCCGATATATACTCGCCTACCATAATACAGATGCTCAAGATGCCCGGTATCCAGCACCTGAAAGAGGTAGGAAGTGTGTTCCGTCTCCAGAAGAAACGTCTGACCGACCTGTCTGATACTCATAACTGCCCTCCTTTTTTACTGCTGCGCTTTTCGCTCCTGCACCTGAGCGGTAATTTCCTCTATCTTTTGCTCCGTCAGGATATATTTTCTTCGAAAATAGAACACCGCAAATACCAATCCCGCAATGGGCACCAGTGTCATAGTCATACGCAGCCCTACCACATTGCCGCCTGCCGCCTGAGCTGCGCCCTCCGTATCCTGACTCAGATGGCACAGGCTCAGCGCCACGGACGCCACCATAGCCGCCACGCCGGACGCCAGCTTCACCACAAAGGTCTGCATGGAGAAGATCACGCTCTCATCCCGGCGATTATTTTTCAGTTCCCCGTAATCTACGGTATTGGCCAGGAACACGGTGGTCAGTACATTCAGCATACCGCTGGCAGCAAAGATGAAGAAACCGGGAAGAAACAGCAGGTATACGCTCTTGATCGGCGCAAACATCAGCGCCAGAAGCACCGCATATCCCAGAATCTGCATTACCATTCCCACATAGAATACCCGGATGGTACTCATGAATTTTCTCAGCAGCGGAAACAGCAGCATCATGGCCAGAATCTGGACTGCGCCGCCAAAGGTATTAAACAGCGTATAGCCGTCCCGCCAATTTGCACCGCCGAAATCATATTTAAAAAAGTAGATTACCAGATTAGAAGTGATATAGATGGAGGTATTGATCAGCACTATGGTAACCACCACCGTCATGGCTTGATCATTCTGGATCAGCGCCTTGAACATCTGACCCACGGAGGGAGTTTCCACAGAGGCCGTGGACTTTTCCTTGATCATGACACAGGTAATCAGGATGAATACAAAGAACAGCACGGCCACGATCAGAGCAAACCACTTAAAGCCAACCCTTTCATCGCCCTGCCCCAGCCATGCCACGCAGATCACAGTCACGATCGTGATGATGGCGGAGCCCACTCCTGCACAGGAACGAGCCAGAGCAGAAAGATTCTCCCTCTCCTTTCCGCCCTGCGTAAAGGCAGGAATCATGGACCAATAGGGAATATCCATCATGGTGTAGGTCACTCCCCAGAGAATATAGATCACTGCCGCATAGGCAACCAGCCCGCTGCCGTTTACCGCCGGAGGCGCCGCAAACAGCAGATACAGCACAATGGCATTGAGCAGCGTACCGATCAGCAGCCAGGGGCGGAATTTTCCCCACCGGGTACGGGTCTTTGCCACCAGCACACCCATGACCGGATCATTAAATGCGTCAAATATCCGGGCGATCATCAGGATCACGCCCATGGCGATAGCGCTTACCCCCAGAATATCCTGATAATAGTAAAGCACATAACTGGCAGACAGCATGTACACCATGTCCTTTCCTACCGCTCCCAGCCCATAAGATATTTTTTCCTTGTTGGTCAGTTTCATCGTATTCCTCCTGTTTTTGCGGAAACTATTTTATATTCCGAATTTTCTTTATTGTATCAGGATTCCCTGTTTCTTTCAAGCTCTATAAGTTTGGATTCCAGAAATTGTATATTCTAACGAAACTTTCCTTAAAGAGGGAAGCCGTCTCCGTGGAGACGGCTTCCCTCTCTTTATGCTTAATACAGATTCAATCCGGATGCTTACTCGTTCTTGTCATCCTTCTTCTCTTCCAGCTTCTTTAATGCCTTGGCAGCAAACTCTTTGCCGCCCACGCCAAAGGCGATGGCAAATGCTACCGCCAGGGCGGCAACAATCAGCACAAATGCGGAGTTCACGATCTCGGCAGCGATTCCCAGCTGACTCAGGATCATGAATACACCTACCACAATAATGGCAACCTTAGCCACTGCCGCATATGTATTCAGACCGTTCTTGCGCAGTGCCTTCTCCACCATGGAGCTTACAATCACAGTAGCAGCCAGAATCAGAACAGCGGCCAGTACAGTGGGCATATAAGCGATAATCACTGCACCGATCTGGGTCAATACATCCAGCTTCAGAACATTCAGGCCCTCTACCACAAAGAAGATCACCACCACTGCATATACAACGCCGCCGGTTACCTTTGAAAGCACGAATTTCTGATTCTTGTCATCCAGCAGCCCCTGCAGCCTGGCATCCAGACCGGCGGAAGCAATCAGCTTGGTTACGATCTGACCCGCCAGCTTGCCGATCATGCAACCGATTACAATAATCACCAGGCCAATCACGATGTTGGGGATAAAACCGATCACGGTATTCAGCATGCTTACAGCAGGTGTGGAAATCACTGTGATGTTCAGCACAGTCAGTGCCATGATTACGGTAGGGATCAGGATCAGCACATACACGATGTATGCCAGAGTGTTGGACAGCTTGTCTGCGCCCTTGACCTCGATACCGGCCTTTTCCTGCAGCTTATTGATATTCAGCTTGTCAAAAACAGGCACCAGCAGCTGACGAACCAGCTTAGCGATCAGATTGCCAACCACCAGAACGATAGCGGCAGCTACAATGTTGGGTACATAGCCCCAGATCGTGTTCAGGATGTTGCTGATGGGAGACATCACGCTGCCCAGACCCAGTGCGGAGAAGATGCCGGGTACAAACAGCAGGAACACCAGCAGATATACCAGCTTGCCGATAAATTCCTTAGCGCTGCCGGGCTTACCCTCGGTATCCGCCTTGGTCAGAATGTCTTTCAGCTTGGTCTTATCAATCAGCTTCAGCACAAGAGATTTTACGATTGCTGCTACTACGAAAGCAACCACTAAAATCAGTGCGGCGGCAACGATAGAACCAATTCCCCCCAAGATACTGTTCAGAAGATTTGTTAAGTATTGCATTGTCTTTCCTCCTCGTATAATTTTTTGAATCTTCAGATCCAATTATGGTTATTGTACCATATAATTCCCCGGAAGAAAACTGTTTTACTTGAAAATTCTGCTAAATTTTTATTTTGCGACCCGCATACACGCTTTCTGTTAAAATCAATTGCCCGTTCATACCTATCCGCTGTTCACCGCTGCATTTTCCACTATTCTTTCCCTGTCTTTTCTGATATAATCTTACTGTATTTTCATATCTAATTTTTTACGAAGAACGGAGGAATACCTGATGGAAGAAAATCTTCAGAACCTATGCAGCAAATATACGGAATATATTATGGAGCAGCTGAATGCGCTGCTGGCTATCGACAGCCCCACCGGCTACACGCAGCGGGTCAGCGAATATCTGCGGACGGAATATACCCGTATGGGTTATACGCCCATCCTGACGAAAAAGGGCGGAGTACTGGTGGATCTGGGCGGCGAAGGCAACGCCGCTCTGGTCATGGCTCATGTGGACACCCTGGGAGCCATGGTGGCAGAGGTTAAAGCCGATGGGCGGCTGCGGCTCACCCCCCTGGGCGGCCTGAACGCCCACAACACGGAAACGGAAAACTGCACCGTCCACACCCTGGACGGGCGCACCTATGAGGGCACCATCCAGCTGATGGACGCCTCCATCCATGTCAACGGCAAGTACCAGGAGACGGAACGAAGCTTCGATACCATTGAACTGCTGCTGGATGAGCCGGTCAGCTCCAAGGAGGAGGTGCTGGCTCTGGGAATCACCAACGGCAGCTATGTATGCGTAAATCCCCGAACCCGGATCACCGGCTCCGGCTATATCAAGAGCCGCTTTCTGGACGATAAGCTGAGCACCGCCATCCTGCTGGGCTATGCCCGTTACGTGCAGGAGGAGCAGATCACTCTGCCCCGGAAGGTCTACCAGCATATCACAGTATTCGAGGAGGTGGGGCACGGTGCCTGCGCTTCTGTCCCCGAAGAAGTGGAGGAGGTCCTGTCCGTGGATATGGGCTGCGTGGGCAACGGTCTGGAATGTACCGAACGCCAGGTGTCCATCTGCGTCAAGGACAGCCACGGTCCCTACCATTATGAGACGGTGCAGGCCCTGGTAAAGGCTGCCAGAGACGGCGGGATCGACTTTGCCACCGATGTGTACCCTCACTACGGCTCCGATGCCGATGCCGCCCTGGATGCCGGCGCAGATGCCCGTCACGGCCTGATCGGCCCCGGGGTCTATGCCTCCCACGGCTATGAGCGCTCTCACATAGACGGCGTCCGCAATACCTTCGCATTATTAAAGGCCTACCTGGGTTAATCCCGGGCAGGCCCCTCGATCATTTCCGTTATTTCTTTAAAATATCCTCAATCCGTGAAAGCTCTTCTGCCCTCTCTCTGCTGCGACCGCATTTAACCGCCTCAGCTTTTCCAGCATCTCCTCATTCAGTTCTCCGCCGATCCGGGTCTCACCCTTTCCTACCCGGGAGTCCGCCGGTATGCACCATCTCCACCATATTGGCAAAGCTGCCCCTGCTTCCAAAATTCTGCCAGAAGCCCAGGGAAACTGCCGGAAGCTTTAAGCCGCTCCTGCCGCAGCGGTTGTAGATCATCTTTTCATATCTGTTATCCTGTGCAATATACATTTCCTTTACCTGTCCTTTCTGTAATTTTTTTAAAATCCTATTGGCATAGATCCGCTTTACAGGCTTGAGCTCTGTTCCTCATAGCGGTTGAGGATAAAGGTATTAAAGAAAGTATCCACCGACTCTGCCTGTTTCATACGATACCAGAGCTCCTCCGGCACCTCACGGTAACAATACCGCCTTTCCTCCTGATGAAATTGTACCTCCAGCAACATATCCTGGGCGCTGTACCCTATACTGGCAATGTTCGCAGCTGCTGTTCGATTCATGCCTGCCCCCTCCTTATATACTCATGTCGACTATTAGGAGCCGTTCAGAAACAACTTTGTAAAAGTTATTTCTGGCTCCGGCTTAATTGCGAAGCAATTTGCAGGAACTGTTAAAAAGTTATTTATTACAGTTCCTTAGTTACCTTTATCTTCTGGAAGCAAAATGTGCCGGGAGGAGGCCTTCTGTTCTCCCTGACCCGGAATCTCTCGTCCGCTTTTATCCATATCCCAGTATGCATTTCCACATATCCTCTGTCTGTATCTAGTCCATCTCTTGATCTACATCACGAAATACATCATCATCAAAAAAATCCGCTACCGTTATATCCAGACCATTGCAAATTTTTGCCACCGTTTCAATTCCCGTATTTCGGGTATGTCCGTATACAATATTTTTCAGGGTGGAAGGATTCATCCCGGACAGTGTAGCGAGACGATTAATTGAGATCAGGTGTTTTTTACAAAGCCCATTGATTCTCTTAACGATTGCTTCCTGTGCTTTCATGCTGTTCTCCATCTGTCTCCACACAATTTATCCCAATCAAAATTGTACAAAATCATAATACAGCATGTAGTCCGTATACGGGCGATTATAGAGTAAATAAAAATTTTGTTTTTTTAGTCTCTTTTTTATACCTTATATAAATATTTTTATATGATTACTAAAAAAGAGCCTTCGACTCATTTCAAAAGCTCTTTGCGGAATATATCTGTCAGTTTTCCTTTCCTGGAATGCCCCATGCTGTACAGAACATCCCTGCAATATCTCCTATCTCCTCCCGGATTCCATTCTGCGGCCACATAATTGCAGCATGATACAAAGTGCCGATATACATATATAATCCTCTCCCTTATTGTTAAGGGTATGACGAAACTTTTCCGGCACATCGTCGATCAGGGTGCGCAGTACATCCTCCTTGGAATCATAATTGCGATAGAACGGTACCCTTGCCACATCGGCTGTACGAATCAGCTCAGAAATAGAAATATCCGAGAAATCTTTTCATGCATCAATTTCAGCAGTGCCTTTGTAATACTGGTTTTAACCCGCAGATTTGCCTCTTTCCGTTTATCCGTTTCCCTCTCCATGCATTTGACACAATGCCTGCTGAATCCCGTTTGTCACGTCAAAGCCAAGCGTACGAAGATATTTGATGAAAAACGCCGCAAGGTGATAGATAATTTCCTGTTGCGCTGCCATAGAGCACGGTCGTGCCATTCAGTACCCATCCCTTCTTTGCATGCGGGCAGTACCGTTCTCAACGATAAATGTGACCCTATCACCGGTAGATACGCCAAGTGTCGCGCGAATATTTTAGGAATTGCTACCTGTCCTTTGGACATAACTCTTGCGTCATTAATCAATACGCTCTCTGCCAAAGCAAACACTTCCTTTTTTGAAAAAGCAGGGAAGTAGAGTTTCCCTGCTTCTATTATAATGGGAAAACAGGATTATGCAACAGGAAAGTAAAAACATTTGCTTTTCCCGCTTGTTGATGGTATTTAATATATCTTTTTATTTTCGTTGAGAGAAGAAAGCAGAAATCAGAATGGAAAACAAACCAAACTCTTTTTACGAGCAGGATGTAAGGCATTGGAACAATGTGCTGAAAAAGATGCGGTGGATAATAGCGGCAATCATTCTGGTAATAGAAATTGTCGTGGGCTTTCTGCTTCATAAAATTGATCCGCAGTGGTCCAGCCCTGAAAATTTTAAGAATAAAATTTTCAGGTACCTTATTCTGACAACCACTGTGCATAGGATTGCAAGTATCGTCAGCATAAACTCGCCCTTGCAATCCAAAATGCCAGCTATTCCATAAAATCATCATTTGATGAAGAATGTTCACATTTTCCAAGCGGATGACTGCATCTGCAGCTCACACATATGGCGGTAGATGCCGTTCTGCCTGTTGAGCATTTCCGGCGTGCCCTGTTCTTCTACAACGCCGTCCTTTAAAACCACAATCTTATCTGCGTTGGCAATGGTGCGCATGCGGTGAGCAATAATCAGAACGGTTTTGTCCTTCACAAGTGCGGAAAGCGCGGTCTGAATGG
>CAZFYD010000047.1:0-17411 GCA_964523315.1 uncultured Acetatifactor sp.
TCCCTTTCTATAAAAGATACTGTTCCTATGGCTTCAAGCATTCTTCCGTCTGCAGCCAGTCCAGAATAAGCTCTACGTTTTCTGCAACCGACCTCGTCCCGTCCACCCGTAAGACAGGACAGCTCAGAGACTGCATCCATTCCGCCGCAGTATTCTCCGGCCTGGCTTTCGCAAAAGCAAAAAAGTCTTCCTCCTGCCGGTACAGATCCCCGCCGGGCAGCATCCTGTCTCCGAATTTCCGGAAAGAACGCTCCTTCATCCGCTGCAGCCGGATCTCTCTGGGCGCTTCGACCAAAACCGCATACCTAAAAAAGGGATGATCAGCCGCCCCGTAATCCCCCTTTACCGAAACAAATACAAAATCCGCATGCGCCTCAATTTCCCGAAACAGAAGTTCTTCCGCTTCCGTGCGGGTCCGTGGGGCCGCATAGAGATACTGCGGATCCGTCTTCGAAAAATACAGATCTTCATTATCAGTCAACAACCCCGCAGCAAGCTGCGGGGTATTGACCCTCGCGGCATTCGGCAAATGCTGCTTCGCAGCGCTTGCCTCATTGCTTGCGGGAATAAAATGAAAATGCAGTCTTTCTGCCAGTGCTTTTCCCAGCGTACTTTTCCCTGCGCCGTTTAATCCGCACAGTATAATTCCCGTTCCCATGATTTGCCGCCTCCTCTCGTTGCATTTTACGATAATTTGCTCGATTGTTCCAATTTTACCATTTTACTGCTGCATTTACCACCAAAACAGAATAAAATTCTTGCTTTTTTTCATGGGTTGTGTTATAGTATATCTAAATTCGCATATCGAACGATCTGAGTACGATATCTTGCCTCCGGCTCTACCAGAGGATAAACGGAGCAGTTCACTCCAAATTTACCTGACAATCTATATGGCAGAAACGGACAGGGAAGCATTCCATTTTGTTCCTGATATGCATCATTATGCTCTCTTTTCCTTTCTGCTGCCACGCAAATGAAAGGAGAGATTATGACAGAAAAAATGCAATCCATTATCCAAAATCCCAAACTGAGGGACAGCAGCAGTAAGCTCCTTTTTGCAGACAACATCCTCAGTTCACAGTTTCTCAGAGACTATGCTGACATGGATATTCTCCGCAATATACGGCCCGAGGATCTGGAGGATGTTTCGGATCGGTATGTCCCGCTCTACAGCACTGAGCGTGAGAGCGACACGGTCAAAAGAGTAAACCTTGCCAGATATCTTCCGCCTCTGTCAAAAGATAGAAACAGACAGCCCTCGGAAACACCAGCCGATTTAAACCCTCTGGAACTGCCGCTCTACATTATTTCGCTGGTTGAACACAAGACCGAAGTAGAGTATAATGTAACTATGCAGATGCTGCGATACATGATTCATATCTGGGAAGATTACGAAAAGGAAATGGAAAGGTGCCATCCCGGCATCAGCAGCAGAAAAGACTTTAAATATCCGCCGATCCTGCCCATTGTATACTACGAAGGCAAGGAACGCTGGACGGCATCATACGATCTGGCTGACCGCATCCTCTGCAAGGAGCTGCTGGGCAGGTATCTGCCTCATTTTCAATATCAGCTGATTATGCTGCATGAATACAGCAATGCGGATCTGCTGAAAAAAGGTGACGAGATTTCTCTTGCCATGCTGATCAATAAGATCCAGACTCCAGAGGATGTATCCGCACTCATCAGACTGCCCGGCGAACAGCTGGACAATATTCTGAGGAATACCCCCGAGCATCTGCTGGAGATTCTGGCGAAGGTTCTCAGAGCACTGCTCTACAGCATGAACCTCCCGCAGAATGAAGTAGAGAATGCAGTTGCCAAGATTAAGGAGCGCAAAATGGGAAGATTATTTGCAAACGTAACAATGGACATTCAGGCTGAAAGAAGGAATGCTGCTGAAGCACGAAAGGAACTGGAGGCTGCACGCAGGCAGCTGGATTCGATTCAGCAAAAGCAGGATGCTGCCCAGCAGGAGCTGAATACTACCCAGCAGGAGCTGAATACTACCCAGCAGGAGCTGAATACTGCTCAGCAGGAGCTGAATGCTGCCCAGCAAAAGCAGGCAATATACAAACATATATTATGTCAGTCCAGGCAGCATACCGACACTGAGATCTTGGAATCCTTAATGCAGCATTTTTCCCTGACCGAAGAAGCAGCAAAGGAGATGCTGGAAGAAGCTTTTCAGGCATGATGCTCTATTCTTCCACCAGCTGCAGCTCATACAGCTTCCTGTACAGTCCGTTCCGGGCCAGCAGCTCCTGATGACTGCCAGACTCCCGAATCCTTCCGTGGTGCAGAACGATAATCTTGTCCGCATGCTGGATCGTGGACAGCCGGTGGGCCACCATGATCGTGGTACGATCTTTCATTAGGGCTGACAAGGCCTGGGTGATCAGACTCTCCGTCTCCGTGTCAATATTGGCCGTGGCCTCATCCAGCACCAGGATCCGTGGCTCATAGGCCAGCGTCCGGGCAAAGGAGATCAGCTGACGCTGCCCCGCAGACAGGGTGCTGCCCCGCTCCGTCACTGCCGCATCATAGCCTCCGGGCAGCTTCTCAATAAAGGTATCCGCATGGACGGTCTGCGCCGCCCGGATCACATCCTCCCGGGTGATGGCCTCATTGCCCAGAGAGATATTGCTCTTGATATCTCCAGTGAAAAGAAACACGTCCTGCTGTACCTGACCAATGGCACGGCGCAGCTTCTCCTTGTCGATCTTCCGGATATCCACGCCGTCAATCAGGATCTCTCCCCTCTGAATATCAAAATATCTGCCGATCAGGTTCAGTATGGAACTCTTTCCTGCACCCGTAGCCCCCACAAAGGCCACTTTCTCTCCCGGATGAATCACAAAGCTCACATCCTTCAGAACATAGTCCTCTTTCTCGTAGGCAAACCACACATGCCGCAGCTCAATCTCCCCCCGGATATCCACATCCACCGGGCAGGGCGGATTTACGATCTGCGGCTTCTCATCCAGAATAGAGAAAATCTTTTCCGCAGAGGCCAAGGCGGACTGCAGGGTGCCGAACTGCTCTGCCAGCTCCTGGATCGGCTCAAAGAAGGAACTGATATAAGTGATAAACACAAACAGCGTTCCCAAGGAAAGCGTGCCTCTCAGCACCGAATAGCTGCCGGTTCCGATCACAATCACCATGGCGATAATGGACAGGAAATAAATGCCGGGACGGAATATGGCAAAGGTCATTACCTCCCGCCAGTTGGCACGGAACAGTTCCTGGGATTTCCCTGCAAATTCCTCATACTTCTCCTTTTCCCGGGCAAATATCTGGATCAGCTTCATTCCGGAGATATGCTCAGACAGAAAGGTATTCAACTCCGTGATCTTATTGCGAGTGATCTGGTAGGCTTTGCGGGAATAGAACCGGAACACAAAGGTCAGCACGCCCACCAGCGGCAGCATCAGGAAGGATACCAGCGCCATCCGCGCACTGATGGAGAGCATCACCACCGCATAGCCGATTATTTTGACCAGATTCTTAAAAAGCTTTACCAGAATAGTCGTAAACAGCTCATTGACTGCCTCGGTATCGTTGCTGACACGGGTTACCAGCTTCCCCACCGGCGTAGTGTTGAAGAAGCTCAGAGACAGACTATGAATATGGGTAAAGACCTGTTCCCGCATCCTGAAAATAATATCCTGCCCCATCTTCTGCAGGATCCAGGTATCCGCCGCATTCAGTACAAAGCCCAGCACCATGAACAGCAGATACAGCCCTGCCGCATACAGGATCCCGGTAAAATCATAATGCCGAAGAGCCTTTAGCTGTTCCCGGTCAAGACATACAGCCCCCGCCTCCACATGGGAACGGATCAGGTCTGAATCCCCTTCGGCCAGCGTTTCCGTTTCCTCATAGGTAAGCTGCCCTGCCATATAATAGCGATCCTCATAGAGGAAAAGCTGGTAATAGACCGGCTCGGTCAACATTTCCCGTTCCCCACTTTGCAGCATTTCCGTATCGTCTCCAGGAGTTTCCGGCGCTTCATACTCCCTGGTAAGCCATAATCCTCCGTAGGGCACCGCCCCCGCCGCTCCCTCGCTCGTCACCTGAAACGGCTTGTAATATCCGTTAATATATCGGTCGATAGCATTTCCGATAATGATGGGACGGTACAGATCCACCAAAATGATAAACAGCACCAGAACTGTAGCAATGGACATGGCCCATTTATGAGGTTTCAGATATGTCAATAGCCTGCGCATCCTACTCGGCCTCCTTTTCCTGATCCTGTACCGCCTGAGATACGTCTCTTTCTGCTGCACTCTCTTCTTTTTCAGGATATTCCCGGTGCAGTGCTGCTCTCTGCTCTCCCATGGCGGCTTCCAGCTGCTGCTTCTCAAACATCTCATAATAGATGCCCTTTTTCTCCATGAGCTGGGCGTGATTGCCCACCTCCGCTGCCCGTCCCTCCTCCAGCACCAGAATCATGTCCGCATGCTGGATTGTGGAAATTCGATGGGCGATCAAAATTGTGGTTCTTCCCCGGCGGTTTTCCCGAAGATTGCCAAGCAGCTGCTCCTCCGTATCTGTGTCCACGGCAGACAATGCGTCGTCCAGAATCAGGATCGGTGCATCCTTCATCAGTGCCCGGGCAATAGAGCTTCGCTGTTTCTGACCGCCGGAGAGGGTTACACCCCGTTCTCCCACCACGGTACCATAGCCCTCGGGAAATTCCATGATGCTCTCATGGATGCATGCAGTCTGTGCCGCCGCTTTGATCTGCTCCTCATCCTCTTCCGCTGCGCCGAAGGCAATATTGGCTTTCAGCGTATCGGAAAACAGGAAATTATCCTGAGGTACACAGGCGATCTGTTCCCGCAGCGTCTTCAAAGGAATCCTACGGATATCCCTGCCGTCCAGCAGAATCATATGCTCTTCCGTGTCATACAGACGCAGCATCAGGCTGACCAGCGTGGACTTGCCGCTGCCGGTTCGGCCGATTACAGCCAATGTAGTACCCGCCGGCACCTCCAGACAGATATCCTGCAGCACTGGCTCCAAGGCCCCCTTATACATAAATGTCAGGTGAGAAAATGTGATCCGGCCGGTCAATGGATACCGATATCGACCCTGTTCTCTCTCTGCGTCCTCTCTGGCTGTCAGAAGAGCGGTCTCCTGTGCCTGCATCCCGCTTTCCGTCTCCGGCAAATCCTGTACCTGGGGTTTCGCCTCCATGACGGCACGTACACGCCTGATTGAGGCGCCTCCCTGAGCAAAAGTATTGATCGCATCGCCGCAGGCCAACATGGGCCACACCAACATATTCACATACTGGTGAAAAGCCACAAAACGCCCCAGAGTAATCTCCCCCACAATGGCCAGATAGCCTCCGTACACCAGGGTGATCAGGCTGCTCAGGCCGATAAATACCTCCATCAGTGGCATCATCACCGCCTGCATGCGCACCAGATTCAAATTCTTCTCCCGTGTCTTCTCATTGACCCTAGTAAACTCCTTCAGCTGTGCCTTCTCCCGGACAAAGGCCTTGATGACCCGGATCCCGGAAAAGCTTTCCTGCACATAATCCGTCAGATCGGACACGGCCTCCTGCCGCTCCCGGTACCTTGCATGAATAATCTTTCCGTAATAAATCGTACCTCCGCAGATCACCAGCATGGGGATCAGCGCCAGCAGCGTCAGCTTCACATTGACATACGCCATCATCTGCCCAATGACCATGACGGTCATCACCGTAGCGTCAAAGGCAGAGATCACAGCCATGCCGATGGCCATGCGGATCGCATTTAAGTCACTGGTAAAGCGTGTCATCAGATCCCCGGTCTTGTTCTCATTAAAATATTCCACATCCATGGTTTCCAGATGGGCAAACATATCGTTTCGCAGCTCTTTCTCAATAGATCGTGAGGCGCCGAACAGGAAATAACGCCAGAGAAAGCGTCCTACAGCCAAAGTCAGTCCCAGCAACAGCACGCCCAGCAGATATTTCTTTACGCCGCTCCAATCCAGAGTATGTGCCGTCAAACCATCCGTAATTGCCCCCGTGATTCTGGGGATATACAGATTAGCAAAGTCCACCACAAATAGGGTGATGATCCCCGCAATGTACTGCCACTTATGTTTTTTGATATATTGCATGATAAAACGTACTTCCTTCATTACCCTATTCCTTTAATCTCTGTTTTTCGGGCTTCCGGTTCTCCCTCCCGGTTCCTCACCTTTTGCGAAAAGCCACAGCTTTTATCATAACATAAAAAGAGCCCTGAATCTACAAAAATGTAAATTCAGGGCAAAGCCTCAGCTTATTTTGCCAGAAGCATCATAATCTCATTGCTGCGGGCGACAAATTTAGTCATGGCCTCGGGTTCCAGCGGCGCATGCTGGATCTTTGCCAGATCATACAGCTGTTCGCAGATCATCTCCACGTTTTCGCCGTCCTTATGCTCCACCACATACTGTACCAGCGGATGATTGGCATTCAGCACCAGCGTCTCTCCCTCGCTGCCGAAGCCTCCCATATCCATGCCGTTCATGGCGTACATTTTCATCATATCCTGCATCCGCCTGCTCTCCTCGGACAGGGTAATCACGGAGGAGATCTTCTTATTCTTCAGCTTCTCCACCTTAACGGTGACCTTGTCATTTTTCAGGGCCTTCTTCATAATGGCGCTGATGGTCTCCGCCTGCTCCTCCATCTCCTTCTCCGCCTTCTTGGAGGTCTTGGCCCTGAAAGTATCGGTCAGATCCGCATCAATGCGCATAAACTTCACGCCCTCATTCTTGGACTCCAGCTGGGAGATAAAGGGCTGATCGATATTGTGGGTCAGGATCACAGCATCCATCTTGGCGGCCCGGAACATATTGATGTACTGGCTCTGCTGCTGTTCATCCGTCACATAGTAGATGATCTTTTCCTTCTTCTCTTCTTCCTCTTCCGGATTCTCGGCGGCTTCACCCTCTGCAGGCTCTTCGGTCACTACCTCGGCCTCCACCTTCTCGCCGTTCTCATCCACAGCAGCTCCAGCTTCTGCAGCCTCCTCCGCATCGGTGGGCTTCACCTCCAGACACTCCGGCAGAGTCAGGTACTTTCCGTCCAGGTTCTTAAACAGGATGTAATCATTCATCTTCTCGCAGAACTTGTCGTCCTTCAGGCAGCCGAACTTGATAAAGGGACTGATGTCATCCCAGTATTTGTCATACTCTTCCTTCTCGGTTTTACACATGCCGGAAAGCTTATCTGCCACCTTTTTGCTGATAAACTCGGAAATCTTCTTCACAAAGCCGTCATTCTGCAGAGCGCTTCTGGACACATTCAGCGGCAGATCGGGACAGTCGATCACGCCCTTCAACAGCAGCAGAAATTCCGGGATCACTTCCTTGATATTATCGGCGATGAACACCTGATTGTTATACAGCTTAATGGTGCCCTCGATGGACTCGTACTCCATATTGATCTTAGGGAAGTACAGGATACCCTTTAAATTGAAGGGATAGTCCATGTTCAGGTGTACCCAGAACAAAGGCTCCTTGTAATCCTGAAAAACCTTGCGGTAAAAGGCCAGATACTCCTCCTTCGTACAGTCATTGGGATGCTTGGTCCACAGAGGCTGTGTTTCATTGATCAGCTCCGGACGCTTGCGGATCTTCAGCTTTTCCTCGCCGGGCTCCGCATTCTCCTCACCCTCCTTAACCTCGGGATGGATCTCTTCAATTACCACATCATCCTCCGCTTTCTCATCCGCCTTGATGATCTGCGTCTCCTGGGTGTTTGCCTTGGACAGATAGATCTCCGTGGGCATGAAGGAACAATATTTCTTCACCACCTCACGGGCCTTGTACTCATTGCAGAACTCCAGACAATCCTCATTCAAAAACAGGGTTATCGTTGTGCCTACTTGTGCCTTATCGCCATCCTCCATGGAAAACTCGGTGCCGCCGTCGCACTCCCAATGCACAGCCTTAGCACCCTCCTGATAGGACAGAGTATCAATGTGCACCTCATCGGCTACCATGAATGCGGAATAGAAGCCCAGACCAAAATGTCCGATGATCTGATCCGCATTGCTCTTATCCTTATACTTCTCGATAAAATCCGTTGCGCCGGAAAAAGCGATCTGGTTGATATACTCCTCCACCTCGTCAGCAGTCATGCCCAGACCGTTGTCAGTAAAAGTCAGAGTCTTGTTCTCCGGATCCACCACCACATCGATTCTCGCTTTATAATCATCCGGCAGGGTATACTCTCCCATCATGTCCAGTTTTTTTAGCTTGGTGATGGCATCACACCCGTTAGAGATCAGTTCCCTGTAGAAAATATCATGGTCGCTGTATAACCACTTCTTGATAATCGGGAAAATGTTTTCGCTGTTAATTGATAAACTGCCGCTTTTTGCTGCCATTCTTACCACATCCTTTTCTTATTCTTTTTCTTTGCCCTTCTTCCGCCAGATTCGGGATTTTACTGTCGGGCCTTTGCAGGGAACCGTTTCCCTGCCGCTAAGGATAAGTGTAAAACTCTTGTCCGAAAATGTCAACCCAAAATTAGCACTCATTTCCAGCGAGTGCTAACAGCTTTTTAAAAAATGCCGGAAACACGGCGTTTCCCGGCATTTTTTATAATTCTAAAATTTTCATGAACTGCAATACTCAGGCCATTTCTACGCATGCTTTAATGCACTTTTAATACAGAGCCGTTACGTGCCAGACATTTTACATGCTATCCCATATACTGCTCATATACGGCGAAGAAATCATCTGTATTTATCTCTGTATCGTGAACCATTGTGATCTCCTGCCACAGGCTTTCGTTCAAGCTGCGCACCAGGCTCTCTACAAACGCATCATATTCCTGGCCAAACACCTCGCCCCGCCGTTCCTCCACAATTTTCAGCTTGTTGGCGTCCGTCTCCTCCCGGTCGAAGGTGCTGATGCACCGGATCAGGTGGTATCCGCTGCCTGACTCGATGATTTCACTGATTTCCCCGCTTTCCAGACGGAATGCAACTTCCTCCAGCGTCTCATCGATCTCTCCCTTGCGGAAAGAATAACGGATGGTCTCATCGTCACTGTATTTTGCCGCCAGCTCCGCAAAATCCGCTTCTCCGCTGACTGCCTGCTCCCGCAGATCGGCAATCTGTTCATAACAGTCCTGCTTCATGCTCTCCGAATACTCAATCCGTTTTCCCGTGCCGTCCATGGTATAGGTGCGAATCAGGATATGTTCAATCGTAATCGTCCGGGCCTCATCATCGCTGATTTCCGGATTGACCCCCTCGATGATCTGATTATATACCTTCTCCGCCATAGCATATTCTGTGTACAGCTGCAGGATCGTGTCCTGATCCACCCCCAGAGCCTGAACCTCCTGCTCGGTCAGGGATTGATAGTAAATCTCGGCTATGGTTTCCACCCGCTGCTGCTCCTCGTCATTCAGCTCCACGCCCCGATCACATGCCATCAGATACATGGTCTTGATCTGGGCGATCTTGGCCAGAACCGTGTCTTTGATATTGTCCTCCAAAGTCACACCCTCCAGCTCCACGTTCCAGATCTCTTCCCCATACACATTCTCGTACTGGTTCTGGGTATTGGTCAGATACACCATGAATTCCGGGAGCGTACAGGAAATCTTGCCGATACGAAAGATCTCATCCCTGCCAAAGCCGGTGGTGAACACCACCCGGCTGTATTCTCCATCCCTGCCGCAGCCGCCCAGCGGCAGCACAGCCAGAACGGCTGCCAGAAGGCAGCCCAGTATCCGGATATATTTACATCTTCTATCTGTTTTTTTATCTGATCTTTTTCTGACTTCCATCATGCTAATCCTCATGCCGTAATACAAACCATGCTTGCAGCTCTGCGTCTTCAATTTCTATTTTGCTCATTTTTCTTTCATTATAACGGTATCGTTTTTTAAAGTCTATGAAAAAACGCCCGGTCTGAAAGGTTATCCCCAGACCGGACGCAGTCATTCTGCCATAGCTTATTTAATCACGTGGATCCATCCCTCGGGAGCCTGAATGCGGCCCATCTGGATACCGGTCAGGGTATCATACAGCTTCTTGGTGGTGGGTCCCATCTGAGTCATACCGCTGGGCAGGCAGATCTCCCTGCCATGATCCACGATCTTCCCTACAGGGGAAATGACGGCTGCCGTACCGCACAGGCCGCACTCTGCGAAATCCTGTACCTCCTCAAACAGCACTTCTCTCTCCTCAACCTCCAGACCCAGATACTCCTGTGCCACCTGCACCAAGGAGCGGCGGGTGATGGAAGGCAGGATACTGTTAGACTTGGGGGTAACCACCTTATTATCCCTGGTCACAAACAGGAAATTGGCGCCGCCGGTCTCCTCCACCTTCGTGCGGGTCTTGGGATCTAAGTACATATTTTCATCATATCCCTCCTGATGAGCAGATACGATAGCGTGCAGGCTCATAGCATAATTCAAGCCGGCCTTGATATGTCCTGTGCCGTTGGGAGCAGCTCTGTCAAAATCACTGACACGGATGGTCAGAGGTTTAGCACCTCCCTTAAAGTACGGGCCTACGGGAGTACAGAAGATCCTGAACTGATAGTCGTCTGCAGGCTTTACACCGATAACGGCATTCATGCCAAACATATAGGGGCGCAGATACAGGGTTGCACCGCTGCCATAGGGGGGCACATAGGCCTCGTTAGCTGCCACCACCCGGTTCACTGCATCGAGGAATCTCTCCTTGGGGAATACCGGCATCTCCAGTCTGGCAGCCGAATCCATCATACGCTCTGCGTTCAGATCCGGGCGAAAGGTCACGATGTGTCCGTCCTCAGTGGTATATGCTTTCAGACCTTCAAAAACCGTCTGTGCATACTGCAGCACACCTGCGCACTCATTCAGTACAATGTTGGCATCCTGGGTCAGGACACCCTCGTCCCATGCGCCGCCTGTAAAATTAGATACATACCGGTAATCCGTCTGTACATATCCAAAGCCCAAATTGCCCCAATCAATGTTTTTCTTTTCCATCTCGAAACCCTCTTCCTTCCCGCCGCTGTCATATGCCTGTCCGGCGTTATGTTTTATCAAGCTTTGCTGTTTATTATATACCTTTCCCTTTGAATGTCAATCATTTATGGAGCACTTTCCCGCTTTCCCGCCGCTCATACTTAAGAAACTGATATGCAATGTCAAAATAGGTCTGCTCGTCACTGTCTGCAGTGATCTCCCAGTCGGGATCCTGATCCAGATTGGGGAAATAGGCATCCGCCTCATAGGCATGGTCAATTTTCGTCACATGAGCCACATTACAATAAGGCATAAGCTGCCGGTACACACTTTCTCCGCCGATAACATAGACATCTTCATCCGGGTATCCCTTCAGCTGCTCCAGCAGTTCCTCCACAGAATGGACAGCAATGGCATCCTTCATTTGATAATTCGGATCCCTGGACAGGATAATATTGGTACGGTTTTTCAGAGGCAGCCCCTGGGGAAAGGTCTCCAGGGTCTTCCGCCCCAGCACTACCACCTTGCCCGTGGTCTCCTCCCGAAAATGCTTATGGTCGTTGGGAATCCGGATCAGCAGCTCATTTTTATTGCCGATGGCCCAGTTCCTGTCAACTGCTACAATAATATTCATAAATTCCTTCTCCTATTTTAAGTTCCGCAGTTTTCCTGCTTTTAAATGGCAATTGGAATATCCTTAATCTGCTCACCGGTCACATACCCGTCCACCCGCACGTCATTGCGGGTAAACTGATAGAAATCATGGATATCGGGATTCAGCCAGAAAGCAGGGGCCTCATAGGGCTCCCGGGCAATCAGCTCCCGGATGATCGGCACGTGGCGGTCATAGATATGCGCATCGGCAATGACATGCACCAGCTCTCCCACCTGCATATCACAGACCTGTGCCAGCATATGCATCAGAACGGCATACTGCACCACATTCCAGTTGTTGGCCGCCAGCACATCCTGAGAGCGCTGATTCAATATGGCATTCAGCATCAGCTTATCCTGCCCCGGCTTCTGCGTCACATTAAAGGTCATACTGTAAGCGCAGGGATACAGCCGCATCTCATGCAGATCCTGATGCACATAAATATTGGTCATAATCCGGCGGCTGAAGGGATTATGCTCCAGGTCATAGATTACCCGATCCACCTGATCCATCATGCCTTCCTTATATTGATGCTTCACGCTCATCTGATAACCGTAGGCCTTACCGATGGAACCCTCTTCATCAGCCCATTCGTCCCAGATATGGCTGTGCAGGTCATGGATATTGTTGGACTTTTGCTGCCAGATCCACAGCATCTCATCCGTGGCGCTCTTCAAAGCCGTCCGGCGCAGCGTCATGATGGGAAACTCTTTGGACAGGTCATATCGGTTCACTACACCAAACTTTTTGATTGTGTAGGCCGGCGTGCCGTCCTTCCAGTGGGGACGCACCTTTTCCCCCTCCGTACTGCTGCCATTCTCCAGAATATCCTTACACATGTTGATAAAGATATGATCTGCCGCACTCATTAATCCGTTTCTCCTTAATCCATTTTCTTTTTAAATATTTTTCTCCCACTTGTCGCAGAGGGAATTGATCTGATCCGCCATCTTGCCCAGATCCTTGTTGGCCCAGCCGTCGCATCGGGAAATCAGTGCTGCCAGGCGCTGGCCTGCTGCCACCAGACGGGCATACACGCCGGTTGCCGGAGCCGCTTTTTTCTTCAAAGGTATTGGCTCTGCCTCATAGGTAAACCGATTGGCAATCAGATCAAACTCGGAACCGCTGTAGGGCGCATATGCCCTTTGCCCGTGTTCAATCTTCAGGCATTCCACAAAGCCGGTACACACACTGTCCTCGCCATGTACCACAAAGACTTTTTTCGGCTTCTCCTCAAAGGCACCAATCCATTCCAGCAGTCCATCCTTATCCGCATGGCCGCTCAGTCCCCGCATTTGCCGAATGGAAGCCCGCACCTCAATGGACTCACCGAAAAGCTTCACTTCCTTAGCGCCTTCTATGATCGCCCGTCCCAGTGTGCCTACGGACTGGTAGCCTACAAACAGCACGGTGGATTCCGGCCGCCACAGATTATGCTTCAGATGATGACGGATCCGCCCCGCCTCGCACATACCGGAAGCGGAAATTATCACCTTGGGGGTATTGTCAAAATTGATGGACTTGGACTCCTCGCTGGTAATTGACAGGCGCAGCCCGGCAAACGCAATAGGGTTGATGCCCTCCCGCACATATTCCATAGCCTCCTCGTCAAAGCATTCCATCCGGTTTGCCTGGAAAATGTTGGTGGCATCTACTGCCAGGGGACTGTCCACATACACCGGGAAATCTTCATGCCCCTTCACCAGACGGCCCACCTTGATCTTGCGCAGGAAGTACAGCAGCTCCTGAGTACGTCCCACCGCAAAGGAGGGAATCACCACATTGCCGCCCCTGTCAAAGGTCTCCTGCAAAATCGCCGTCAGCTCCGCCACATAATCCAGCCGTTCCTTATCATGATATCTGTCCCCATAAGTGGACTCCATAACCACATAGTCTGCCTCTTTGGTGACCTTGGGATTCCTGATCAGCGGTTGATTTTTGTTACCTATATCTCCTGAAAATACAATCTTGCGGGTGGTGCCGTTTTCTGTCAGCCACACCTCTATGCTTGCGGAACCCAGCAGATGACCGATATCCGTGAACCGGATCCGAATCCCCTCGCTGACCTCCACCTCCTGGTCATAATGGCAGGGCACGATACGCTTGATACAACCCTCCGCATCCTCCATCGTATACAGCGGCTCCATCATCGGCTGGGAGGCGCTTCTCTTCGCCTTGCGGTTTTTCCACTCCGCCTCCGCCATCTGAATATGCGCACAGTCACGAAGCATGATGCTGCACAGATCCGCCGTGGCATCCGTTGCAAAGATCTGCCCCCTGAAGCCTCTGGCATACAGCAGCGGCAGCAGTCCGGAATGATCCACATGGGCATGGGTCAGAAATACATAGTCAATCAGCGCCTCATCCACCGGCAGGTCCGCATTTTCAAACACATTCACCCCCTGCTCCATACCATAGTCCACCAGGATATGCCTGTTTCCCACCTCCAGATAATGACAGCTCCCCGTCACCTCATGATCCGCCCCAATAAACATCAGCTTCATAGTCTTATCCTCTCCTTACCTCCGGTAACTTTAATATATTTATTGTAACACACAACGGAACCAATCACAATTATTATTTCCCATAAGAGCCCTCGCCCGTCTCCAATATATCTGCTCTCTTCGATATCAGCTGCATCCGGCATGCGCTTCCTCTCCGCCTGCTTGACACTTTTTATCTGCTGCATTATAATTTTATCATAAAAAATAGTATTGGAATTTGATTTTATAAAATCATTAAATCTTGAAAAATTGTTGCAGGTACTGACTTTTGCCTATTAAAGCATTTAAAAATGCCGATTATTAATGTGTCAGTGCTCGAATTTTCTACGGTGATATAAAACGATACAAGCAGCTGTAAGTAAATATAATATTTTTTGGGGGAAAGAATTATGAACGCCAAGCTGCTGGGCTTTTTTAGTGGATTTCCAACACATCACTTTACGGATAGTATTACAGATATACTTAAAGCGGAATTGCATGTTCGAAATAGCATTGTATTTATCAGCTGCCATCCAGACAACTTTGCACAAAATGATGACGATTCCGTTGGAATGCATGAGATGTTTGCCGAGAGAAATATGCATTTTGCAAATCACTATGTGATTGACAACCGGACAAAAGCGGTCGATGCAGTAGGTCTAATCCGTGAAGCATCTTGTATTTTCCTTATGGGAGGAAATGCAACACTGCAATTTAAGTTAATGTGTGACAAAGGCATACGAGATGAGATTCGCAAAAGCAGTGCTGTAATATTGGGAGTAAGTGCAGGTGCCATGAATATGGGAAAGCATACAGTTGATATATATGAATCTCTTACTCCTTATGAAGGATTGGGCTTTGTAGATATTACGGTCAAGGCGCATTATCCATTCAAAGATGAAAAATTGTTACAATCTCTGAAGCAGGTTTCCATGGAACTTCCAATATGCCTCATGACAGATGAAAGTGCTATTTTTGTAAAAAATGATAGTATCACACAGATAGGGCAAATCTATCAAATGATTAAAGGAGAGATTATTTCGCTTACACAGGATCAATTGGAACAGATGAGAAATCGACCAATGTAAAATATAAGGGTTTGGGATTATCCTACCAGACATTTTTGGGGAAAGGGTACCCTTTTCCTATGCTTGCTATGAAACCTTTTACAGAGAAATGGACAGGGAATGTTGCGTAGTTAATGGGTATTTTGAAGGAAATAATATTCAGCATCTTGCACCATTGGTTTTAATGCCTGTAAAGCCTTTGATTGCAAAGCTGATTGAACCTTTAATGCGTAACATAATGGTGTAAAACAAGGTAGTCAAAAACTATCTTCGTGAGTATTATAATGTCGCTTTGCTTTTATGTGTATTTCCTGATTTGTAGTGCCAAAATGGTGCCCAACTTTACAAACCCACCTTATTCGGAGATATAAGGCGATAAATAAGATATGACGAACCCCTTGATTTTAGACGTTTTTAAGCATATTACGCAAACACTTGCAAAGACTTATAAGCTGTTTTCCGCCTATATAATCAATAAAAAAATCAGAGAAGCAATATCACCTTCCGTTTAGTGCATTCAACAAAACCGATCAGATACGGAGGTATGTTCATGATCTACACCCCCCTCACCAACAAGGCCATGCGGCTGGCTTATGCCGCCCATGACGGACAAACTGACCAGAGCGGTCTGCCCTATATCTTCCACCCCTACCATCTGGCGGAGCAAATGACGGATGAGATCTCCGTCTGCGTGGCTCTGCTCCATGACGTGGTGGAGGACACTCCTGTTACCATGGACAAGCTGGAACAGGAATTTCCCCCGGAGGTCACCGACGCTCTGCGCCTGCTGACCCACATCGAGGGCACCGATTATTATGACTATGTGCGGGCAATCCGGCAAAATCCCGTGGCCCGGGCGGTCAAGCTGGCTGACCTGGCCCATAACTCCGACGAGACCCGGATGGCCGGCTGCGAAGAGGTATCCGAAGAAAGGCTTGCCCGCTGGCGGGAAAAGTATGCCAGAGCCCGGGCAATTCTGACAGAGGCAGAAGATGACGAAAAAAATCCCCGTAAAAATGGGGATTAAAAAAGCGCGAGACGGGAATCGAACCCGCGACCCCCTCCTTGGCAAGGAGGTGCTCCACCGCTGAGCCACTCGCGCATGTATCAGAACTGCTCTGAACAAAATATACTATACAATAGGTTTCCCAGTTTGTCAACTGGTATTTTGAAAAATTTCAAATTGCGCCTACAATATGAACAACTAAAGTAATCCGGGGAAGGGAAAACTCCCATCCCCTTAACTCAAAACCCAGTCAATTTCGTTTATTCCCGCTCCAGACGGTCTGCGCATTTGATCCGGTAGATCCTGCGCAGCGCATCGTTTATTCTCTCTTCTGAAATCGTGCCGTCCTGCACCGCCGTCAGCACGGCCTCATAGGCCTCCCGGAAATCCTCCGGCATCAGGATCATATCACAACCCGCTTTCAGCGCCATCACCGCCGCCTGACCGGAGCCATAATATTCCGAAATCGCCTTCATATCCATGGCATCGGTAATGATTACACCCTGATATCCCATCTCGTTGCGCAGCAGATCCGTCACTACCGTGCCGGATAGGGATGCCGGCGTATTATCACCGGTAAGGGCAGGAACCGCCGTGTGTCCCACCATAATCATCTGCACACCCGCATCGATGCTGCTCTGGTACACGGCAAGCTCCTGACTGCGCAGCTCCTCCTCGCTCCGCTCCGACACTGCCAGACCGTCGTGGGTGTCCTCCTCCGTGCTGCCGCCGCAGGGGAAATGCTTTATACAGGCCGTTATGCCCTGCTCCTGCAGTCCGTTTATCATATTGATTACATAGTCGGCTGCCGCCGATGCATCATCACCGTAAGCTCGGGAATCCATCACACTGTTTTCCACATTGGCCAGATCCGCCACAGGTGCAAAGTCCACATTGATGCCGTAATCTGCCAGTCCTGTTCCCAGTCCGGCTCCGGCACTGTACGCCTGACCGACATCCCCGCTCCCTCCGATATCCGCTGCGGATGCCTGCTTGTCAATCAGTCCCGCTGCCGCCAAAGGGCTGATGCTGCCGCCCTCCTCCTCCACGCCGAGGAAAATAGGATATTTGCTGTACAGCTCCGTATTGCTCAACATCTCCCGGAACTGCTCTGCATCCTTGATATTTTTACTGCTATAAATAATACCGCCCACCGCATACTGGGTCAAAGCATCCTTGGTGCCGTCCCCCGCCTTCACAGCAGTATCCACACCGGTGATCGCCT
>CAZFYD010000048.1:0-17136 GCA_964523315.1 uncultured Acetatifactor sp.
CGAGCAAGCTCGACGAATCTGTGTATCTGTCCAAATCGGCTGTGAATAGTAACCCCTTTTCAGGAAGATCTTCACACAAATATCCTACGCCCTACAGCAGACAAATACAATGTACTGTTTCTAAACAATTCTAAAGAAAACGTAAAAACACCACTACCCGGCACTGCCGATAGTGGTGTCCGTCCTTTTGATATGCTTAAGTCTGCGCTACATCCTTCATGGAGAAGCTGATACGGCCCATTTTGTCCTTACCCAGGCATACCACGGTAACCACATCACCCAGGGTCAGTACATCCTCTACCCGATTGATTCTCTCTCTAGCGATCTTGGAGATATGCACCATCCCCTCCTTACCGGGAGCGAACTCGATGAATGCGCCAAACTCCTTGATGCTGACTACCTTGCCCTTAAAGATCTGACCTTCCTCAAAATCCGTGGTAATGATCTTGATCATCTCCACAGCCTTGCCCATCATCTCCTTATCGGTGCCGCATACGGAGACTTTACCGTCATCCGTAATATCAATCTTTACGCCGGTGCGGGCAATGATCTCATTGATGGTCTTACCCCGCTGGCCTACCACATCACCGATCTTTTCAGGATCAATCTGAATGGAAATAATCTTGGGTGCATAAGGGCCGACCTCTGCACGGGGTGCAGCGATGACAGGCTTCATGCAGTTTTCCATGATGTACAGTCTGGCCTCACGGCAGCGTGCAATAGCGCCCTCCACGATGGGTCTGGTCAGACCGTGGATCTTGATATCCATCTGGATTGCGGTGATACCCTCGGTAGTACCGGTTACCTTGAAATCCATATCTCCAAAGAAATCCTCCAGACCCTGAATATCCGTCAGCAACACAAAATCATCATCCGTCTCGCCGGTTACCAGGCCGCAGGAAATACCGGCTACCATCTTCTTGATAGGCACGCCTGCCGCCATCAGGGACATGCAGGATGCACAGGTGGAAGCCATGGAAGTGGATCCATTGCTCTCAAAGGTCTCGGATACCGTACGGATCGCATAAGGAAACTCCTCCTCGCTGGGCAGCACGGGGATCAACGCTCTCTCTGCCAGAGCGCCATGACCGATCTCACGACGTCCCGGCCCTCTGGAGGGCTTGGTCTCGCCTACGGAATAGGAGGGAAAATTATAGTGATGCATATAGCGCTTGCTCACTTCGTTCTCATCCAGCCCGTCCAGCTTCTGCTGCTCGGAAAGCGGCGCCAGGGTACAAACATTGCAAATCTGCGTCTGTCCTCTGGTAAACATAGCGGAACCATGTACTCTGGGAATCAGGTCAATCTCCGCTGCCAGCGGACGGATCTGGGTGATCTCACGGCCGTCGGGACGCTTGTGATCTTTCAGAATCATCTTGCGCACGGTCTTCTTTTCATACTGGTATACAGCCTCGCCCAAAACGGTCAGCCACTCCTCCCTCTCGGCAAAAGCCTCTTCCAGTCTGGCAGTGATCTGGCGGATATTTTCCTCACGGGTCTGCTTATCATCAGTAAATACAGCTGCCTCCATCTCCTCGGGGCTAACGATCTTCTTCATCTCGTCAAACATCTCCTGGGAAATTGCACAGCTCGTATATTCATGCTTCTTCTTTCCTACCTCAGCGACAATCTTATCAATAAAAGCGATGATCGTCTGATTTACTTCATGCGCCTTGTAAATAGCATCGATCATCGTCTTCTCCGGCACTTCGTTGGCGCCGGCCTCGATCATGATCACTTTTTCCCGGGTGGATGCCACGGTCAGATTCAGATCCCCCTTCTTCCACTGTTCCTGAGAAGGGTTGATGACAAATTCCCCATCAATCATGCCCACCTGGGTCATTGCACAGGGGCCGTCAAAAGGGATGTCCGAAATGCAGGTTGCAATTGCAGCGCCCAGCATGGCTACCAGCTCCGGTCGGCACTCAGGATCCACGCTCATTACCATGTTGTTCAGGGTAACGTCATTGCGGTAGTCCTTAGGGAACAGGGGACGCATGGGTCTGTCGATGACACGGCTGGTCAGAATCGCATTCTCACTGGCCTTGCCCTCTCTCTTGTTGAAGCCCCCGGGAATCTTCCCTACAGAATACAGCTTCTCCTCAAATTCCACGCTTAAGGGGAAGAAATCAATGCCCTCTCTGGGCTTTTCAGATGCTGTTGCAGTGCTCAGTACGGTGGTGTCGCCGTAATGCATGAACGCACAGCCGTTAGCCTGTTTACCGACTCTGTTGATGTCTACGGTCAGAGTACGGCCGGCCAGTTCCATTGAATAAGAATTGTACATATTATCCTCTCTCCATTCTTCTATCATTTTCTATGGCAAAAAGGCGGAGTGCCGAATCCGGCTGTTGCTCCGCCTTCCCAAAATCTTACTTTCTCAGTCCTAATTTCTCGATCAATGCACGATATCTCTCAATATCCTTGCTCTTTAAGTAAGCCAGTAAACCACGTCTCTGACCAACCAGCTTCAGCAGGCCTCTGTTGGAGTGATGATCCTTGGGGTTAGCCTTCATATGCTCGGTCAGCTCCTTGATTCTCTCAGTCAGCACTGCAATCTGTACCTCAGGTGAACCGGTGTCACCGGGCGTTCTTGCAAACTCATTGATAATTGCGGTCTTCTTTTCCTTAGAAATCATAATTTTTCCTCCATAATGATTATTATACACACCGTACGCCAAGACCAGGCCGGAGCGTCCTGTATCTGAGCGTCGGCGAACTCATACTGCTTAAGAATAACACATCTGACTGCATTTGTAAACAAAAATTTCTACCTGTGCGGTTGCGGTTGCAATCCACTCCCAAATGAGCAAAACGCAGATGCGTAAGCAGATGCAGAAACGCATAAGCGCAAGCGTTGTGAATGTAGGAGTCATGTAGAAAAATTTTAGTCCTGCAGAATCCGTACATATTTTACCGGTGTGCGATAGTTGTACTTGCTGATTCGGATACCGGTCTTGGGGCTGCTGGCACTGATTACCTGTCCGCCGCCGATATAGATCGCCACATGGTTGATGGTTCCGCTGCTGTTTGCGTAGAACACCAGGTCGCCCGGCTGGATCTCAGAATAGGGGATCTTGGTTCCCTCATTCGCCTGGGCTCTGGAGCTGTGGCTTAAGGTCACTCCAAAGTTCTTGAACACACTCAGCACAAAGCCCGAGCAGTCAGCTCCCTTGGTCAGGCTGGTGCCGCCCCATACATAGGGATTGCCCACAAACTGCTTGGCATACTCCACTAGATCCACACGGATGTCGGACACACCCTGCCCGTACAGCAGCTCCGACATGGTGATCGCCGTATCCAGACGCTCCTCCACATGAGAATAATCCGCCGATACATAGGCTGTCTCTCCGTCGATATCCACCTGATACCAGCCGTCCAGAGTCGCTACGTAGTCCAGCTCTTCCCCTTCCGGTACCTGGGTAAATACTGCGCCGTCCGTGCTGGCATCATCCCTGACCCGGACGCCGTCACTGTCCACCACGACCACCGTTCTCACCAGATCGTTGGCCCGCAGCTTGGCAGCCGCCCCCATCAGCAGATATTCCGTACTCACATATCCGTCCACCTCGCCGGACTGGATATGTGCCCAGCCGATATCCGATAATACTTCCAGTACCTCGCAGGCTGAGCCCTTGGGCATCTTGCCCACCAGCTTGCCGCTGGTAGAGGCTTCCGCCCTCACATTCAGATTGCCGGATTCAACATCCGCAATCCCGATATTGGTATAGCCCCAGGAAGCTCCCTGCGCCTCCTGGGCAGCGGCTATGTATTCCTCATCGGTCATAGCCACATCAATTATGGAGGTAACTCCCGCATCCTGCAGCACATCCCTGGTGCCTCCCGTTTCCGCTGCCCGGGCCCCCATGGGCTGCAGCAGCAGGCATGCTGCCATACAGGTGCCGATTCCTCTCAGTACAATAGATCTTTTTTCTTTCATGCTGCCTCCGTATTTAAAAAGAGCTTCATTCCCGCCGGTATGAAGCTCTTTCTTCATCATACCAATCAAAAAAATTACAACTTTGTTACAAATTTATTAACTGACATGAGAATTATATCAATATCCCTATGGGCTTGTCAACCCTTTCCTGACATTTCCTTTGTAAAATGGTAACAGTTCAGCCTTCCGCCTCGTCCTCCTTAATGGCAAAAGCAATATTGGTTGCATGGTCTGCAACTCTCTCCAGGCCGGAAACAATATCCGAGAAGATCATGCCTGCCTCGGGTGTGCATTCTCCTCTGGTCAGACGCTCCACATGCCGCTGCTGCAGCTCCCTCTCTTTATTGTCCACCCTGTCCTCCAGCAGGATCACATCCTCCATATGTCTGTCATCGCTCTTGACGAACATCTCAATGGCGTACTGTATGATGGTATTGACCATATCCAGCATCTCGCCCAGCTCCCTCTGAGCCTCCCTGCTGATCGTAATGCCGGATTCCTTCCGCTGTCTCGCCGCATCCGCCACATTCTCCGCATGGTCTCCGATCCGCTCGATATCATTCACCACATGGAACAGAGCGCCCAGACTCTTCAGATCCTCAATAGGCAGCGTGGTCTGGTTGATTTTGACCAGATAAGCCGTTATCGCATGATTCAGGAAGTTGATATTTTTCTCCACCTCATATACTTCCTCAATATCCTCTTCATCCAGAGTAATCAGGGCATTCATGGCACGGTTGAGATTCTCGCTGGCCAGGGATGCCATACGATCCAGCTCCTTAATGACCTCCACAACCGCTGTAGCCGGGTTAAACACCACCTTTTCCCCGATATATTTCAGCTGATAGCTCTCCCTGTAGTTCACCTTCCTGTCCTCACCGGGCACACAAACCGATGCCAGCTTTACAATATACTTCAAAAACGGGAACAGAACAATTACCTGGAATACCTTGATGATCGTGTGGGCATTAGCTACAAATCTGCCGTTATCTGCAGAAACAGACTGAATCATGCGGATCACCGGTTCCTTGGCAAAGAACAGAATCACATAGATCAGCAGGGTGCCGATCACGTTAAACCAGAAATGGATCAATGCCGCTCTCTTGGCATCCTTTTTCCCGGGCAGGGAAGCCAGGATTGCCGTTGCGCAGGCGCCGATATTACAGCCCAGAATGATATACAGACAGATGCCCAGATCCAGAAAACCCTGGTTCGCCAAAAGCAGTACGATGCTGACAGTCACCGAAGAGCTCTGGATCACAGCAGTCAGCACGGTTCCCACCAGGGTAGCCAGAAGCGGGTTTCTCAGGGACTTCAGCAGATCCACCACCTCAGGCACATTCTTCATCTCCGCCATACCGGCAGACATGGTATTCAGCCCGGTAAACAGGATACCGAAGCCCACCACCACTTCTGCAAATTTTTTCACTTTTTCTTTTTTGCTGAACATCATGACCAGCACACCGCCCAGAAGAAACGCAGGCGCTGCAGCAGACAGATTAATGGACACCAGCTGGGAAGTAATAGTGGTACCGATATTGGAACCGAAGATTACCCCGGCCGCCTGATACAGATTCATCAGACCAGAATTGACAAAGCTGACCACCATGGCCGTACAGGCTGAGGAGGACTGGATAATACCGGTAAAAACAATACCCACCAGCATACCGGTAAAACGGTTTGTCGTAAAAATTTCCAGAATACGCCGCAGTCTGGCACCGGCTACCTTTTCAATAGAGTCGCTCATCAGATCCATGCCAAACAGAAAAAGGCCCAAGCCGCCGGCCAAAGATAAGATTATACTTGCATTCATGTTCTCTTTCCCTTCACTCGCATCAGCATCATAAACACGTACGTTTTTATTTTAAGGGAAAAAAGTCAAACTGACAATATGCTTTTTACTGTTATTTTACCGAAAATATACTTTTTGGTGACTCAGGGGCCGGCTGAATAGTTACAGACCTGTCTGCCAGACTGCTGATCTCCCGGGAAACGCTGCTGCCGGTCAGGAGCACATCGGTCTCACGGCGGTTCTCCAGCAGCTCCTTCAGCTCCGCTGCCGTAATGCTCTGCTTTCCCTCCAACTCCAATATTCCGTCCAGAATCAGCAGATCGCATTCCGACACGGACAGCACCTTTTTTGCATAGCTCAGGCCATACGCCGCTCCAAAATGAAAGAGCCTGATCTCAGGCTCCATGCGCCGGATAAAGGCGCTGTCCTCCCATTCTGGGCCCTCCGAAAACCGGATCATCACCACTGACCGGCCCTCTGCGGCAGCTTCCACCGCCAGACCCCATGGGACGGAAAATCTTCCCGCGTCCTCCCCCGTATATATGTAGATGCTTCCTCTGTCCATATCCATGCCCTTTCTCTCCATCGGGGAACTCAGGTCCGCCTACAGGGGCTGCTCCGCTTCCTCCGCTATCAGCTCCATCTTGCTCACGGATACTTCAAAGGCCACTCGCTTTTCCACATGCTCCTCATCCAGCTTTTTCATATACTCACGGCTCTGAATCCTGCCCCAGATGGCGCAGCGTTCCCCCACCCGAAAGCTGCTGGCATAGCGGGCATTCCTGCCCCAGCAGATGCAGGGGATATAATCCGACTTACCATAGGGACGGTTTACCGCCAGCAGCACATCGGCAATCTCCCGTCCCAGCGGCGTCTTGCGGTAGATCGGCTCCTTACAGATATAGCCGTCCAGATAAATCTGGTTGGTTTTGGAGCTCTCCTCGATCTCCTCCACAAACTCTATTTCTCTGGCAAAAACCGACAGAACCAGACGGTTTTTGCGCTCCTCATGGCGGTTATAGGAACGGAACTGCCCGTTCACACAGATATTTTTCCCTTTATAATCCGCATTTACATCGATCAGTCTCTCCGAAACCATTAGCGGAATAATATCAAAGCTTTCGCTGAGTCTCTGCACCTTCATATCAACCATATAGAATCCTTCCCCAAAGATCTCATGGCTGTATGCAAAATCGCTGATGATCTCCCCCATCACTGTCACCTGGTTGTTTTCAATTACCTTATCTGTCATTTTGTGTTCTCCCTTCTTACACCTTAAGAATTCTTCCGGCACTGATGTGCCTGTAATGTAATATATTTATACCGCATTTTTACGCTTTTGAGAAGCCCTTTTGACCGTAAAATTTCGACATTTATTTATTGCACCCCCATCTGATTAGTGATATACTGTAACAGTTTGAGAGCTGCTGCAAAGTGTTAATGATTGCAGAGCTGCGCTCCATGCGCAGAAAAGTGAGGTATTATATGAAACAGAAAAGAGAAGAAATCCGAAACGTAGCCATCATCGCCCATGTAGACCACGGCAAGACAACTCTGGTGGATGAACTGCTGAAGCAGAGCGGCGTATTTAGGGCCAATCAGGAGGTTGCCGAGAGAGTCATGGATTCCAATGAAATTGAGCGGGAAAGAGGCATCACAATTCTGTCCAAAAACGCCGCTGTTACCTATAAAAACACTAAAATCAACATTATCGACACACCGGGTCATGCCGATTTCGGCGGCGAGGTGGAACGGGTGCTGAAGATGGTAAACGGCGTAATCCTGGTGGTTGATGCCTTTGAGGGCGCCATGCCTCAGACCAAGTTTGTGCTGCGCAAGGCGCTGGAATTAAAGCTCCCCGTTATCGTCTGCATCAACAAAATCGACCGCCCCGAGGCACGTCCCAACGAGGTCATTGACGAAGTGCTGGAACTGTTTCTGGAACTGGATGCGGATGACGCCCAGCTGGACTGCCCCTTTGTATTTGCCTCCGCCAAGGCAGGAATTGCCTCTCTGGATGCCGACCAGCCAGGTACGGATATGGTTCCTTTATTTGAAACGATCCTGAACTATATCCCTGCGCCTGAGGGAGATCCCGAAGCAGGCACCCAGGTACTGATCAGCACCATCGATTACAATGAATATGTAGGCCGTATCGGCGTCGGCAAGGTGGACAACGGCACCATCAGTGTGGGCCAGGAGGTGGTAATTGTCAACCATCATGAGCCTGACAAGCAGACTAAGGTCAAGGTCAGCAAGCTCTATGAGTTTGACGGCCTGAATAAAGTGGAAGTAAAGGAAGCAGGTATCGGCTCCATCGTCGCCATCTCCGGCATTGCCGATATCCATATCGGCGATACCCTTTGCTCTCCCGACCAGATCGCCCCGATCCCCTTTCAGAAGATCAGCGAGCCCACCATTGCCATGCATTTCATGGTCAATGACTCTCCTCTGGCCGGCTTAGAGGGCAAATTTGTGACCAGCCGCCATCTCCGTGACAGGCTTTTCAGAGAGCTGAACACCGACGTCTCCCTGCGGGTGGAGGAAACGGAATCCACCGACGTCTTTAAGGTATCGGGCCGGGGAGAGCTGCATCTGTCCGTCCTGATCGAAAATATGCGCCGTGAGGGCTTTGAGTTTGCGGTCAGCAAGGCGGAGGTTCTGTATAAGACGGATGAAGCCGGCCATAAGCTGGAGCCCATGGAACTGGCTTATATTGATGTTCCTAATGAGTATGCCGGCGCTGTTATCGAAAAGCTGGGACAGAGAAAAGGCGAACTGCGAAATATGGGGTCCATCACCGGCGGCACCTACACCCGTCTGGAATTCTCCATCCCCTCCCGGGGGCTGATCGGATACCGGGGCGAGTTCATGACTGACACCAAGGGCAACGGAATCCTGAACACCGTATTTGACGGCTACGGCCCCTACAAGGGTGACATCGCCTACCGCAAGCAGGGTTCCCTGATCGCTTTTGAAGCCGGGGAATCCATCACCTACGGCCTGTACAATGCCCAGGAGCGGGGGATCCTGTTCATCGGGCCCGGAGAAAAGGTATACAGCGGCATGGTGGTAGGCCAGACCGGCAAGAGCGAGGATATTGAGATCAATGTCTGCAAGAAAAAACAGCTGACCAATACCCGTTCCTCCAGTGCAGACGAGGCTCTGCGCCTGACGCCGCCCAAGGTGATGAGTCTGGAGCAGGCTCTGGATTTCATTGATACCGATGAACTGCTGGAGATTACCCCCACCTCCTTGAGAATCCGTAAAAAAATACTGGATCCTACCCTGAGAAAGAGAGCAGGATTCAAGAAATAAATTCAAAATACGGTTCATTCACATGCTCCGAGTGCAGAAGCTCATGGGCTTTATGACTTAAGGGTGCGCCCATATATTCCCGATATAAGGCCTGCACCTGGGGATTCTCATGGGAAAAGCGCAGGGGCCGCGCCGCATCCAGCGCATACAGCCGCTCACCTCTTTGCCCGGCCAGCTCACAGCCGTCATGTATGGGCTGCCCTCCGCCGCCCACGCAGCCGCCGGGGCAGGCCATGACTTCCACAAAATCATAGCTGACTCTGCCCCCGGCAATATCCTCCATCAACTGCCTTGCATTGCCCAGTCCGCTGACCGTGCAGGTATGCAGCAACCTATTCCCCAGCTTAAAATCCCGCTCTCTTCTGCCCTCGCTGCCTCGCACAGCGCTGAAGGCTTCCGCAGGAGGATTCTGTCCTTCCGCCACCGCATAGGCGGTGCGCAGAGCAGCCTCCATCACGCCGCCGGTGACGCCGAAGATCACCCCTGCCCCGGTACTCTCTCCCAGAGGAGAATCCCAATTTTCCTCTTTCAGGCTTTTCGGATCAATATGCTCTGCCCGGATCAGCCGCACCAGCTCCCTGGTGGTCAGCACAATATCCACATCCTGACCGGCGCCCGCACTGCGCATATAGGACAGGGCCGCCTCCCGCTTCTTGGATACGCAGGGCATAATGGAGATGCAGCAGATATTCCATGGATCAATGCCCCTTTTCTCTGCGAAATAAGTCTTGGCCACTGCACCGAACATCTGCTGGGGAGATTTGGCTGTGGACAGGTTCCGCAGATATTGGGGATACTTTTTGCTGACGAAATTCACCCAGCCCGGACAGCAGGAGGTGAACATGGGCCAGGCATATTTTCCCGGCTTCTGCAGCCGCTTAAGCAGTTCACTTCCCTCCTCCATGATCGTCAGATCTGCGGAAAAACTGGTATCAAACACATAATCAAAGCCGATACGCTTTAGGGCGGCCACCATCAGTCCCTCAGTGGCTTCCTTTTCCGTCAGACCCAACGCCTCTCCCCATGCCGTCCGCACTGCAGGGGCCACCTGTACCACCGTTATCGTCTCCGGATCTGCCAGCGCCTCATATACCCTGGGCACATCATTGCGCTCCCGCAGCGCCCCCGTAGGACAGTGCGTGATGCACTGCCCGCAAAGTGTACAGTCAGAACAGTCTATGGTCCGGTCTCCTGATACATCTACCGTGGTTCGGGAGCCGGTATTCTGCACATCCCAGATATGTAAGCCCTGCACCTTATCGCAGATCTGCACACAGCGCATGCACTTGATACACTTGCGGCTGTCACGGATCAGCGGGAAATTGTGATCCCAGGGCACCACAGGCACCTCCTCCGTAAAGGGCACCTCCAGTATTCCCAGATCATTGGACAGCTTCTGCAGATTGCAGTTGCCGCTTCGGACGCAGGTTGCGCAATGGCAGTCATGCTGCGAGAGAATCAGTTCCACATTGGTACGGCGCACTCTTCTGACCCTGGGGGAATTGGTATATACCACCATCCCCTCCTCCACCGGACTGTTACAGGCAGTCACCAGCTTCTGTCTGCCCTGCAGCTCCACCACACAGACCTTGCAGGCGCTGATCTCATTGATGCCCTCCAGAAAACATAAATGGGGAATCTCAATGCCGGCGCTTCGGGCCGCCTTCATAATGGTAATCCCCTCCGCCGCTTCTATTTCTATTCCGTCAATCGTTAAATTTACCATATCGCTGCCCGTCCTCCCTTAAAGCTTCCGTAACCATATTTATCACAGCGCAGACATCTGCCGGCCTCCTGGCAGGCCTCCTGCTCCGTCATGCCGCATTCAAAGGCTTCAAAATTCTGCTTTCTCTCTCCCGCTTCCTTTTCGCTGAGCTGAATCCGCCCGCAGGGTTCCTTATCCTCATAGCGCACTGCCGGAATCTCCACGTCGCAGGGAATGACATGATGGAAGCCCAGATATTCGTCAATATTGGCTGCCGCCACCTTTCCCGCAGCAATTGCACGGATCACGGTGGCCGGGCCGGTTACGCAGTCCCCGCCGGCAAATACACCGGGCAGCTCCTTGACCTCACTGTCGCTTTTGGCAGACAGAGTGTCTCTTTTCACGGCGATACCCGCCTCTTCAAAATGCCGGGTTTCAATCCCCTGACCGATAGCCACCACCACAATATCACAGGGAATCCGCAGCAGGGGAACATCCGCCTGCCGGGGACGTGCCCTGCCCCAGGCATCGATCTCCCCGATGATCTGAGGCTCTACCCAGAGGGCTGTCACCCTTCCTTCTGCATCCGCTTCAATATGATGCGGCGCTTTCAGGGCATACAGCTGAGCTCCCTCGGCAATAGCGCCTTCCACCTCCTCCGGCAGAGCCGTCATATCCGACTGGCGGCGTCTGTAGGCGATTCCCACCTTCTCAGCCCCTAAGCGGATAGCGGAACGAGTACAGTCCATAGCCACGTTGCCGCCGCCTACCACCACTACATTCTTTCCCCGAAAATCCGGCATATCATCATCTCCGATCCTGCGCAGCATCTCTACAGCAGAAATCACACCTCTTGAGTCCTCTCCCTCAATCCCGATCTTTTTGTCCGTATGGGCGCCGATGGCTACATATACCGCATCATATTCCTGATGGAGTTGTTCAAAGGAAATTTCGCCCTCTCCATTGCCGATCCGGGTATTCGTCCGAACCTCCACCCCGGTGGAGAGGATAGTCTCAATGTCCTCGTCCAGACGTTCCCTCGGAAAACGATAGTTGGGAATTCCGTAGCGCAGCATACCGCCCAGCCTGCTCTTTTCCTCAAACACTACGCAGTGATGCCCCATAAGCTCCAGATAATATGCCGCCGACAGGCCGCCCGGGCCGCCGCCGATGACAGCCACCCGCTTGCCGGTACTCTCCGCCTTCTCCGGCGTAGGCACCGTATTGGCTCTCGCATGATCCACCGCCATGCGCTTAAGTCCCCGGATGTTGATGGAGCTGTCGATCATATTCCGGCGGCAGCGTGCCTCGCAGGGATGCTCACAGATCAGGGCGCAGGCCGTGGGGAAAGGATTGTCCTTGCGGATCAGCTTTACCGCATCCGCATAGCGCTTCTCTCCCACCAGCGCCACATAACCGGGGATATCTACGCCTGCAGGACACAGTGCCACGCAGGGCACCGGCTGGGTAATATGATAGGAACATTTGCCATGCTCAATATGGTACCTATAGTCCTCCATACAGCCCTCCAGTCCGGAATACACCATGCGGGCAGCTTCATAGCCCAGGGCGCAGTCCGCAGAGTCCATAATATCCCGGGCGGTCTCCCGAAGCAGATCCAGCGTCTTTAAGCCGGCACGTCCCTCCAGCACATCCTCCATCAGATGGGCCAGCTGTCCCAGTCCCACACGGCAGGGCGTACATTTCCCGCAGGTCTGGGCATGGCATATTCTGAGAAAGGACAGCTGCAAATCCACAGGACACAGCCCCGGCGGGCTGGCAATAATACGGCGTTCCAGATCCTTATACAGCTGTTCCACGGCCAGCTGGGCCTGGTTGGGAGTGGTGATCTTTAATCGGCTCATATAAAATACCTTCCTTTTACTGAGAATACTTGCTAAAATTCCCACATTGTGATTTTATCGAAATGTAAGCGCTTACATTTAATATAACGGAATTGGCAAAAAGTATCAAGAGGTTTGCCAAAAGTTTAAAATTTAACGAAAACGGTTCCAAATCTGACTGCGAAGCAGGAACCTCCACCCAATAAGCAAAACACGGCTGCGATAGCAGACACATAGCTGCGCAGCAGCGGGTTTTGCGAATGCAGCGTGGAGGAGCTGTGAATAGTAACCGAAAACGGCAAAATTTAGCATGTCGTACAGAGAGAGTCTGTGTATCACAAAGTCCGGGCCGCTAGCAGCAGCCCGGACTTTTATCCGCAACTCTTAATCTTCATATTTAAAATAATCAAAATCTGCCGGCTTACGGCTGCCGCAGCCTCCGTTATTGGCATAGATCCCAACCAGCGTGCCGGTATGGCGCTTGGGATCATCCGGGACTCCCTCGTCACAGAGATAAATGCAGTTCTCCAACACACCTACCGGCAGCCAGTTCTCTCCGTCATAGCTGTAATAAAAAGAACGGGTCAGCTTTTCCACCACCACCCGCAGATAAACCGGCTCTTCCCGAATATCCGGGATTTCCGCCATCAGTTCCTCTCCATGGTTGCGGTTGATGACCAGCCGGAGCTTGCGCCCGCTCTCATAGCACAGGGCACAGCGAGCATAGGTAGCGGTGCTGTAATAACAGGTCAGTCCCGCCTGTTCGCCGTCCCGGTCGGGATAAAATTCCAGCCTGGTCTCCGCTCGGTAGGATAACTCCTGTTCCCGGCGAAGCAGGGTATTTTTTGCCCGAATCTCATGAAGCTGTCCGTCCCTGGTCCAGATGCGGAAGTATCCGGGACGCTCCGTCAGGGACCAAGAACCATTGTCGGGATTGCGCACAAACTCCCACTCCGGATTCAGCTTGATGCCGTCAAAATCATCATAAAGATTTCTTTCGAAAATGCATTCCGGCAGGTCGGGAGCAATCTGTTCCAGACTTGGTCCCCTGCCCTCGTTGATGGTCAGCCAGCCATCCTCCGTCCACTGCACCGGATCCAGAGCCGATTCCCGGCCCACTGTGGTGTAGCGGCCCTCATTGGGTCTGCCGCAGAGATAATAGCACCACCATTGTCCGTTCTGATCCTGCACCAGCTTGCCATGACCGGCCCGCTGAATGGGAGCACGGGGATCCCTCTGCCGCATCACCGGATTGTACGGAGACTCCTCATAGGGCCCATACATATTCCTGCTGCGGGCCATATTTATGCCATGTCCGTAGCCGGTGCCACCCTCCGCCACCATGACATAGTAATATCCGTCCTTTTTCAGCAGGTGGGGACCCTCGGAGCAGCGCTCTCCGGTACCCTCCCAGACCGTCTTCAGCTCTCCGGCAATCTGCAGGCTGTCCGGCGTCAGCAGCACCGCATTGGCCGCCTTGGCAATAATCATATACCGGCTGCCGTCATCATCCGCAAAATGAGAGGGGTCGATATCGTCCACCTCCAGACAGCAGGGCTTGCTGTAAGGCCCCTCGGGCCTGTCGGCTGTCATCACCAGCTGTCTGCGCATTACATTGTTGCCCCGCTTGCCGTCTGCATTCAGCCGCAGCGTGGCAAAGATATAATATTTTCCGTCCACATAAGAGATATCCGGTGCCCAGATCCCGTGGGAATCCCGAATTTCACTGAGATCCAGCCACTGCGGATCAGTGATGGCATGTCCGATGATATGCCAGTGTATCATATCCCGGGAATGGGAAATCGGTATAGCGGGAAAATACTGGAAGCTGGAATTGACCATATAGTAGTCATCCCCCGCACGGACCACGGAAGGATCAGGGAAAAAGCCCCGCTGCACCGGATTATGATATGTTCTCTGCTGGCTCATGCTGTCTTTCCTTTCTGCTCTGTCTTACTCCGTAATGCTTTACTGCATCCACTCATAAAAGAGCTTTACCTCCGCATAACCCGCTACTGTATCTGGCTCATCTCGCTGCGCAGATAAGCCGTCACAAATACCGCAGACGAATTCCAATAAATGGTTATCTCGTTCAGAGAATAACATTCTTCCCGATCCAGATAACATTTCATGGGTGGGGTGCCTGCCGGAATCATTCTGATGCCCAGCTCATCTCCCGGCTTTCTGTTCGGGCCGCCGGATACCCAGCCCGCCATGGGCTCCTCGATTCCGTCCGCCGCCGTAGTGCGCAGGTGCGGATACCGGTAGGCATGATCCCCATAGCCGGTGACAAAGCTGTAGCCGGTAATATTTTTCCCCAGCAAATAGTCGATCTGGGCCTGAATAACATACTGATAGCCGGGAATTCTCGCAGCTGCCTGAGTATCCTCTGCCGCTTCACAGGCCAGCGCCAGCAAAATCCCCCGATTGGTCACCACCATATTGCTGCCCCAACAGAAATCCTCAGGGGCCATGCCCAGAGCGAATGCATTCCGGGACTGCAGGCTTACCAAACGGTCAGCCTCCGCCAGCACCGCCTGGCGGAAAATACCGGCAATCTCTTCCCCGGCCGTTTTCCCCGGATCTGTCAGCACTGCCATGGCTGCGAAACCGGCCACATCCGTCCAGCCAAAATCCGTTACCTTCAGGCCCGTTGCCAGGATCCGGCGCAGCACTGCCGTATAGGCTTTGGTATCCTCTCCCTGCCGTCCCGCCAGCAGCAGCATCTCCGCCGCTGCCCACAGGCGTTCATCCGCATCCGTTGTATCACCGTATTCGCCGGTATTGCTGCCCTCCGGATTATGAAACAGCAGAGGCTCCGGATGCTCTGTCAGCCATTGCCAGGACAGTCTTGCCGCCGCTTCCATCCGTGCAGCAAACCCGCTGTCGACACTGCGGTATACCCCTGCCGCCAGTGCCATAACGGCGCAGAAATCCGCCACTGCCATAGAAGAGACGGCATAGGCATAAAAGAGATCCTGATCCTCCTCGGGCATCACAAAGGGAGCATGCTGCCATGCTGTCAGTTTATGATACACACCCCCATCCTTTCGCTGCATTTTCAGCATCCATTCCAGTTCATAACGGCATTCGTTTAAGACATCGGCCACTCCGTTGCCGCTCTCGGGGATATTCAGGGGCTCCTGAAAAGCCATGGGGTACAGCCGGTACGCATACAGCAGATGTCCAACGGTCACAGCTGCCGGGGTAATATACCGGCCATAATCCCCCGCATCATGCCAGCCGCCCCGGGCGTCAAAGGTATGTCCCTCTTCCCCGTAGACCTCACTGTCCGCCATATGACAGGCTGCATGGACATAAGGGCCTGCGTATTTCTCTTCCAAAGCGCAGCCGCAGCGCTGGAAATACAAGGCCTTTATCATCGCATTATGTACATCTGCCAGCACATCCTTTCCAATGCTGAAGCTATCGCTCAGGGTACCGTCTGCTCCCTCCAGGCGATACTTTCCCGCTGTCTGCACTTCACCGAAATCCAGGGGATACAGTGTCTCTCCGCACAGCGGATCCTCCACTGCCGCACCTGCCTGGCCCTGCCACACCCTTTCTCCCGCCGCATTTCTCAGCACATAGATCCCCGGCTGATCTGCCACTGCCTTTTTGCCGGGGGCAGATAGTTCATATCCCACCTGATTCACCATGATTTTCATATTCGTAACCCTCCATCCCGTCCCGGTCCAGGTCTCTTTTCACCGTGACTGTTTTTTCTGTTATCATTCACAGCCGCTCCACACTGCATTTGCAAAACCCGCTGCTGCGCAGCTCTTACGTCTGCTATCGCAGCCGTGTTTTGCTTATTGGGTGGAGGTTCCTGCTTCGCAGTCAGATTTGGAACAGATATACAGCTTCTTACGAGCAAGCTCGACGAATCTGTGTATCTGTCCAAATCGGCTGTGAATAGTCACCTTTTTCTCAGTATATCAAAAAAATGCCCTCTTGAAAAGCCGTAATCTGCCGGGATCCTGATGAAAGCAGCGCCATCGTTACTTTTCACGGGGTGGGGAAATGAGGCACGACACCCAGGGGCTCTTTTGAGCCCCTCAGCCTGCCCTCTGCTCGGAGATAGGTATATTAGAGGAATCCGAATTTTTAATTTTAGGTTTGGCAGGTCTTGGCCTTTTGAATATTTCTTTTACAGCCTGATAGAAATTGCCCGTTTCTTCTGTTGCAAAATGATCCAGGACACTCAAACATTCACAAAAGTATGTCAGTTGTTCGAAACTCCGCAGTGAGACCGCCTGGTTGAATTTTCCCTTCAGAACCCTCGCTTTCCGTTCGCACAGGTTGTTGTCTGGCTCCACAAGCGGATTTGACAGGAAAAGGAGATGGTTATGCTTATATTCAACCATCCTCAGATACAGGTTGTATCCGTCCCGATAATAATCTGACGGAGGTTCGTCCTCATATTCTTTCTTTGCCGTACGGACTATTTCATCATACCTTGCCTCGTATTCTTCAATTTTTCCATCCGGTATGCCTTCCTCGCAGGCAAGGTTGTTTTCGTGTATCATCTCCCGTA
>CAZFYD010000049.1:0-16470 GCA_964523315.1 uncultured Acetatifactor sp.
GCTATATTATAAACAAGTGAAACATCACACTTGCAAAACACATTAGCGATTTTTTCATAATAGCCCAGGCGCCGAAAGGTGTCTGGGCACTCCTCATTTTTTGGGGTTTTAACCGTTCTTGGCCTGACTGATCGTCAGGATCTCCTCGTTCAGGGACAGCATCCGGGCATCCAGATCAGACACCATCCGGGCGCACTCGATCAGTTCACTCCTGATGTGCTCCGGGGCGTCCCCCTCAAATTTATAATGGATCTTATGCTCCAGACTGGCCCAAAAATCCATGGCAACCGTCCTGATCTGGATCTCCACCTTGGTATCTACGATGCGGTCAGACAGATATACCGGCACCGTCACGATCATATGGTAGCTCTTATAACCGCTGGCTTTCGGATAGGTAATATAATCCTTCACCGCAATGACCTGAATATCCTTCTGCTGCTCTATCATCTCTGCGATCCGGTAGATATCGGAGGTAAAGGAACAGATAATTCGGATCCCGGCAATATCGTTAATGTATTTTACCATATTATCAATGGTTGATTCATACCCATGACGCTTCAGCTTCTTGACAATGCTTTCCGGGGTCTTGATCCTTGCCTTGATATGCTCAATCGGGTTGTATTGGTGCACATGCTGAAACTCATCATTCAGAATCTCCATCTTGGTTTCCACCTGCTTCAGCGCCGCATTATATACCAGATTAACCTCTTTCCAGCTGTCTATTCCATCCCCATTATCCGCTCGTAATTCCATATGTACTCCTTCCAGCGTCAGATCGCTGCTCTTACTAATTACAGTATAACATAAAGCATCCCAAAAATGTATATTTTTCACAAAACATTAATCCTTTTTTAAGATTTGTTGGTACTTTTGATTAATTTCGGGCCCACTATATATATCTATGCCCCTTTTACGAAATATATGACCGGATAAAACGGAACTAAAATTTGATTTACCAGATGATTTGAAGTATAATATCTCATAGAAATCAGACCATTCTATTGCTCCATCTGAGAAAGCGGAATGCGGAATCGCAAGGAGGACAAATGACACTATTACAGATGAAATATATTGTGACAATTGCCGCAGTTGGAACAATCAGTGGGGCGGCGAAGCAGCTTTATATCACTCAGCCAAGTCTGACATCAGCAGTCAGGGAACTGGAAAATGAGCTGGGAATTACTATTTTTAAGCGCACAAATAAAGGCATTCTGCTTTCGCCAGAAGGTGAAGAATTTCTGGGATATGCCCGGCAGGTTATTGAACAGACGAATTTAATTGAAGAACGATACTTGGGCGAAGCCCACATCAAGCACCAGTTTTGTGTGTCCACGCAGCATTATTCCTTTGCAGTAGAGGCTTTTGTAGAGGTTCTGAAGCAGTATGAAGGAGAAGAATACGACTTCCGCATCCGAGAGACGCAAACATATGAATTGATTGACGACGTGGCTAAGCTGCGCAGTGAAGTGGGTGTGCTATATTTGAACCGCTTTAACGAAACCGTCCTGCGAAAAACCCTTCGGGAAAATGATCTGAAATTTCATCAGCTGTTTATTGCAAAACCCCATGTTTTCATCAGCGCATTCAGCCCTTTGGCAGAAAGGAAAATCATCACGCTGGAGGATCTGCAGCCTTATCCAAGACTTTCTTATGAGCAAGGAGAACACAACTCTTTCTATTTTTCTGAGGAAATTTTGAGTACGCTGGAAAGCAAAAAGGATATCATGGTCTCTGACCGGGCCACACTGTTTAATCTTCTGATCGGCCTGAATGGGTATACCATTTGCAGCGGTGTCATTAACGAGGATTTAAACGGGAAAAATATCATAGCGATTCCCCTTGCGGTAGATGACTATATGGAGATCGGCTATATCACCCACGGTAAAGTGAGTCCCGGTAAATTTGGGTCTTTATACATTGAAGCGTTGAAGCGCTATACATCGACACAGCGGTGAACGGCACAAAAACGGCAGCTTGCTATAGATTTTTTCTATGGCAAACTGCCGTTTTTTTGTATTTTACAGATTGCAGCGTAATAGCTATACTAGCCGAAGAACCATATTAAATATAAGGAGAGTATGAAATGGATTATTCAATTGCCGGATTTCCGCGAATCGGAATCCATCGAGAATTAAAATTTGCAACGGAGCGATACTTCCGCAAAGAGATCAATGCCGATGAATTAAAAGCAATCGTATCGTTTCAACGGGCAGAGCAGTGGACACGCCAAAAAAGCGCAGGGGCTGCCTTTATCCCTTCCAATGATTTTTCCCTTTATGATGGGATGTTGGATACTGCCTGTATGCTAAACGCTATTCCGGAACGCTATACCGAATTGGGGCTTTCTGACATTGACACCTATTTTGCAATGGCACGCGGCTATCAGGGTACACATGGTGATGTGAAAGCATTTACCATGAAAAAGTGGTTCAATACCAATTATCATTATATGGTGCCGGAGTTAGACGATAAAATGGAATTACGCTTGCGGTCCGACCACTTTCTGGAGGGCTTTTTGCAAGCACATTCTATGGGAATTCAGACAAAGCCTGTCGTGATTGGGCCATTTACATTTTTGAAATTGGCGAAACTCACCGGCCAAAAGGCAAAATCAGATTTTATTTCCGATTTGAAATTGGCATATTCTGATATTTTGAGTGCCTGCGCAAAGCACGGCGTGGAATGGCTTCAGATAGATGAACCATACTTGGTGATGGATTTACAGCAGGAGGATATTTCTCTGTTCTGCGATTTGTATCAGGATATTCTGGGAAAGAAATGCGGTGTTCAAGCCCTTTTACAAACTTATTTCGGAGATGTGCGGGACTGTTATTGCGAGCTGTGTGATCTGCCGTTTGATGGCATTGGCCTCGACTTTGTAGAGGGAAAGCAGACTGCAGAATTGGTTGTGACTAACGGATTTCCAAAGGATAAGATACTATTTGCGGGTTTCATAAATGGCAAGAATATCTGGCGGTGTAATTATGAGCATGTCCTCCATCGGCTTGAGGCGCTTCGCCCCTATTGTGATTACATTGTACTCAGTACATCCTGCTCTTTGCTCCATGTTCCTTATACTGTGAAAAATGAACCGCAAATTGATCCGAAAATCACCCGCCATTTTTCCTTTGCCCATGAAAAGCTGGAAGAAATGCGGGAGCTGTGCCGGTTGGCCGAAACGGAAAATTACCGGCAGGACGCAGCCTACCTTGCCAATCAGGAACTGTTCCAAAGCAGTAGTTTACGGGAAGACCCAGAGGTGCGCAGCAAGGTCAGCGCCCTGACAAAGGCAGATTTTGAACGGAAAATGCCCCGAAAAGAACGTCAGGCGCTGCAACGCAAGCTCCTGAACCTCCCATTACTGCCTGCCACCACCATCGGCTCCTTTCCCCAGACAAAAGAGGTCAAGCAAAATCGATCCAGATTCCGTCGGGGCGAAATCAGCGAAGCAGCGTATCAGGAAAACACGAGGGCATTTATCCGGGAATGTATTCGTTTGCAGGAAGAGATCGGGCTGGATGTGTTGGTACACGGCGAATTTGAGCGCAACGACATGGTTGAGTTTTTCGGTGAGAATCTGTCCGGTTATGTGTTCACCAACAACGCCTGGGTGCAGTCTTATGGCACACGGGGCCTGAAGCCGCCCATCATTTTCGGAGATGTCAAACGGGAAAAGTCCATCACTACCGAATATATCCGGTACGCCAATGCACTGACAACCAAGGATGTCAAGGGCATGCTCACCGGCCCCGTCACTATTTTAAACTGGTCCTTTCCCAGAGAGGATATCTCTACCAGGGAAATGATGTATCAAATCGGCCTTGCCATTCGTGACGAAGTGATGGAACTGGAGCAGGCCGGTGTCCGTATTATCCAAATCGATGAAGCTGCCCTGCGGGAAAAGTTACCCTTGCGCCGGGTTGATTGGCACAGCGATTATCTCGATTTTGCTATCAAAGCCTTTCGCCTGTGTCACGCAAAGGTAAAGCCGGAAACACAAATTCATACCCATATGTGTTACAGCGAATTTGAGGATATCATTCCGGAGATTGACGCAATGGATGCGGATGTCATCACATTTGAGGCCTCCCGATCCAAGTTGACGATTCTGGACAGCCTGTCGGAACATCAATTTGAAACGGAAGTAGGCCCCGGCGTGTACGACATTCACTCCCCCCGCATCCCCAGTGTGGCGGAAATTGAAACTGCTTTGCGCACAATGCTGCGTAAAATTCCAAAAGAAAATCTGTGGGTCAATCCAGACTGTGGTCTAAAAACCCGCGGAGAGGCGGAGACCGCTGCAAGCCTGAGAAACATGGTTCAGGCGGCCAAAAATATCAGAAAAGAATGTGAAGAAGACGAATAACCTGAGCAATTTACACACACTGACCGAGAAAGAACAATGGGAAAAGCTTCGGCTTTTCAGTTGCCCTCCATTTATTATTTCCTATTTTGACATATTATGATATACTATTCGTATTGCCGCACCCCATACTGGAAACAGAAGAGGTGTCGCTCTTAATAGATAATGCGTATGTTAGAATAAAAATTGTGGGGAGGTACGGCAGATATGTTTCGTCTTTGGGCCAGAGAATTTAAGAACAACAGGATGCTGCGAGATACGGTGATTGCCGACGACAGCGAGAATACCCGTACGCATAAGATCTTCCGGGCGATGGATCAGATCTGCTATGAATTTGATCTGGGCAAGCCTATCTGGCTGGACGCCACAGTGGCAGAGTTCAAACGCCACAGCAAGGCCCGTTTCCGTCAGGATAATTTCATCGAAGAAATCCCCTTTGATTATCTGGAAATCCAGATAATCGAGGAGGATTAAATATAGCTATTGACATCTCTTTCTTTATGGTGTAGTATTTGACTATGTTGAATGTAGTTTTAAAAACTACATATAATAGTTTCATAACTACGTGATGTGATTTGAATGGAGGTGTTACAATGCAAATAACAATCAGAGAACCGGGCAGCGCCCTGACCCATTTTGTCGGCATGATGATGGCTGTATTCGCCGCTATGCCGCTGCTGATAAAGGCAGCCGTGTCCGGCGGTCATACCACTTTTCTGGCCATGGCCGTATTTATGGCCAGCATGATCCTGCTGTACGGCGCCAGTGCAACCTATCACTCCGTGAACCTGAGCGGGCGCAGCCTGAAAATATTCCGCAAAATTGATCATATGATGATCTTTGTGCTGATCGCCGGATCCTATACTCCGGTGTGCCTCATCACCCTGGGCGGTGAGTTGGGCTACCGGCTGCTGGCGCTGGTCTGGGGCATTGCCATCATCGGCATGCTGATCAAGGCGTTCTGGGTCACCTGTCCCAAATGGTTCTCCTCCCTGATCTATATTTCCATGGGCTGGGTATGTGTCCTGGTATTCGGACAGCTTCTGGACAGCCTGCCTCCGGCCGCTTTCTTGTGGCTTCTGGCCGGAGGAATCATCTACACAGTCGGCGGCGTGATCTATGCACTGAAGCTTCCCCTCTTCAATGCCAGCCACAAATACTTCGGCTCCCATGAAATCTTCCATCTGTTTGTCATGGGCGGCAGTATCTGCCATTTCATCTTTATGTATGTGTATGTAGCATAACGTTACTATTCACAGCCGATTTGGACAGATACACAGATTCGTCGAGCTTGCTCGTAAGAAGCTGTATATCTGTTCCAAATCTGACTGCGAAGCAGGAACCTCCACCCAATGAGCAAAACACGGCTGCGATAGCAGACGCAAAGAGCTGCGCAGCAGCAGAAAAGAACCGTTAGTCGTCATAACCATTGGGATTCTGGCTCTGCCATCTCCAGGAATCGGCACACATCTCCCGGATGCCATACTGCGCTTCCCAGCCCAGCTCCTCCTTTGCCTTCGCAGCATCGGCGTAGCAGGTGTCGATATCGCCTGCACGGCGTTCCTTGATCACATAAGGAATCTTTACGCCGTTGGCTTCCTCGAAATTCTTCACAATATCCAGCACGCTGTAGCCCACGCCGGTACCCAGATTGTAAATCTTCAGGCCGGCCTTCTCCTCGATCTTCTTCAGAGCCTTCACATGTCCCAGAGCCAGATCCACCACATGGATATAGTCTCTGACCCCGGTGCCGTCCGGCGTATTGTAGTCATCTCCGAAGACGCCCAGCTGCTCCAGCTTGCCCACCGCCACCTGGGTGATATAGGGCATCAGGTTGTTGGGGATTCCGTTGGGATTCTCGCCGATCGTTCCGCTCTTATGAGCGCCGATGGGATTGAAATAGCGCAGCAGGATCACGTTCCACTCGGGATCCGCCTTCTGAATATCCGTCAGAATCTGCTCCAGCATGGACTTGGTCCAGCCGTAAGGATTGGTACACTGTCCCTTGGGACACTCTTCCGTGATCGGCACAAAAGCCGGATTGCCATATACGGTGGCACTGGAGGAAAAAATGATGTTCTTCACGCCGTGTTTTCTCATCACATCCACCAGCGTCAGTGTGCCGGAGATATTGTTCTCATAATACTCCCAGGGCTTCTGCACCGACTCTCCCACTGCTTTCAGACCGGCAAAATGAATCACCGCATCGATCCTTTCTTTTGTAAAAATCTCTTCCAGAGCTGCCCGGTCCAGAATGTCTGCCTTGTAGAAGGGCACCGCTTTGCCCGTGATCTTTTCCACTCTCTGCAGGGACTTCTCGCTGGAATTGCTGAGATTATCCACCACCACAGCGTCGTATCCTGCATTCTGCAGTTCCACCACCGTGTGGCTGCCGATATATCCTGCACCGCCCGTTACCAATATTTTCATATATTCCTCCAATCTGAAGCGTTTACATGCGGAGAACAAACTGAATACTGATTTGCTCCGCTGCTTGAAATTTGTGACACTTCGGCACAAAGCCTGCTTACAATTCCACTCCATTCTCCTGCAGCAGCGCTCTTGCACTTTCCACGGAGTCAATGCCGGTCTTGTTCTTGATCGGTGCAAACTCCCGGTTCCTCACTACCTCGTAGGGCAGGCAGCTGTCCAGCTGGTGGATCATATCCAGCACCAGACTCTCATACTTATAGCCGTTGGGCTCCTGAGGCTTAACCAGCTCGCCGTTTTCATCCAGATAAGGAATCTTCTTCTCCACAATGTGCAGCGGCATGTTGCCGTCCAGCAGCTTTTCCAGTGACGGTACCTGGAACAGATAGTTCAGAATCACACCGAAGTTGTATGCCGGATTGCCCTTTTCGTCTTTGGCATTCATCAGTTCCTCGGTCAGATCGTAGTATTCCACGATGGACGGTCTGCCGTCCTCCAGACACATAACGCCCACTTTTTCATCCGGCGCATTCTTGCGCACCACCTTGGCGCCCACAACGCATCCTCTCCGGATCGTGGCACCGATAAAGCAGGGATCTGCGATTCTCTGCAGCACATTGTCCACCGCAAATACATTGATCCACTCAATGCCTTCCTTTTTCACCAAATCCAGCAGGCCCGCATTTTTCATGGAGATAAACCAGCCGCCGTTGCCGTTGGGGGAAGTAGCCAGCTTGCCCTTCTCTTCCAGATAGATCCTGCCCTCATAGTCCGTTGCCGCAGCCATCTCCTGCTTAAAGAAATGCACATAATCGGGATTGTAGCCGAAGAACTTCTTCTCCTGCATAAACCGGATCGTAATGTCGTTGTTCTTATCGCTGGTCATGACAAAGAGGTGGAACCAGCAGCCGCACTGCTTTACCACATCCAGCATATTGTTCACCAAACACTCAAAGATGTAAAGCTCTCTGGTCACACCCACATTATACATGCACTTGGGGTTGTCGGAGCCCAGGCGAGTGCCCATGCCCCCTGCCAGCAGCACAGCGCCGACCTTGCCCGCACGGAGCGCTTCCAGACCTGTAGCGGTAAAGCTCTCCCGGTTAGCGGCGATCTCATCCAGCTCCATGGCTGCCAGCGGAGTGATCTTCCCCTTCTGCACCAGCTCCTCCTTATGATGACAGGAAGCCAGAATGCTCATATCCGTCTCTGCAATCTGCGCAAGCAGCGCCTCCTGCTCCGCCGGATCCAGCTCCTCATAATACTTTAATACATGCTCCTGGCCATACCGGGCCAGCTTCTGTTTTGCTTCTGCTAATGTCATACTGATCTCCCTTTCTTTTTTTCTTATATTCTGACAGGGTTCATGCATCATGCATCACTCCCTGGCATTTTCTCTTTTACGCTATAGGGAAAGCTCTGCGAAAAAATCCCCATACCCCAGCTTCTCCTGCTGGTACCGCAGGAATGCCGCCCGCATCTGGGGCTGATCCTCCCGCATCTGTCCCAGCATGGCGCCGATATTCTCCCGAGTCACGCAGCCCAGCTGCAGAAACAGCTGCACATACTCCGGGTGGGCCTCCCCCTCCGCCAGCAGCACCTGCCAGCTCTCCTCGCTCTCACAGCCCTGGGTATGGGCGGTCAGATAATCCGCCAAACGCTGTCCTGCCTCCGGGGCCAGCCCCTCGCTGCACAGCAGCCGCAGCATGGCCAGGCGTACCTTTTTCTGCCGTTTTGCCTGTAAAAAGGCGTTCAGATCCGTGCTGCCATAGTCCTCCTCACCGCAGAGCACCTGCTTCGAGTACCCTTCCTGATCCTCGGCGTTCATCACCGCCTCCAGCCGGGCATCCCATCTGTGCAGCCACTCCGGACTGCCCACCGATGCCGGTTCCAGCAGATAATAGGCTTCCAGCCGTGTCACCGCCGCTGCCAGCAGTCTGCCGGTCTCCCCCGGCCAGGCCATTGCCAAACGGGATTCCGCTGTCTGCTCCGGCGAATCTCCTCCTCCGACGATGCCGGAGATACCCTCCAGACGCTCACAGTCCAAAAACAGGGATTTCCCGAGACTGCTGCATTCTCCGGGGATGACCACCTGCTCCAGATTGCTGCAGTAGGCAAAGGCCCAATCGCCAATACTCTTTATCGTGACCGGCAGATGAATCTCCCGCAGATTCTTTTTACTTAAAAACGCCTTCCGATCCACCGCCGTTACCGGCTGTCCGTCAATCTGTTCCGGCACCTGCGCCGCCCAGGAAAAGCCCTGATAGCCGGTAATTGCAATCCCCTCCGGAGTGAGCCGGTATTTCAGTTGATAATCCCCTGCATTATATGTGAATTCTCTCATATTCTTATAATCCTGTCAGCTGTGCGATCTGCCCCTGGATCCGGCTCTGCCGTTCGCTGAGCATCAGCTCCTGGCTGTGCCGCTGATAATCGGGACTGCCAAAGGCAGCAATAAAGCCTGCGGCAGCACTGCTCACCGTCAGCTCCGTCACCAGAATCAGCATCTCATTGCCCTCTGCAAAGGCTTCCTCCATAAACACAAACAGATGATGGAGCCTGGCCTGTACCTGCTCCGTCTCCCGCTTCAAAGCGGCAAGGGCAGCCTCATACCGGCCTTTCACCAGTTCAAGCGCCCTCTCCCCATGAGAATCGGGCTCTCCCGCCGGGGATCCCCCTGCGGAATCCTCCCCGGTGATCACGGCCTTTCTGGCCTGCTCCAGAAATTGCAGCACTTTCCGGTCTTTCTTCCGTTCCTCCTTGGACAGCGCACCTGCCCTGTCCCGGGAAAGCATCTGCCTGCGCCTCTGTTCCTCCAGCTGTTCCATAAAAGCCGCCACCTGCTCCGGCCTGACCTCTTTGCCCGCCATATTCTTTACTGCCAGCAGCAGCCCCCGGGTATCTGTCAGATAGGCAGCCTGCTCCATGACCTCCTGCATATCCGCCAGCATCCGCTCCAGCAGCATGCCCACTAAGGACAGCCTCTCGTCAAAAGCGGCCTCCTTTGCCCGGGCGATGGCCTGCACCGGCGGTCTGCCCTCCAGAATCTCCTGGATGCGGTAGTCCTTCTTATATTTCTGATACAGATCATAATAAGCAGTAAATTCCCGGACAATCCGCTCATTGCGGATATATTGGCCCACCAGGGTCTCATCCACCGCCAGACTCTCCTCCTCGTAATGGTACAGAATCTCCGACAGATCCTCCCAGCCCCGGGCCGTCACATAGCTGCGCCCCTTGGCTGTGATCTCCATATGGTAAAAATATTCCTTTTTCAGATCCAGAAAATTCAACACTGCCGTGTGCAAATGACGCTCCAGCGCATACTCCTTCCAGGTGCGGTAGTCCGCCTCCACCTCCATGACCTTCAGCCGGTCCATGGTCACCACGTCAAACTCCCGCACGGATTTATTGTACTCCGGCGGATTGCCGGCCGTCACAATGACCCAGCCCTCCGGCACCTGATGCCGCCCGAAGACCTTATACTGCAGAAACTGCAGCATGGCCGGCGCCAGGGTCTCCGACACACAGTTGATCTCATCCAGAAAGAGAATCCCCTCCCGGATGCCGCTCTCCTCCATGGTCTCATAGATAGCGGCAATGATCTCACTCATGGTATATTCGGAGATATCATACTCCCGACCGCCATACACCTTATGGGCAATAAAGGGCAGTCCCAGCGCCGACTGACGGGTATGATGGGTCATGGAATAGGACACCAGCGCAATCCCCATCTCCTGAGCAATCTGCTCCATGATGGCCGTCTTGCCGATTCCCGGCGCTCCCAGCAGAAAAATAGGGCGTTGGCGCACCACCGGTATACAATATTCTCCAAACTCATCTTTTTTTAAGTAGATATTCACGGAATTTTTAATATATTCCTTAGCCTGTCTGATATTCATAGCATCCCTCTATACATCATCCTCGATCACAACCCTCATACTCCAGGGCGGCACCGGCTGGCGCAGCTCGTCCTCCTCCAAAAAAGCAAAGATCACGTCATAGCCCGGCATCCGCTCCGGGTAGATCCCATAGCCGTCGGTAAAATAGATCAGCCCTTTCAGGTTCTCAAACTCTCCCTGCTCCAGCAGACTGTCCACATAGTCAAAGACCGGCCGGAAGTCCGTGGCGCCGAAGCCCTGGAGCCTGCCGTGGGCCAGAAACGCCTGAAAATCCTCGTCGCAGGTAATTTTCGTGTCGCTCTGCACCTCATTGTCGCACTGAATAATGTGGACATTGATTTTCGTGAAAAAATTTTCCGATCCCTTCAATAAGGAGTATGTCTTATTCAAAAACGCCTTTACCACCGGCCCCCTGCAGGACGCAGAGGTATCCAGGGCAATGACGAACTCCTTTACCTTTTTGGCATCCTTATATTCCAAGGGTTCGATCAGCGGCATATTCCCGAAATGCTCCAGCCCATAGGTATAATAAATATATTCAAACTCCTCGTCATTTACCGTCATGTCCTCGCCCATGACGGTAAAACGCCGCAGAATGGCGCCGTAATCATACTTATCCCGGGTGGCCTCCGCCAGATTCTTTTCCAGTCCCGCCGTATTCGTCCGGTTTCTGGTGAAGGCTTTCAGATCCGCTTTCACCCGTTCGCTGATCTTCTTCCACTGCTGGGGCGTCATCCGGATCTCCTCCGCCGGCCGCCACAGCTCGTGGCTGTCCCGGTAAAACAGCCGGATCAGCTCCTGCCGCTCCCGGGGCGTAATGGGGTTACGTCTCATATATTTATAGATCCGCTCCGCCGTCAGGTTACCCACATCCTCCCGCCAGACCCGCAGCTTTCCTGCCGCCTCTCCGTCGGTATCCACCGTGGCCATGGGCAGTCCCATCTCAATAATCACGCTTTCTACCGCCATATCCGTGGCCAGGTCCCACAGCTCCCGATCCACCTTATCATAGGCAAAGCTGTGATAAAAAATACAGTGCAGCAGCAAATGGAGCATACTGCGGGTCACCAGCCGGGGATCCTGGCGGTACAGCTTCAGAATATGCCGGGCATCATATTGGACGGCGCTGCCATCGGTGGCCAGACAGCCTATGGGGCCCTTTTCCTGCCAGTTTAGCTGCAGCAGCGCCACATCCAGAAAGCGCAGGGACACCAGAATATTGTCCCGGGCCAGCATCAGTACCTGCTCCGCCAGCTCCCTGATCTTCAGTTGTTCCTCCGATGCCTGATGCTCTGCCAACTTTCACTCTCCGTTCTGACTTCCGTCCCTGTATCCCCTTATTCTGCCCGGGAAAAGGGCAGGATACCCGAATCATTTTCAGTGTAATGGAAAAAGCGCAAAATATCAAGCCTTCCCGAAAAAAATGTGGTATTCTTATCATACAACGTTGAAGCTTTTTTACACTTCTGATCAGAAAGGAACATGCGCTTATGGATAACCTGGCTCTGCTGAATCTGGCTCTGTGCTATATGGAGGAAAATTTAAGCGAAAACATTACCGCAGAGGATGTGGCCCGGGCCTGCTACTGCTCGCCCTCCAGCCTGCAGAAGCTGTTCCGGCAGCTGGCTCATTACTCCGTCAAGGAGTATATCATCAAGCGACGGCTGACCCGTGCCGCCCGGGATCTGCGGGACCGTCCCCAGGACAGTATCCTGGATATCGCTCTGCGCTACTGCTACCAGAGCAATGAGGCCTTTACCAGAGCCTTTGAAGCCATGTGGAACTGTAGTCCGTCTGCCTACCGCCAGGAGCGGTCCTTTGCAGACCTCTGTCCCCGACTGAAGCTGTCGGGAGAATATGATTATGGAGATGAAGAAATGAATCGGAAGAAAAATGTAGACATCAGCGAACTGTATGACCTGTTTATTGAGCGCCGCAGCTGCTATTTTGTATGCTGTGACATCAAATCCCTGATCCCCATCAATGAGATTGCCCGCAAGGCAGGTGATCTGGCTATCGCCGAGACAGCCCGCCGCATAGATCAGTGCAGCGGCCCAAAGGATCTGGTCTTCCGCATCGGCGGAGATGAATTTGCCATGCTGACCGCCAGCGAGGATCCCGCCTATGCCCGGCAGATGGCCGACCGGATCCTGGCCATGAACGGGCAGACCTTTACCTACGAGGGCAGAGAGATTCCCCTGACCCTCTACGCCGGCATCGTCCGCTTCGACGGACAGCCGCTGCGCTATAATGAGCTGTTTGCTTCCCTGCATCAGAGTATAAATGAGAGCAAGCAGTAAGCGGAAACCGTGAATTATCGCCGGATATAATCAAATACCTCCAGCCGGGTAAAGCCCAGCTCCTGCAGGCAGGTCACGGACGCCCGGATATTTTCCTCCGTATTGTAGGACGGTATCCGGGGGATCCGGATCTGCACCTGCTCCGGGGCAACCGATGCCGCCAGCAGCTGCAGATTCTCTTTCACTGGCCTCTGGGGCTGCCCGGTATAGGCCGTATATATCCCCTCATCCATATCCTTGATATCCACAATATACGCATCCGCCACGCCCAGCACCTGTTCCAGATTCTGCCGGGGCACATGCAGAGAGGTCTCCGCCGTCAGTCGCCAGTCCGGGCCGCAGATCTGCCGGAAGGCCGCAATAAATACGGCATGCAGCAGGGACTCCCCGCCGCCGAAGGTCACGCCCCCGCCGGTAGCCAGAAAGTACAGATTGTCAATCTTAACTTTTTCGTATAATTGTTCCGGCGTCATCCGGACACATTTATTCAGGGTGCGGGGATCCCAGGCATGGGGATTGAGACAGAACCTGCATTGCAGGGGACAGCCATAGGCCCCCACCAGCATCGTCACCCCCTGACCATCCGTGGTCAGCCGGTGGCGCTCGATACCGAAAACCGGAAGCGTAACACTCATGGCATCTCTTCTCCGGTTTCTTCTATCGGCAAATCCTCCGCCAGCTCCGAGGTTGCAAACTCCTCCGGCACCAGCCCGTCAGGATCACCGATTTCCGTTTCTCCCTCCAGATCTTCCTGCCGGGACTCTGCAGACTGCACATCCCTCGACAGCTCTTCGGGATCAGCGGCAAGGGTTGTTGCACCTGCTGTCTCCTCTACTCCATATACTGCGTTTCGGATCGCATCCACCGGACTGCAGGCTGTCAGTCCCGCACAGACAGAAGCGGATATCCCTGCCACTGCCACCGCCTTGCCCAGCCCCTGCCGGATCGCCAGCTCCCGCTCCAGATAGCGCAGCTCCGATTCACATTTCGGACAGGTTCCCTTACAGTCTCCCTGATGGGTACACTGGGACACCACATAAGGAATATCATTCTCCTCAGCAATCTGCCTGCGGATCTCCTTCAGCGCTTTGCATTTTTCCTTCCCTCTCATATAGCTGCCTCCTCGTATCACTGCTTCTCTCTTGTCCTAACTGTCAGAAACTTCGAGGAAACCGTTACAAATCCATCTGAAATTTCTTAGATTTTTCTTAACTTGTTGCACTGCCCTGAATTAGGGCTCAGCTACATCATGACAGTCAGCAGCACGGCAATTGTCTTTACCAGATACATCATTCCGAAATGGATGCGTCAAACAATGCTCAGGAGACCATCTGTGCGCTGTTCTATATCTGCTGGGATTTTTTTGATCCATGACCACGAGGCTTGTGCAGAGGGCAGGCTGAGGGGCTCAAAGGAGCCCCTGGGTGTCGTGCCTCATTTCCCCACCCCGTGAAAAGTAACCAAGGCTGCTGCACCTTATCCTGCAGCAGCCCAAATCACATCTTGCCTTATGCCTCCGTAGCGCCAATCAGCACTTCTTTCCCGCAAAAGGCAAAACCATACTTCCTTATGCGTTCCCCGGGAATCCCCTTTGCCACCAGCGATGCCTGATAGTCCTTCTCCTCAATCTGCCGCAGGGCTGCGGATACAGTATCGGATAGCTCCTTTTCCTTTGAGCCCTGTACCTTAAATTCCAGAATAATGGCATCATACCTGGATTTGTCCCCGGGTTCCAGCATCACGTCATACCGGCCAAAGCCGCTTTCCCGGTTGGAAGTGACCGTATACCGGTCAGACAGTTCCACCATCAGGCCCAGCACAAAACCGTGGTAAAACCGCTCCGGCTCGCTATAAGGATTTTTGCCAGTGTCAAAATAACTGAACATCTCCCGTGTTACCCGGTTCATGTAGGTGTTCATCGCTTCCACATCTCCCAGCAGCAGCGCTTTGATAAAGTCATTGTAATAGTCATTCTCAGAAAACCAGTCCCGCACCATGTCCTCAAACATGAGGCAAACCTCTTTGTTTGTCAGCTCCAGCTTACAATACCTGCGGCCTGTCCTCTCCACAAATGTTGTGCCGGATACTCTTAGATACCCGCTGGCCAGCAACAGGCTCCATATGGCGTTCTTTTTTGTGGAAAGCTGGTTATAGACAATCTGCTCGTCTATCTCCATCTCAAGCGTACCGCCGCCCAACAACTCCTCAAAGGTCTTCTTTATGTCAGTGTTTCCCTCCCGGAGCAGCTTGCTGATCAGCCGGTTGGAACTGGTATTGACCCAATAGGCGCCCACTTCCCTCTTGTCGAGAAAGCTGATGATGGACCATGGGTTATAGATATCCCTCCTGCTACCGAAAGTAAACCCATCATACCAGTCCCTGACCTGCTGTTTTTGCTCCGACAGGCCATATTCCTCCAGGGCGGCAAACACTTCCTCTTCCGTGAACCCAAAACTGTCCGCGTACTTTTTTGAGGTCGTTGTCACCACTTCCAGATTGTTCAGATCGGAAAACATGGACTCCTTGCTCACCCGGGTAATGCCGGTCATAAGGGCACGCTCCAAATAGGGGTTTGTTTTAAAGGTTGCGTTGAACAGGTTCCTGGTAAAAGCTGTCAGTTCATCCCAATATCCTTCCACATATGCCTCCTGCATGGGCGTGTCGTACTCATCCAACAGGATGATCACTTTTTTGCCATAATGCTGCGCCAAGAGATTCGATAAAAGATTCAATGAGTTAGCCGCAATGTGGTCTTCCATGTCATCTGATATCTTATGGAATGATTTTTTTTCGTACTCATTCAACTTGCCGCTTTCTAAAAGAAAATGAAATTGATTAAATAAATCTGATATCGTTTGACATATTTCCTTTCTGACATTTTGATAGGACGCGCCTTTTATTTTAGCAAAACTGAGCGCAATCACAGGGTATGTTCCCTGCAGCTGACGGTACTTTTCCTCCTGCCAGATGGAAAGCCCCTCAAACAGATCGCTGCGCCCGGCGTAATTAACTGAGAAAAATTGCTCCACCATGCTCATATTCAGCGTCTTTCCAAAACGCCTCGGACGGGTGATCAGCGTCACATCATCTCCTTCTTCCCACCACTGTCTGATAAAATCCGTTTTATCTACATAAAAATTCTCGTTTATCCGTATTTTTTCAAAGTCCTGCCTTCCTATGGCTATTGTTCTTGACATAATCTGCCTCTCTTTCTATTATTCCCTCCGACACATATCTTTCCTATAGTTATAATATATCTTTTTTTTGCTCCTAAATCAATCCATTTTTACCTGTCACAGACACCGGACGCAAAAGGCAAACCCATACTTCCTTATGCGTTCCCTGGGAATCCCCTTTGCCACCAGCGATGCCTGATAGTCCTTCTCCTCAATCTGCCGCAGGGCTGCGGATACGGTATCGGACAGCTCCTTTTCCTTTGAACCCTGCACCTTAAATTCCAGGATGATGGCATCAT
>CAZFYD010000050.1:0-1496 GCA_964523315.1 uncultured Acetatifactor sp.
TGCGTTACCATTACCAGCTCCCTCTCCGGCAGCTACGCTTCCGCCATGATGGCCAGGGAAGAATATGAAAAGCAATATCCCGACAGACATGTCTATGTCATAGACTCCCTCTCCACCGGGCCAGAGATGGTCCTGATTATGGAGAAGCTGCAGGAGCTGATCCTGTCCGGTATGGACGGAGATCGGATTTTTCAGGAGATTCAGGCATACACCCGGCACACCCATCTCCTGTTTTCCCTGGAATCCCTGAGCAATCTGGCCAAAAACGGGCGGGTCAACAGGACCGTTGCCGCATTGGCCGGCATCCTGGGAATCCGTGTAGTGGGGCAGGCCAGTGAAAAGGGGGAACTGGAAATGCTTTCCAAATGCCGCGGAGAACAATGCACCCTCTCCTGTATCGTCAAATGCATGGGAAAGCTGGGCTACACTGACGGCCGGATCCGCATTGCCCATAATAGCAATGAGGAAGCCGCCCGGAAACTGATGACCCAGATTCAGGAAAGCTTTGACGGGACCGATATCCGGATCGTCCCCACCGGAGCACTCTGCAGCTATTATGCGGAAAAAGGAGGATTGCTGGTGGGATTTGAAGGAAAAAAAGAAGCTGCCCGCTGATAGCGGACAGCTTCTTTTATCATCAGATTTATTAGAACTTCCCTGCGGTTGCAGCTTCCTCAATCGAGACAGCCACTGCCACAGTAGCGCCAACCATGGGGTTGTTGCCCATGCCGATCAGGCCCATCATCTCTACATGTGCGGGAACGGAGGAGGAACCCGCAAACTGCGCATCGGAGTGCATACGGCCCAGAGTATCGGTGAAGCCATAGGAAGCGGGACCAGCAGCCATGTTGTCGGGATGCAGGGTACGTCCGGTACCGCCGCCGGAAGCAACGGAGAAGTACTTCTTGCCGGCTTCTGTTCTCTCCTTCTTGTAGGTACCTGCTACAGGATGCTGGAATCTGGTAGGATTGGTGGAGTTACCGGTGATGGATACGTCCACGTTCTCCTTCCACATGATTGCCACGCCCTCGGGAACGCTGTTAGCGCCATAGCAGTTTACCTTGGAACGCAGTCCGTCGGAATAGGACTTGCGGAATACTTCCTCCACGGTATTGGTATAGGGATCGTACTTGGTCTCTACATATGTAAAGCCATTGATACGGGAAATGATCTGTGCGGCATCCTTGCCCAGTCCGTTTAAGATTACACGCAGAGGCTTCTGACGCACCTTGTTGGCCTTTTCAGCGATACCGATAGCTCCCTCTGCAGCAGCAAAGGACTCATGACCTGCCAGAAAACAGAAGCAGTCAGTTTCCTCTTCCAGCAGCATCTTTCCCAGATTGCCGTGGCCTAAGCCTACCTTACGGGTATCTGCTACAGAACCGGGGATACAGAAAGCCTGCAGACCCTCGCCGATTGCTGCTGCAGCATCTGCAGCCTTGCGGCAGTTCTTCCTGATAGCGATAGCAGCGCCTACGGTGTAAGCCCAGCATGCA
>CAZFYD010000050.1:1506-5469 GCA_964523315.1 uncultured Acetatifactor sp.
AAAACAGATCGGCTGGATCTTCTTCACCTGCTCATATACATCCAGACCGGCATCCCTGGTAATCTTCTCGGCTTCTTCGATAGAAGAGATACCGTAACTATTCAGTACTTTATTAATCTGATCAATACGTCTTTCATATGATTCAAATAACGCCATTACTTTTTACCTCCTCTTCTCTCTTATTTCACTTCTTTATCGGTTCTGGGGTCAATAATCTTCACGGCATCAGCCACACGGCCGTACTGCCCCTTGGACTTTTCGTATGCAGTGGTGGGATCGTCGCCCTTCTTGATAAAGTCGGTCATCTTGCCCAAATTTACAAACTGATAGCCGATGATCTGATCCTCAGCATCCAGAGCGATACCGGTGACATAGCCCTCGGCCATCTCCAGATAACGGGGACCCTTGGCCAAGGTACCATACATCGTACCCACCTGGCTGCGCAGGCCCTTACCCAGATCCTCCAGACCGGCGCCTACTGCCAGACCTTCCTCAGAGAAAGCACTCTGGGAACGGCCATACACGATCTGTAAGAACAGTTCTCTCATAGCGGTATTGATGGCATCGCATACCAGATCGGTATTCAGTGCCTCCATTACGGTCAGACCGGGCAGAATCTCAGCAGCCATAGCTGCGGAGTGGGTCATACCGGAACAGCCGATGGTCTCTATCAGAGCTTCCTGGATAATACCTTCCTTTACATTCAGAGACAGCTTACAAGCGCCCTGCTGAGGAGCACACCAGCCTACACCATGTGTAAAACCGGAGATGTCTTCCACCTTCTTAGCCTGAACCCAGTTAGCCTCTTCAGGGATGGGAGCGCAGCCGTGGTGAACGCCCTGCGCTACCGGACACATTTCTTCAACTTCTTTTGAATAAATCATGTGAAATCTCCTTTCAAACACTATAGATTAGGTGTTCGCAAAACACCGGATCATAATCATTCGCATACATTCTCTCACATTTTGCCCCAAAAATCCAGTGATTTTTGAGAAAAAATGTCATTTTTGAAATATTCTGCGGCACCGAGGATCCATTCATGGAGTTTTTCCTTTTCTTCCCCGGTCAGACTCCGTATCCATTCATCATATTCCAGCTCCGGTTTCCAGTCCGCAGAAAGCTCCGCAGCGCTGCCGTCCCTGTTCTCCAGGTTCTCCTCGATCACCGGCAGCGACCACTCGGCAGCCAGACTGTTATACCGCTCGATCCTCTCCTTCATACAGAGCCGGATCGTCTCCACCGCACCGTTTATGACCAGGGAAAGCTCCTGATTCTCCTGCAGACGGCTCCTTCTGAGCCGGATCTGGAGATACCACTCCTTCAGGGCGTAAAGCTGCGCCAGAAATTCCGCATTTTTCTTATAGATCTGCTTAAAGCGTCTTTTCGAGAAAGACGCCCTGGAAAAGGACCAGCTTCTGTCAATGTTTACGCCGGTCTCCGCATGCATGGTGGATCCCGCCACAGAATGCCGGATCACCTGTCCCGCCGGGGTCATAGCCCCGAAGCCGACGGTGGAGGGGCCTACCATTCCGGATAAGCCTCCCAGAAAAATGCGCTCCTGATCCAGGAACACGCCCTCCGTCACATTACCCACCAGCGAAGGGGTGGCCTTATCCCCGTTTTTCCCCCAGGGCGTGAAATTGAAATGAATAAAGCCGCTTCCCACTTCAGTATGCTCTTTCCGGGAGCTTCCTCCCGAAATCAGCACATCACAGAAGTTGATCAGGGAGCCCAGTGTCACACTGTACATCAGGATCGACTGCTTCAGGCCCACACAGTGCGCCGTGGAGGCATATTCCTCCAGAAGCGTCCCGGCCCGGAAATGGGAATTGGCTCCGGCCTTTGCCTTAGGAAGCAGAGTCACATCCGCCAGATAGCCGCTGCTCACCTCCGCCCCTGCGCCGATCACCGAATTATGGTTGACGGCAGGCCCCTCCGTCCCGATCCGGGCCCCTGTCCCGATCAGCGTCCTCTCCCCCGTCAGACGGCATCCCGGAAAAAGCACACTGCCCGCATAGATTCGGTCGGGATCCACCTCCGGTGCAATATAGGTCTGCCGGGGATCTACGAAAACAACTCCCTTATCCGCCAGCTTCTGTATCCGTTTCTCCATATCCTCCTGCATAATTTCCCCTTTCTGCTGCTCTATTTTCCTTTTTTATAATACCCCTCCGCTTTCTGAAAGCAGCTGTATAGGCTGCTCTGGTTGGAGCCCTGCTTGACCATATTGGTACGGCGGGTCACAAAATTATCCAGCTTTCCCATATACTCGTCAGCCGTGATGCTCCCCTCCGCCACCATGGTCAGTCCTTTCTCCCAGCTGGCTGTCAGCGCAGGATCCAAAAGAGGACGGATGGAGAGATTTACCACATCATAAATCATTTCCCCCATCAGGGTGGGGGTAATTACCTGGGTTCTCTTATTCAAAGCCAGATATTCGATATTCATCAGCTTTTTCAGGATCTCTGCCCTGGTGGCGCTGGTGCCGATACCGCTGCCCTTGATCTGGGCCCGCAGCTCCTCATCCTCAATAAACTGGCCCGCATTCTCCATGGTCAGAATAATGCTGCCGGAAGTGTAGCGCTTGGGCGGCGAAGTCTCACCCTCCTTGATTTCATAGTCCCTGACCTGCAGCACCGAGCCCTTTTTCAGCCCTTTCAGCAGCTCCATAAACTGTGCATCACACTTCTGTTCCTCTTCCTCGCCGGAATTCTCCTCTTTTTTCTCCTCAGTATTCTTTTTGGAAAAAGAATACTGCATCACCTGCAGATATCCCTCCTGAACCAGTACCTTGAAATTAGCAAAAAAGCTTTCCCCGGTCACCTTCGCCTGCAGCGATACCTTCTGGTACACTGCCGCAGGATAAAAGATACTTAAAAACCGGCGGGCAATAACCTCATAGACCTTGGCGGACGTGGCCGACAGTCCCTGAAGATTATTCAGTCCCTGGCCTGTGGGAATGATGGCATAGTGATCCGTGATCTGCTTGTCATTGACGTATCGAGTCCTGGCAATATTTTTATAGCCGCCCTGACTGAGCACCTCCCGGGCGAAACTGCCGCAAAGTCCATACCCCTGCAGTCCGCCGATATTTTTATGAATCTCCTTTGCCACTGCCGTGGACAACACCCTGGCATCGGTACGGGGATAGGTCACCATCTTCTTTTCATATAATTCCTGGACAATTCCCAGGGTCTGATCCGGGCTGATCTTGAACAGCTTGGAGCAGTCGTTCTGCAGCTCTGCCAGATTATACAGCAGAGGGGGATTTTTATTTTCCTTTTTCCGCTCTATGAACTCTACGATTCCATCCCCCGACAGGGAGTCGATCAGGGCCTTAGCATCCTCCCTGGCCTTAAAGCCGTTCTCCTTATACAGCTTTGGGGATGCATAGTAACGGCTGCCCTCCACGGCCCGCCATTCCCCTTCCAGCTTTCTGCCCTCTAAGGCAAAGCTGCCTACCACCCGGTAAAAGGGAGTTTTCACGAAAGCACGGATCTCCCGCTCCCGCCTGACTACCATTCCCAGCACGCAGGTCATGACCCGACCAACGGAGATCACTGCCCGATCCCGTTTCAGATAATTTTTCACTGCTCCGCCGTATTTCAGGGTCAGTACCCGGGAAAAATTAATGCCCATCAGATAGTCTTCCTTGGCCCGCAGGTACGCCGCATCGCTCAGAGCATCGTACTCTGACAGATCCTTTGCCTCCTTGATGCCCCGCAGGATCTCCTCCTCGGTCTGGGAGTCGATCCACACACGCTTTCTCACCTTCCCCTTGACTCCGGCCATCTGCTCCACCAGACGGTAGATATATTCTCCCTCCCGCCCGGAGTCGGTACACACATAGATGGTGCTCACATCCGGACGATTTAAAAGGTCGCTGACAATGGTAAACTGCTTGCGCACGCTGTCAATGACCTCATATTTGAACTCCTGTGGGATGAAAGGTATCGTGTCAAA
>CAZFYD010000050.1:5569-15948 GCA_964523315.1 uncultured Acetatifactor sp.
GGAAGCGGTCTGCCAAAATAGTACCCCTGTATGATATCGCAGCCGATGGCATGGAGATATTTGTACTGCTGTTCCTGCTCCACGCCCTCCGCAATGGTCTCCATCCCCAGCGTCTTCACCATCGAAATAATGCTCTCGGTAATCACTCTGGTGGCCGAATCCGACAGCACCGTATCGATAAAGGACTTGTCGATCTTCAGGGTATCGATGGGCAGCTTTTTCAAATAGGAAAGAGAGGAAAAGCCCGTGCCGAAATCATCCAGGGATACCCGGATCCCATAGTCCCGCAGCACCCGCAGCTTGGCCGTAACCTTTTCAAAATCCTCGATCAGTACCCCCTCGGTGATTTCCAGCTCCACCTCCTGGGGCTGTACCTGATATGTACTGAGAATCTGCAGCAGTTCGTCCACAAAGCCCTCTTTCATGTACTGGATGGGGGAGACATTGATAGACAGGATCAGGAGTTCCCTGTGCTTATGCCGCCAGACGGCAAACTGTCGGATGCTCTCCTCCATCACCCAGCCGCCGATGGACACGATGGCCCCGTTTTTCTCCGCAATCGGAATAAATACCGCAGGACTGATCATTCTCCCCGATCCGTCCTGCCAGCGGATCAGCGCCTCCATTCCCCGCAGCTTTTTATTGCCTGCATAATACTGGGGCTGATAGTACAATTCAAAGCTGCGGCTGCAGATAGCATCCTTCAGCTCGTTCTCAATCTGCACATTCTGCAGGAAGGCATTTAATATCGGGGTGTCAAAATATTGGATATTATTCTTGCCCAGATCCTTACTCTTATACATCACAATCTCGGCGCAGCCGATCAGCTCCAGCGCTGTAGTAGCGGATTCCGGATATTCAGCCACACCGATGCTGACCGTCACGCTGATCTCCTGTCCGCCGCTTAAGACAAAGGGCTTCTGCATGCGCTTCTTAATCCGTTCATGAATCCGGCTGACAGACTTCTGCCCTTTAGGGCTGTAGATGGCGACACAGTACACATCGCTGTTCAAATGACAGACAATAATATCTTCCCCCGAGAGCTCCTTCAAAAAGCTTCCCAGCTGCTGCACCAGCTCATCTCCCACGATGATCCCCAGCCCGTCATTGACCTTGCGGAAATCATCAATATCGATCAGCATAACGCTGACAATCTCCTGTTCCTCCTGGGCCCTGCGGACATATTCCGCCAGCAGCCGTACAAAATAATTGCGGTTATACAATCCGGTCAGGGAGTCATAATAGGCCATATATGTCAGCTCTTCGTTCTGATGCTTGAACTTGGTAATATCACTGATACAGATGATCTTATCCTGGGGTATGCCCTCTTCATCGCAGAACACTCTGGCACGGAATTCCAGCCAGACCCTTTTATTCCGCAGCATACACTCTGTCACAGCCTCCTGCCGGTGCTCTTTTTCCAGAAAAAGCACTTCTCTGAGCCGGTCCACATAGGGTTCGTCAATCATCTCATAAAGACGTCCCAGATCCTTCCATTCCTGGATTTTGAAATCGAAAAAGCTGTCCCATTTTCCCAACAGATGGATCTCGCTTTTTTCAAAAGAATAATAAAGGAAAGCATTATAAGAGGTATCACAAACCAGACGGTACATTTTCTCCTGTACGCTCAGTTTCTGATTCATTGCTGTAAGCAGATCCACTTGATATCGCAGCTCGTTCATCCTCTTCTCATTCCTCCCTTATTTCATCTGTAAGAACCTATTTCTTTGTGATATAGCCCAGAGCTTTCAGCAGTTCTGCGCACAGCACGGCACCACCGGCAGCGCCTCTCACGGTGTTGTGGGACAGGCCAACGAACTTATAATCGTATACCGTATCCTCACGCAGACGTCCGACGCTGATTCCCATACCGTTCTCATAATCCACGTCCAGTGTTACCTGGGGTCTGTTTTCTTCCTCCATATACCGGATAAATTGCTTCGGCGCGCTGGGCAGCTTAAGCTCCTGAGGCATTCCGCTAAAAGCAGCCAGCTTCTCGATCAGCTGCTCCCTGGTGGGCTTTTTGCAAAACTTCACAAATACAGCCGCCGTATGGCCGTTCAACACGGGCACACGGATGCACTGACAGGTGATCACAGGGCTGGTTGCAGGCACGATCTGCCCGTCCTTAATCTCACCCCACAGACGCAGGGGCTCCTTTTCGCTCTTCTCCTCCTCACCGCCGATATAGGGAATGATATTCCCCTCCATTTCGGGCCAGTCCCGGAAGGTCTTACCGGCACCGGAGATCGCCTGATAGGTGGTCACTACCACCTCGTAGGGCTCAAATTCCTTCCATGCCGTCAGCACGGGGGCATAGCTCTGGATGGAGCAGTTGGGCTTTACCGCCACGAAGCCACGGGTGGTGCCCAGACGCTTTTTCTGGTATTCAATGACCCTGGCATGTTCGGGATTGATCTCCGGAACCATCATCGGCACATCGGGAGTCCAGCGGTGCGCGCTGTTATTGGATACCACGGGGGTCTCCGTTTTCGCATAATCCTCCTCGATCTTCTTGATCTCTTCCTTGGTCATATCCACGGCGCTGAATACGAAGTCCACGCCGGAAGCTACCTTTTCCACTTCATTGACATTCATGACCACCAGCTTCTTCACTGCCTCGGGCATGGGCGTAGTCATCTTCCAACGATCTCCCACAGCCTCCTCATAGGCCTTACCCGCAGACCGGGGGCTGGCTGCAATAGCCGTCACCTCAAACCAGGGATGATTCTCAAGCAGTGCAATAAATCTCTGTCCTACCATACCGGTACCGCCCAGGATACCTACCTTTAACTTTTCGCTCATCATTGTTTCTGTTTATCCTCCTATTTTATGTTCCGCAGTCCTCTGCAATTACTTTTTATCCCATCCCGGCAGCTGCCAATCTCTGGGCTGCCAGTCCTCCTCCAGATACTCTCTGCTGACGCGGATTACCTCCTGCATGGCCTCACTGCCGGGAGCGCCGATAGTCAGCCGCTTCTCCACACAGGTTTTCAGAGAAATGGCGTCGTAAATATCCGGCCCGAATTTATCGCTGATCTCCTGCAGCTGTTCCAGACTCAGATCATCAATGGCACAACCCTTATCAATGCAGTATAGCACAAGTCTGCCGATAATGCCATGGGCATCTCGAAAGGGAACGCCCTTGCCCACCAGATAATCTGCCGCATCCGTGGCATTGGTAAAGCCATTCATGGCGCTTTCCGCCATCCGCTCTTTCCGAAACCGCATGGTGCGGATCATGCCGGTAAACAGCGACAGGCAGTTCTGCACCGTCTCCATGGCGTCAAAGGCCATTTCCTTATCCTCCTGCATATCCTTATTATATGCCAGCGGGATTCCCTTCATGGTGGTCAGCAGGGACATCAGCGCTCCGTATACCCGGCCGGTCTTGCCCCGCACCAGCTCCGCAATATCCGGGTTCTTCTTCTGGGGCATGATGCTGCTTCCGGTGGAATAGGCGTCATCCAGCTCCACAAACTGATACTCGTTGGAGTTCCAGATGATGATCTCCTCGCAGAAACGGCTCAGATGCATCATAATCATGGACAGTGCGGATAAATATTCAATCAGGTAATCTCTGTCGGATACGGAATCCATGCTGTTTAATGTCGGTCCCTCAAAGCCCAGCAGTGCCGCCGTATATCCCCGATCCAGAGGATAGGTGGTCCCGGCCAGGGCACCGGCTCCCAACGGGCAGTAATTCATCCGGTCGTGAATATCCTTCAGCCTTTGACGGTCTCTTTTGAACATTTCAAAATAAGCGCCGTAGTGATGTGCCAGCGTAACAGGCTGGGCCTTCTGCATATGAGTGAAGCCCGGCATATAGGTCTCCACATTCTCTTCCATGGTATCCAGAATCACCATCATCAGCTCTTTTAACAGGCTGTCCGTATCCAGAACCTGCGCTCTGGTGTACAGACGCATGTCCAAAGCCACCTGATCGTTGCGGCTGCGCCCGGTATGCAGCTTCTTGCCGGGCTCTCCCACACGCTCAATCAGGTTGGCTTCCACAAAGCTGTGAATGTCTTCATATTGTTCATCAATCACCAGCCGTCCCGCCTCCACATCCTCCCGGATGCCGGTGAGCCCCTTGATCAGCACATCCCGCTCCTGGGCGGTCAGGATCCCCTGCTTGGCCAGCATCACCACATGGGCGATGCTGCCCTCGATATCCTGCTGATAAAGCTTTTTGTCAAAACCAATGGACGCATTAAACGCATAAACCTGCCGGTCCGTATCTTTGGTAAAGCGCCCTCCCCATAAAGTAGCCATATATCCTCTCTCCATTCTGATTGTTTTAAGGTCAACTGTTCTTTATCGTACCATCCGCACGTTTCGTTATTATTTACAGCCCCTCCACATTTCCTGTTTTGAATATGGTCATTTTACCATGAATGACACTTTATTGCAATACAATGAATACCATAAAGTAAGTTCTATTTTATAAGAAAGGACCCTCTTTCATGGAAAAAAATATACTGGAACTGAAAAATATCAGCTATTCCTATCATAGTCTCCATGGGGAAACGAAAGCGCTGGATCGGGTGACCTTCGGGGTACATGAGGGAGAGTTTGTAGCAGTTGTGGGCCCCAGCGGCTGCGGCAAATCCACACTGCTGTCCATTATTGCCGGGCTTCTGCCTGCGGAGGACGGCACGATCCTGGTGAACAATCCGGACGGTTCCCTGCACTATCCCCGGGTGGGTTATATGCTGCAGCGGGACCATCTGTTTGAATGGCGCAGTATCTATAAAAATGTAATTCTGGGACTGGAAATTAACCATATGATGACTCCTGAACGGCTGGAATACGTGGAGAAGCTGCTGCGGGACTATGACCTGGAAAAATTCCGGGAGAAGCGCCCCAGCGAGCTCTCCGGAGGCATGAAGCAGCGGGCCGCCCTGATCCGCACTCTGGCTCTGGAGCCACAGCTGCTCCTGCTGGATGAGCCTTTCAGCGCTCTGGACTACCAGACACGGCTCATGGTATCGGCCGACATCTGCCGCCTTATCCGCGGAACCGGGAAAACCGTCATCCTGATTACCCACGACCTGTCCGAGGCAGTGAGTCTGGCGGATCGGATTGTAGTGCTCTCCGGCCGCCCGGCCACCGTCAAAAAGGAGATCCCCATCCATCTGACGCTGCAGGATGATTCCCCTTTGGCTGCCCGGAATGCGCCGGAATTTGCATCCTATTTTAATCAATTATGGGAGGAACTGAAGTCATGAGCAAGCATAAAAAAGAACTGACAAAGCAGGAGGAATTTGTCAGAGAGCATAGGCGGCACCATCACCAGGTAGCCTTTTACCGGCTCTTTTTCTTCCTGCTGTTTCTGGTACTGTGGGAGGTCAGCGCCAGACTTGGCTGGATAGACAGCTTCTTTTTTTCCAGTCCCAGCCTGATGGCCAAATGTCTCTGGGACATGATTCTGGATCACTCCCTGTTCCTGCATGTAGGCATCACTCTGACGGAAACCATCGTCAGTTTTCTGCTGGTATTCCTGATCAGCCTGGTCAGCGCCACGCTGCTCTGGTATTCCCGTAAGCTTTCCGAGGTCACGGAGCCCTATCTGGTCATCTTAAACAGTCTGCCCAAATCGGCTCTGGCGCCTCTTTTTATCGTGTGGCTGGGCACCGGCAGCACCACCATCGTCGTGGCGGGCATCTCCGTGGCTCTCTTTGGTTCCATCATCAGCTTTTACACCGGTTTTCAGCAGGTGGACAGTGAAAAGATCACCCTGATCTACACCCTTGGCGGCAAAAAGGGAGACGCTTTCCGCAAGGTAATCCTGCCCGGCTCCATCCCCATCATGCTCAGCACCACCAAGGTCAATATCGGCCTGGCGCTGGTGGGCGTTATCATCGGAGAGTTTCTCGCCGCCAGACAGGGCCTGGGTTATCTGATCATCTACGGCAGCCAGGTGTTCCAGCTGAATCTGGTAATCACCAGTATCCTGATCCTCTGCGTCATTGCCATGGGCTTCTATAAGGGCATCCAGTGTATTGAACACCGGATCAAGAAACAGCTGAAAATGTAAGATTGACTTTCCTATTATCGTATGATACATTTTTTCCAATAACAATTTATCGGTTTAAAGCATTAGTGTTTTACGCTTTAAACCGATAAAATATTACATAAGAAAGGAATACATACCATGAAACTTATTATCCTGATTCTCTACTTTGCCGTACTCATCGGCATCGGTCTTTACTGCCACAAAAATGCCACGGATGTAAACGGTTTTGTGCTGGGCGGCCGCTCCGTGGGGCCCTGGCTGACCGCTTTCGCCTACGGCACCTCCTATTTTTCCGCCGTGGTCTTCGTCGGCTATGCGGGACAGTTTGGCTGGAAATACGGGATTGCCGCTACCTGGGCAGGCATCGGCAATGCTGTTATCGGCTCTCTGCTGGCTTGGGTCGTACTGGGCAGACGCACCCGGATCATGACACAGCATCTGGATTCCGCCACCATGCCCCAGTTTTTCGGTCAGCGCTTTAACAGCAAACCGCTGAAGATTGCAGCGTCCGTGATTATTTTTATCTTCCTGATTCCTTATACGGCTTCCCTGTATAACGGGCTCTCACGGCTGTTCGGCATGGCCTTTGACATTGACTATTCGGTCTGCATCATCCTGATGGCCGTGCTGACAGCCATCTACGTTATTGCCGGGGGCTATATGGCTACTGCCATTAATGACTTCATTCAGGGTATCATCATGCTCTTCGGCATCGTGACTGTCATTGCCGCTGTACTGAAAAGCAAGGGAGGCTTCATGGCTGCTTATGAGGGGCTTGCACAGATTACCGATCCGGCTGTCACCGAGACCCCGGGCATCTTTGCCTCCTTTTTCGGACCGGATCCTCTGAACCTGCTGTTTGTGGTCATCCTGACCTCTCTGGGCACCTGGGGACTGCCCCAGATGGTGCAGAAGTTCTACGCCATCAAGAACGAGGAGTCCATCAGAAAAGGCACCATCATCTCCGCGCTGTTTGCCCTGGTGGTATCCGGCGGCTGCTATTTTCTGGGCGGTTTCGGCAGATTGTTCTCCGATCAGATCGATATCGCCGCTAACGGCTACGATTCCGTGATCCCCACCATGCTGCAGGATCTGGGGCCATTCCTGATTGCTTTAGTGGTGATACTGGTGCTGTCCGCTTCCATGTCCACCTTAAGCTCCCTGGTCATCGCTTCCAGCTCCACCCTGACCATCGACTTTTTAAAGGAAACCTTCATGAAGCAGATGAATGAGAAAAAACAGCTCCTGCTGATTCGGATTCTGGTAGTGGTGTTTATTGCAATCTCCGCAGTACTGGCTCTGATTCAGTACAAGAGCTCCATTACCTTTATTGCGCAGCTGATGGGAATTTCCTGGGGTGCGCTGGCCGGTGCCTTCCTCGCTCCCTTCCTGTACTCCCTGTACTGGAAGAAGACCACCAAGGCCTCCTGCTGGGTCTCCTTTATCTTCGGCTCCGGCCTGATGCTGGTAAATATGTTCGCCAAGAGCATCCTGCCTCCCATCATGCAGTCCCCTATCAACTGCGGCGCCATCGCCATGCTGGCCGGTCTGGTCATCGTACCGGTGGTGAGCCTGATTACGCCTAAGCCCGATCAGAAGCTGGTGGAGGAGACCTTCGCCTGCTACAATAAGGATACGGTGGTGAAGCAGTCCACAGCGCTGGGGAAATAACCGTATTGCTGAGTATTGATCTGAACGTAAAAAAGGAACTGCGATGAGAAATGCAGCAGTTCCCTTTTTTGCTGTTATTTTATATGGTTATTCATCCAGCGGGCTCTCTGAAAGGGAATGACCGCGTCTTCATTCAGTTCATCCGGATCTATATAGAAAGAGTCACCCACTGTGTCAGCGCCGCCACCATCTGTCCCCATATCAGATCCCGGTTCCACCGGAACCTCATTCAATACCCGATTCCCATCTTCGCCGCTGCTGTCCTGATCCATATAGACGGAACCGCTCGTTGCGGCAATGCTGTCTTCCATCTGTGCATATTTTACGGCATAAATACCAATCACGGCCACCAGCAGTCCGCAAAGACAAGTCAAAATAATTAATTCTCTCTTTTTTTATTCTTTTCCATTTTTATCCTTTCTATGCATATCATGGGCTGTGCCCATGATACTGCAACCAATACGTATTTGGAAGTGAAACTTCCAAACTTCCTCCTTCATAAGCTGTATGAGCTTCCTCTATCCCTGGTTCTGCTGGGCCACCAGGCGGTCTGCGCCGTATTTCTTCCGCAGGGCAGGCTTCTCAATTTTCCCTGTGGCATTCCGGGGCACCTCTGCAAAGATAATCTTCTTCGGTCGCTTATACCGGGGCAGTTCCGTGCAGTAATTCATGATCTCCTCTTCGCTGCAGGTCATCCCCTCCTTAATGGAGATGATAGCACCGGTGATTTCTCCCAGACGCTTATCCGGCAGACCGATCACGGCCACATCCTTCACCTTCTCATAGGCACTCAGGAAATTCTCGATCTGCACCGGATAAATATTCTCGCCGCCGCTGACGATCACATCCTTTTTCCGATCCACCAGGAAGATAAAGCCATCCTCGTCCTGCATGGCCATATCCCCGGTACACAGCCAGCCGTCCTTCAGTACGGCTGCCGTAGCTTCCGGGTCGTTGTAGTAACAGGTCATGACACCCGGGCCCTTGACACAGAGCTCCCCCACATCTCCCTGGGATACAGGCTGTCCGTTTTCATCCACGATCTTGCATTTCCAGCGGTATCCGGGCACGCCGATCGCTCCCACCTTATGAATATTCTCAATCCCCAGATGCACACAGCCCGGTCCGGTGGACTCTGACAGACCGTAGTTGGTATCATACAGATGATGAGGAAAATACTCCTTCCAGTGCTTGATCAGGGAAGGAGGCACCGGCTGGGCGCCGATATGCATCAGTCTCCACTGATCCAGATCATAGTCCTCCAGCTTCAGATCCCCCCTGTCCAAACAGTCCAGAATATCCTGCGCCCAGGGCACCAGCAGCCAGACAATCGTGCAGTGCTCTTTGGATATGGCATCCAGAATGATCTCCGGCGTGGTTCCTTTCAGCAGCACCGCCTTGCTGCCCGCACACAGGCTGCCCATCCAGTGGAATTTGGCGCCCGTATGATACAGGGGCGGAATGCACAGAAAGACATCATTCCGATCTGTCAGATGGTGCTTCTGCTCCATCTGGGCCGCCTGCATCAGGCTCTCATGATTATGCAGAATGGCCTTGGGAAAGCCGGTAGTCCCCGAGGAAAAATAGATGGCGGCATCGTCGTCCTCCTCCAGACGGATCAGCGGAGGCTGGCTGGAGCAATCCGCCACCATCTCCCGGTAGCTCTCCGCAAAGGTAGGGCAGCCATCCCCCACATAGATCAGCAGCCTGCCCTTGCTCAGTTCCCCCGCAATCGCCTCAATACGACCGATAAATTCCGGCCCGAAGAACAGAATATGTACCTCTGCCAGATCCGCACAGTAGCGGATCTCCTTGGAGTCAAAACGGAAATTAAAGGGAACGGCAATGGCTCCCGTTTTTAATATTCCAAAATAGATCGGCAGCCACTCCAGACAGTTAAACATCAGGATTGCCACCCGATCCCCCTTCTGAATACCCCTCTCCAGCAGCATATTGGCCACCCGGTTGGCTTTCTCATCAAAAACGCTCCAGGTGATCTCCCTTCTGTAGGGTACGGAAGAGGTCTGCTGCACCAGATCATACTCCTTCCACGTAGTACGCTTGGTATCCCTGATCGTGGGGTTTAATTCCACCAGCGCAACTTCCTCCCCATATAACTTGTGATTTCTCTCCAATAAATCCGTAACCGGCATGATCCTTATCCCTTCTGTGTACTTTTTTGCTGCTTTAAAGCCAGCTAGTCTCTTTTTTTACCAAATTATATAATAGTCGATCCTCATCAAACCGAACATTATCTACACTTGTAGCGGCAGCAAGATTATAGCTATGCGACAATATAGGATACGGCATATAATATTATGCATTTGCATGAGCCATAATATTATGTATTGTACCATAATTCCATGCGCTTCAGCGCATATTTGATTCAGTAATGTTAACTGCAAAGCATTTTACATATTGTACCACAAAGACCATGTTTTCACAACATAAAAAGCATTGACAACAGGGTTATAGGAAATTTTGTATAATTCACTGCCCTGCTGAAGGATTGATATTTATTTCTTTCACTTCCAATTCTAACATAGGGTGCTCCGTTTTTTCCAGATAACCATCCGGCTGCCGCGGTAAACATCTTAACGATCCATCTCGGGACGCTCGGTGTGGAACAGGTCGTCATACAGATTCTCCAAAATCATGATCTCGTCCTGCATTTCCACACCCCGCATCC
>CAZFYD010000051.1:0-15882 GCA_964523315.1 uncultured Acetatifactor sp.
CCTCATGGGGCTTGCGCAATGTCCTCTTTTTTGGTAAGTTATTAATAATGTCAGATCATACGAGAGGGTTTGAAGATGATAACCGATAAAACTTATGCTGTACCCTGTATATATGAGAAAAGAGAGCGAAAGAAACGAGAAAGGCAGTCTCTGATCCGGGTCACTGTGCCCGGCTCAAAAAGCCTGACCAACCGGGCATTGCTGCTGGCCACACTGGCCCGGGGAAATTCAATCCTGCGCGGGGTTCTGTTTTCCGACGATTCCCGGCATTTTCTGCAATGTATTCAGGATCTGGGCTTTGAAACTGCGGTAGATGAGGAGAAGCAGGAGGTCCGAGTCACCGGTCTGGGCGGATCAGTACCCAAAAAAGAAGCCGACCAATATGTGGGCAGCGCCGGTACCGCAGCCAGATTTCTGACCGCCTATCTGGGGGTATCCCAGGGGATCTACCATATGGACGCCTCTGCACAGATGCGCAGGCGCCCCATGGCTCCGCTGATCGCCTCCCTGCGGGAGCTGGGCTGCGTGATCTGCTGTGAAGAGGAGGAGGGATATTTTCCCTTTACCCTGAAAAGCCGCGGCTTCGGCAGAAATCAGATTACTGTGGATATTGCCCACAGCAGCCAGTTTCTCAGTGCGCTGCTCATATCCTCCTGCCTGTCCGCAGAGGATATGACCATCCACATTCAGGGAGAACACGGCATGTCCTATATCCGGATCACCACCCGGATGATGGAGCAGTTCGGCGTTCACGCAGAGCCTCTATACTATTGCAGCGGCAATGCGGAGGGCCACGACTGCTGCGGCTGCGTCAACAGCACCCGGCCCATGGGCTATCGGATTGCCGCCGGTCAGCACTATCAGGCTCTGGACTATCAGATTGAGCCGGATGTGTCCGCCGCCTGCTATTTTTATGCCATGGTACCGCTGCTGGGCATCCCCATGCAGGTCACGCACGTGAATCAAGACAGCATGCAGGGAGATCTGGCTTTCCTGGATATTCTGGCCAAAATGGGCTGCTGCCTTGAGAAATCACCTGACGGCCTGATCCTGCAGCCCCCGGCTGACGGACATTTTACCGGCGTTACTGTGGATATGTCCGCCTGCTCCGATCAGGCCATCACCCTTGCCGCCATCGCCCCCTTTGCAGACGGCCCTACCACGATTACCAACATCGGTCACATCCGTTTTCAGGAATGCGACCGTCTGACTGCCATCCGCACCGAGCTGGCACGCATGGGAATCCGCTGTGAGTCCACGGACAGCAGCATCACGATTTATCCCGGCACTCCCAGACCCTGTACGATCCAGACTTATGAAGATCACCGCATGGCCATGGGATTTACCCTGACGGGACTGCGGGCCCCCGGAATCACCATCGACAATCCCGGCTGCTGCCGTAAGACCTTTGAAGAGTATTACGAGACGCTGGCCGATTGCATCCGGCAGCTGTAAGCAGCGCAGCCGCAAAGATAAGGGATCTGTACACATTTCACAGTTTGTGCTATACTGAGAACAGTTTTAAACGAGGAGGAGACAGATATGAGCAAAAAAAATGTCGTAGTGTCCCTGGGACATGATGCATTAGGATATACCACGCTGGAGCAGTGGGATGCGGTAAAGAAGACCGCCTGTGCTCTGGCAGATCTGGTGGAGGCGGATTATCAGCTGACCATTACCCACAGCAACGGACCGCAGGTCAGCATGATCCATAAGGCCATGACGGAGCTGCGCCGGGTCTATATCGACTATACCCCGGCTCCCATGTGCGTCTGTTCTGCCATGAGCCAGGGCTACGTGGGCTATGATATTCAGAATGCCCTGCGCAGCGAGCTGCTTTCCAGAGGCATTTCCAAGCCGGTGAGCACGATTCTGACCCAGGTAACGGTGGATCCCTATGATGAGGCCTTTTATGAGCCCACCAAGGTCATCGGCCGCTATATGTCCCGGGAGGACGCAGAGGTGGAGATCAAGAAAGGCAATTATGTCAAGGAGTTTCCCGGCAAGGGCTTCCGCCGTGTCATCGCAGCGCCCAGGCCCCTGGATATTGTGGAAATCGAGACCATCCGCACTCTGGTAGCTGCGGATCAGGAGGTTATCGCCTGCGGCGGCGGCGGTATTCCCGTTATCGAACAGAAGCATGCATTAAAGGGCGCTTCCGCTGTCATTGAAAAGGACGCCATTGCAGGCAAGCTGGCTGCAGACCTGCAGAGCGATGAGCTGATCATCCTGACCGGCGTGGACTGTGTCTATGAAAATTACGGCAGCGAGAACCGGCAGCCCATTGACGCCATGACCACGACTCAAGCCCAGGAGCTCATTGCCAGGGAGCAGTTTGAAGCAGGCACCATGCTGCCCAAAATCGAGGCGGCCATTGCCTATCTGGAAAAGAATCCCCGGGGCAGAGTGCTGATCACCTCCATGGATGTGCTGAAGGATGCTCTGAAAGGGAAAACAGGAACCGTTATCACGGCATAGCCAAAGCGATGTGCAAAGGCGGCGGACACCATACCGGTTATCCGCCGCCTTTTTATCTTCCCAAGCACCTCTTTCTACCGCCGGTTTCTGCTCTCCGGCTGCCTGCTGCGGCGCTGTCTCCTCTTCTGCAGCTTCCGCAGCTTCCTCTCCTGATCCTTTATCCCCAGTACCGACAGCATGGCGCCCAGAATAATACAGAAATCCGACACATTGAATACCAGCCTGCGAAGCGGCGCCCACTTTACGTTGAAGCTGACATAATCCATCACATACTGCTGTTTCAGCCGGTCATAGGTGTTGCTGAAGGCGCCGCCCAGCAGCAGGGAAAGCCCTGTCCGCAGCGGATTGCTGCCGTATACGCTCAGACTGAGGACAAACAGCAGCGACGCTGCCAGAGTCAATCCCAGCGACATTGCCGTTACCACAGGTCCATGCTTCCCTCCCATGCCCAGCATGGCACCCCGGTTATGAAATTTGTGCAGCAGCAGCCTGTCGCCGCAGATTTGCCGGTTTTCCCCGGCTTTCAGCTGCCGCCGGGCCCTGTCCTTTAAATAGGTATCCCCCATAAAGATCCCCACAATGAGACTCACAAAAAAATTAATCATGCCAAACGATCCTCTTTATTCATATGCCATAATGTCAAAAAGCTATCGCTCATGCGACAGCTTTCTCAGGCAACACTATATTATGCATCATAACATATTGCGAAAAAAAAGTCTAGTATTTTAATAATTTTCCTATATAATAAATTTTACAACTCAGAAATCAGTCAGCTGCAAAGCAGCAGGAAAGGTGGCGCAGATGAGTAAATTACCCGGGATTACCAGGCAGGATGAGGAACAGAGGCTGAAGGACACGATTGCCATTGCAGAAGAGAAGCTGGCAAGAACCAGACAGGACGTGAAGGCTCTGGCAGAAGAGCTCCACGAGATGCTGGAGGTATTCGATGAAAATGACAAGGAGACTATGGCCCTGTGGAACAATACGGACGCCCGTTTCCAGGAGGTCAATCAAGATCTGCGGCGGGCCGAGCAGGCCAGAAAAAAGCCCTATTTCGGGCGCATTGATTTCCGGGATAAGCAGATCGGCAAGGATGAAGCCTACTATATCGGCCGATCCGTAATCGCCAAAGACCCCGCCCATCCGGAGGTCATCGACTGGAGAGCCCCCATTGCCGGGATCTATTATGACAGTTCGCTGGGAGATGTGGCCTACTCTGTCAAGGGTGAGGGACGGTATGTCGTCAATCTGAAACGGAAACGCACCTATGAAATCGACCAGGATACTCTGAAGGATTTCTATGATTCCGACGTGGTGGCCAATGACGAACTGCTCACCAAGTATCTGGCAAAAAACAAAAAGGCGGTGCTGGGAGAGATCATCGCCACCATACAGAAGGAACAGAACGAGGCCATCCGCAAAAAGCCCCAGCACAACATGATTATCCAGGGGGCGGCCGGTTCCGGCAAGACCACCGTAGCCATGCACCGGATCTCCTATATCCTCTATAATTACGAGCTGGAATTTGCCCCCCGGGACTTCTATATTATCGGCAGCAATCAGGTGCTGCTGAATTATATCACCGGCGTGCTGCCGGAGTTAAATGTCTATGGGGTATCCCAGATGACCATGGAACAGCTTTTCATCCGTCTGCTCTATGAGGACTGGGACAAAAAATACACGGTGAAGCCGGTACGCAGGGGCGTTACCCCGCCGATAAAGGGAACGCTTACCTGGTTCCGGGCGCTGGAGCAGTTCTGCGAGAGCTATGAGAGGGAGATCATTCCCAGGGAGGATGTCGTCATTGAAAAAAACGGCGCACTCCTGCTGTCTGCAGAAGCCATCGAGCGGATCCTGCAGAAAAGCCGGCAGCTGTCCCGTGCAGATAAGATCAGCCGGCTGACCGAGCATCTGATCGCCAAATTTGAAAACGAGATCAGCGGCAGGTACTACTCTTATACCGCAGAGGAAAAGAAAAAACTGAGACGCTATTATGAAAATTATTTCGGTAAACGGGAATGGAAGGACTCCATTTTCGACCTGTATGACAGCTTTCTGCTGGAGCAGTCGGAAAAGGGCTTCCCGACGGAGTTTCCGGGAACCGTCTTTGATGTATATGATCTGGCGGCGCTGGCCTACCTGTACAAGCGCATCAAGGAGACGGAAATCATCCGGGAGGCCGGACATGTGATCATCGACGAGGCCCAGGACTTCGGCATGATGGCCTACAGCGCTCTGAAATACTGTCTGAGCACGTGCACCTATACAATCATGGGGGACGTGGCCCAGAATATTTCCTCAGATTACGGCTTAAATGACTGGAAGGAACTGCGGGAGCTGATGCTGCCGGATGAGTTCGATTATTTCGGCCTTCTGCAAAAGAGCTACCGCAATACCGTGGAAATCTCCCATTTCGCCACAAATATCCTGCATCACGGCAGTTTTCAGGTATATCCGGTACAGCCCATTATCCGCCACGGAAGCGAGGTACGAGTAAAGGGCTGCCGCTCCTTTGAAGCGCTGATCGAGGAAACTGTGGCAACGGTGAAGCAATGGCAGTCGGAGGGCAGGGATACCATAGCCGTGATCTGCGGCGACGCCGGGGAGTCTAAGAAGGTAACGGACAGCTTATCGGGAAAACTGGAGCTTCTTCCCAATGATCCCTCCTCCATGGAATTTCATACGGGCGTAATGGTTCTGCCCCTGGAATATACCAAGGGTTTGGAATTTGATGCGGTTCTGATTTTTGACGCCTCTGCAGAAAATTATCCGTCCACGGACGGTTATGTAAAGCGTCTGTATGTGGCCGCCACGAGAGCACTGCACGAACTGACGGTGCTCTATCAGGGACATCTCACCGGCCTGATTGCCGACCCGGTGTCCGAGGATAAGCTGAAGGCAGCCGTGGCGGAGCCGTCAAAGCCCCGGAGAAAGCCCCTGCCTGCGACTCCCGATATGACCAATGCCGAGCTCTATATCCGGCAGGCCAGGGAGGGAGCGGCAGAGATGGACCGGCGCAATCAGATCGGTCCTAAACGGATCGTGGTAAAACAGAACCCCGCAGCAAAATCTCCGGCGCAGGTATCCGGAGAATATCAGCCTGCGGCCCAGGCACGGAGGGTAAAGATATCCGGCAATACCGCCACCATCCCCTCCTATCTGGAGCGGAGCAAAAAGGAGCAGTCCGAGCGGAAACAGACAGCCTCTCGGGAGTTTGGCACCATGCCGGACAGCAGAGCCCTCCAGCCTGCCGGACATGCCAGAATCGACTGCGGGGTGCGCATGTGCATGAAGGGAAACGGCTATTACGATCTGATCAGCAGCTACGGAACCCTGCGCATTATGCCCCTTTCCCAGGAGATGATCCGGGTATGCTTTGCCAGAGGGCAGGGAAGCGCTTTCCCGGAAGTCCCCCGGGAGTTCCAGAAGCAGAATACACGCCATAAATTCCGGGATTCCCGGGAGGCTGTGGAGTTCCTGACAGAGAAGGCTTTGATCCGGGTGGATAAAAAGACCGGCGCAATTTCCTTTCTGACTCCCCGGGGGAAGCTTCTTTTGGCGGAGCGGGGCAGAGAGCCGAGACAGATCGGCAGCGGCCGGACCTGGGTTTACTTTGATTGGGATAAGGGGGAAAACCTGATTGCCAGAGGTGCAGCGGATGAGGAAATGCTTTCCATCGGCTCATCCGCCAGATACATTTCCTTCGGCGGGGAGAGCGGCCGGATGCCGGCCCTTACCTCCCCCAGAGGCTATGAGCTTTTGCTGCCCTCCGGGAAAAAGGTGCTCTGCTGCAATATTGCCGTGTACGGCTCCTATCTTTCCACGGAGGGAACAGAGGTTATAGAATACTATGTCCGGGTGAAATAGTCCCGAACAGCTCAGGGCAGGGATATTTCACCCTGCCCTGTTTTACCGGATCACTTCCTCATATTTTAATCTGACCAGCGTATAGTCCAGCACCACTTCCCGGCCCTTGCCGCCGTTCATCAGCTGTTCCAGCTCCGTCACCGCCTCCTGGGAGATTCTGGCAAAGTCCTGGCGCACCGTATTCATCTGCTGGCCCACATAGCCCATCAGCGTCAGCCCGTCAAAGCCGCACACCGGCCGGAAGATATCCATATCCGTCAACGCCCGCATGGCGCCGATGGCCATCAGATCCGATGCACAGACTATCATATCCTGTTCCCCGGCATATTCCATGGCCAGCTCCCGGGCTTTTTTTTCGGAAAATTCACCGCTTCTGACCGTCATCTCCAGTTCGTAATCCCGGGCGAATTGTTCCATTCCCCGGATCCGCTCCTTTGTCACGTAGCCATTGCTCTTACCGGCAATATACAGTACTTTTTTATAGGGTATGGTGTCCATCTGCATGGTCTTCTCCGCCACCGCATACTGGGCGGCTGCCTGATCGATCCAGACACAGGAGGTGCTCTCATTGATCAGCGGCGCATCCACCAGCACAACCGGGAAGATCTGCCGCTGCAGAAGCTCCTGCAGTACCCGGTCATCCCGGGATATGCCGTAAATAATGATGCCGTTGATGCTCTGGGATCGGAAATACCTGATCACCTCCTCCACGCCCATGCCCTCCAGCATGGAAAAGAACACTGTCACCACATCCAGATTGCGCTCTCTGGCGCTTTTCAATGCCCCGGCCAAATACTGCATACTGATCTCATCGATGGCCTGGGTATTGGTATTCAGATGGATCAGCAAAGCGATCCGCCCCGCCTGTTTGGAGGACAGCGCCGCCGCCACCGCATTGGGCACAAAACCCAGCTCATCAATGGCCGCATTCACCTTCTGCCGGGTGGACTCGCTGATATTGGGATAATTATTTAAAACCTTGGACACTGTGGAGATGGCCACTCCCGCCTTTTTTGCCACGTCCTTAATTGATGCCACTGGCACACCTCCTCTTCTTCCTCATTCTCTGCAGCAGATACCCAAGTCCCCGCAGTACCAGCGAAGCCGCTGCGGATGCCAGCAGCACCGCCGCATATACCCAGATCTCCTGATGCATATATTGCTTGATTCTCAAATGCAGCCATTCATAAAAAAACACATGGGTCAGCCACATATAGGTGGACTGATGCCCCCACCAGGCCAGAAAACGGCACAGCGGCGGCACATAGGCAAGCAGGGTCAGCAGGCCGTATACCAGAAGCGGGGTCAGCACAAAATCCCACTCCGCATAGGAGGCATCCGTGGCCAGCCGCACCCGCAGGAAGATAACGCCGGCAATCAGCGCCGCCGAGACCGGCACCGGCAGCCAGATGCCGCAGCGCCGCAGCCAGCCGTCCGCTTTCTGGTACAGGGCATAGCGGGCTGTCAGATACCCTACGATAAACACCAGTAAAAAAGAGATCCGCATACTCTTTGCCGCAGCCAGCAGCAGTTCCCATAGGGGCCTCTGCCACAGCAGGCCGGTCAGCCCCGCTGCCAGTCCCAGCACAGCCAGCGCCAGGAAAAAGCCCCTTTTTTTCTTCTTTTCCGCCGGTGTCTCATACCGGGCAAACAGCAGATCCAGCAGGGGCAGCACCAGCAGCATCTTGGCATACTCTTCCACGTACCACCATGCGCCGTTGTAGGTGGGGTTCAGGGCAGTCAAATTCCCCGGCAGCTCCCCGGCCGAGAAGGGTTGTCCCAATATCAGGAAGTCGATCCCCTTAAAAATCAAAAGCACCAGCCAGAGCTTCCCGTAGAGCCGCAGGATCCGCACAAGTACGCAGCGGTACTCTGTCAGCAGCCCTCCGAAAAAGGACACCTGCCTTTTCCCGTTCATCACATGATACATGCCGTAACCGCTGACGAAGGCAAACAGCCCCACACAGATCTTGCAGAACCAGGCAATCCGGCGGACAGTGTCCACGGTCATAAAGGGCAGCAGAGAATCATAGGTCTCTGCGAACGAAAACAGATGGTGATACACCATCATCAGGATCGCAATCCCCTGCAGCATCGCTGATTGCTGCTTTGTCATTCCTTTTTCCACCTCAGCCTGCCTCCCTGACACATATTATGTTCAGTATAGCACATTTCAAGTCACAGGGGAATCTTTTTTAAAGCAGCCGGGTCTCCAGCCATTCTGTCAGCTCCCGGAGTGTTCCCTCCGCAAAGGGATCCGGCAGCCCTGCCTCTCTCACCAGCAGGGGGAAGCTCTCCGTACCGGTTTTGCGGCAGAACAGCAGATAGCTCTGCCATGCCGCCTCCCTGTCCCGGCCCGCCCAATGATAGTATTCCAGTGCGCATACCTGGGCCAGTGCATAATCGATGGCATAGAAGGGCCACTGGAACATATGGGGGATTCGCTGCCAACCGCAGCCCTGCAGCAGATTTTCATTGCCGGTGTGATCCTTCCCCGGAAAATATGCCTTCTCCAGCTTGGCCCAGAGAGCATTCCGCTCTGCCGGTGACAGCTCCGGCTGCTCATAGATTCGCTGCTGGAATTCATCCTGCAGGCATTCGCTGATGATCAGCCGTACCGAATCCGCCAGCTGCATCAGGCGGTAGTCTGCGGCCCGTTCTCCGAAAAACAGTTCCATGTAAGGATAGGTAAAGCATTCCATGGCCATGGCATGGGTCTCCGCCGCCTCCGAGGTCAGCCCGCACTGCTCCCGGATCTCCTCATCCCTTTTCAGATAACCCTGGAACGCATGGCCTCCCTCATGGCACATAATATAGGCATTCTCCCGGGTACCGTCAAAATTGGCAAAGATGAACGGCGCATGGTATTTTTCAAAGAAGGTCATATATCCCCCTCCCCGTTTGCCGTCCCGGATCTCCACGTCATATAACTCATGATCCAACAGAAAGGCAATAAACTGCGCCGTTTCCGGTGACAGCCGGGTATACATCTCCCGGGTAATCCGCAGGCACTCCCGGGTATCTCCCACAGGCAGGGGATTGCCGTTTAAAAACCAGATCCCGCTGTCATAGGAATACAGATGGGAAAGACCCAGGCGCTCTCTGCGCTGCTCCTCCAGCTTCTCCCAGAGGGGCACGGCATAACGTTTTACCTGCTCCCGGAAACGGCTGACCTCCTCCGGCCCATAGCCGATGCGGAGCATATTCTGATAGCTCAGTTCCACATAGCCGGAAAAGCCCAGGGTCACCGCCTGAGTATGGCGGTTCTGCACCAGACGGTCAAAGATCTCCTCCAGTTCCTCCCGCTGAGCCTCCCAGGATTCCGAGATGGCCAGCGCCGCCTTTCTTCTGGTCTCCCGATCCGGCGACTGGGCCCGGGGACTCATCAGGGAACGCTTTACCGTTTCTCCCTCCCAACAGACGGTTGCATTGGAGGCAAGCAGATTATATTTGCCCAGAATCGTATTCTCCTCCTGAGCCAGCCCAATCAGCCGGCTGTCAAAGCCCAGCTGGGACTTCTCCATGACGGCAATGGCCTGCTTCCCCAGGATCTCCTCCAGATAAGCCCGGTGAGGGGAATCCAGCAGCGCCCGATCCAGCCGCCGGGACAGCTCGGAAAGCCTGGGACCGATCTCATCATAATAATCCTGCTCCGCCGCATAAAAGGCATCGTTGACATTCATGTCATGCCGGACATAGCAGAGCTCCATGGGAGTCATGTCCTCCATCAGCCGGTGGCGCTGTCTGACTGCCTCCATACACGCTTCCCCGCTTTCGGCCTGCTTCACCTGCTCCTCCAGCTCCCGATAGCGCCTCTCCAGTTCTTCATACGTCACCCTCTCATAGGGCATATCCGAAAATTTCATGCCTGCACTCTCCTTCTTTTATTGTTTATCCGCTTATTCCAGTGTATCAATCCGCAGCCTGTCCGGATTATCTGCCCAGATCTCCCGGCTCAGTCCATAGACGGCATTGCTGATCACATATTCGCCCCGGTTGACAAAAACCTCGATCAGATGCGGATCCACATAGACATCCAGATGAAATCCCTCCTTCACCGGAGGCGTCTCGAACGCTGTCGGGAGATCCGTATGCCCACAAAAGACTGCGGATCTGTCCGTGCAGATCCGATCCCCCCTGCGGGAAATGCGGTAACCGCCGATATTGACCGTCTCTCCGTCCTCCGGCTCCAGACTCACCCGGTATCCTGCTTCCGCTGCCTGATCGGCGGAGCGGATCCGCCGGGAATACAGCTTTTCCACATTGGGATGCACCCGGAAATAGATATGACCGTTCTGCACCTCCACCACCCGGGGCATACAGAACATACCCGACCAGCTTCCCTCCACCGCCTCCGGCATCCGCAGCCAGGCCACCAGCACCCGCCGACCTTCCGCATCCGTGGTACTTTGGGGAGCATACAGATCTTGCCCGTAGTCCAGAAGCTGATAGGTGCCGGGAAACTCCATGGTACAGGTATCCTCATTAAAATCCACCACCATGCAGACCGTAAGCTGCTTATAATTCTTCCCGCCGGTTTCCAGCCCCATAGGGGAAATCAACAGCACTTTTCCGCCCGGGGTCTCAAAATAGTCCGGGCATTCCCACATCCAGCCCAGACCTTCTTCCCCGAAGGTGCTGCCCGCCAGGGCCCAGTCCGTCAGGTTTTCACTCCTGTAAAAAAGCAGTTTCCCTCTTTCCCGGCAGGCAGTGCTGCCCAGCACCATATACCAGGCATCTCTTCCCCGCCAGACCTTGGGATCCCTGGTATGGGTCCTGTCTCCGATCTCCGCTTCCGCCATGGGGGGAATCACTACATTTTTCCCCCTCTCGTTATCAAAATGAAAGCCATCCTCCGAAGTGATTGTGAGCTGGGAGGCTTCAAACTGCTCCTCCAGATAGTTGTGTATATCCTCCGGATTGGTTTTCAGATAGCGGACACCCGTATAGAAAATATGCATCCGCCCCTCATATTCCACTGCGCTGCCCGAAAAGCAGCCGTTCTGATCCGCAAATTTGGTGGGATAGAGAGCAATCCCCTGATGCTCCCAGTGTACCAGGTCCTTACTTACCGCATGCCCCCAGTGCATGGTTCCCCAGCGGGGGGCATATGGAAAGTGCTGATAAAACAGATGGTACATTCCCCGGTAATAGATAAAGCCGTTGGGATCATTGATCCAGTTTCCCGGGGATTTCAGATGTATCGTGTCCTTTTTCATCGTGAGCGAGCCCTTTCTCATATTGCTTTCTGTATCTATATTAACAGGTGAACCATCTGTCATCAATACCCGAAAAAATTTTTAATCCCCCGTCACCCCTGCCAGCACATCAAACACGCCCCGCAGGTTCAGACGGCCGTAGCCCCACTCCCGATCAGGATAGCTCCTCTCCGGGCTGCGGACTGCGCCCTGGATGAAATAATTGCGTACTTCCGTGGTCTCCGCCAGCAGGCTGTTTCTCTCCACCACGGCCCACTGCAGGAACTGTGCAGCGGCGCCGGCAGTCAGGGCCGCCGCCAGACTGGAGCCGGTCCGCCGCCCCATAATTGTAAAGATATTAACTCCCGGTGCCGCCAGATCCGGTCGGATCTGCCCCATCCGGGCAAAGCCCCGGCCGGACTCCAGATAAAAGCTGTTGTTTACGTCATTGTAGGCGGAGACGCAGAGCACTCCCGATGCCATGGACGGCTCCGTCAGGGTTGTATTGGGATCCGGTTCCAAAAAATAGCATTCCCCCGTCAGAAAATCCGTAATGGGCAGCCACAGGTGGAAGCTGCCGTTATGCAGCCGGCTGGCAGCAGTGACCCGAAAGTTCCAGATCCCGGCGGTGGGCTGGCTTACCCGGAACACCACCAGCTGTTCTCCCGAATTGGCTTCCACCAGCACACTCTGGATCGTGATTCTGGTTTGTTCGTAGATAAAGCCCTGGGTAGTCTCACTTTCCACCCCCAGGCGGATGGGAGGTATGGTCTCCCCTCCCGGAGAGCGTACCGTCACATTGTACAGATCCGGCACCGTTCCCCAGAATTCCATGACAAATCCCCTCACGCCCTCGGCCACCCGTACCTCCACGTCCCGATATCCGTCGGCTCGCCCGGATTCTACAGGAATACGTCCGAAAAAATGATGTGCCGCATTGCCCTCGTTACCGCCGCAGACCACCATCGCCCTGCTTCTCCTGACTCCGATCCGGTTTATATACCCTGCCAGGAAGGAGTTACCGTCATGATCCCCCATATTGGTTCCCAGCCCCAGGCAGATCACCACCGGCCTTTGAAAGGTCTCCGCAAAGGAGTCCGCATACTTTACCGCCAGCATAATATCCGCTTCCGAATATGCCGGCACATTCTCCGGCAGGTAGTAGTACTGCCTCAGATAGGGTTTGCACTGCTTCAGCTTGATCACCACAATATCCGCATCCGGCGCAGCTCCCAGATAGACGCTGCCTCCACCCACCCTGCTGCCGGCGGCCACGCCTGCCAGGGCGCTGCCGTGACCGTCCGTATCCCGGCTGGGTACTATGCTGTAGGGATCCTCGGCCCGCAGCGCTTCATTGATCTGCTCCCGGTTGTATTCACTGCCAAAGTAAAACCCTTCGGGAGGGGTGCCCTCCTGGATTGTCTGATCCCAGATCGCCAGGATACGGCTGCTGCCGTCCTCCCTGCGAAACACCGGATTCGTGTAATCCACACCCGTGTCAATAAAGCAGATGACACAGCCCCGGCCGGTAAGCTCCAGAGGTTCCCGCTGTATCCCCAGAATCCCGCTGGCGATCAGCGCCGAAGGATCAAAGGGTTCCCGGGTAAGCTGGGCAGCAGCCATCTCTCCGTCCTTCCCCGCTCCCATGCTCCGCAGATCCATCAGGCCGTAGAGCTTCGGTGTATACCGGTAGTGAAAGGGCCCGCCCCAGTAGGCATTGGCCACCGGAAGGCTTTCATATACCACCGCATAGCCTTCTCCCAGTGAGATATCGCAGAACTCAGTTCCCGGGGTCATTGCGATCTCCACCGGAAAATCCACCACAAATTCCACATAATTATCCGAAAATATTTGCTCTTTGCAATCCATCCGTCATTTCTTTCCGTTGTTCTCCTTATGGCCATTCTATGCGCAGGGGCATAAAAAGGTGCCCCTCCGGCAAATTTACCGGAAGGGCGTTCCCTGCTTTTCTGACTCTATTTTTCTTTTTTTACATACAGACACCGAATTGCATTGAGCACGGCAAGCACCATAACACCCACATCGGCAAAGATTGCCATGCGCATTCCCACAATTCCCAGTGCGCCCAGCAGCAGACAGACGGCCTTGACTGACAGGGCAAAAACAATATTTTCATACACAATCCGCAGGCACTTTTTGGAGATCTTCATGGCCAGAGCGATCTTGACCGGATTGTCATCCATCAGCACAATATCCGCCGCTTCGATAGCGGCATCCGAACCCATGGCCCCCATGGCGATACCGATATCCGCCCGGGACAGCACCGGTGCATCGTTGATGCCGTCTCCCACAAAGGCCAGCATTTCCTTTCTGCCCTTCTCCTCCAGCAGCTTCTCCACGCAGGTTACCTTATCCGCCGGAAGCAGCTGCGCCTGCACCTCATCGATTCCCAGCTTATCAGCGATATGCTGAGCTGCCCTCCGGGAATCTCCGGTGAGCATTACGGTCTTTCGGATCCCGGCCGCCTTCAGCTTCCTAATAGCCTCCGCTGCCTGTTCCTTTTCCACATCGGAAATAATGATATATCCTGCATAGTTTCCGTCCACTGCCACATAGACCACTGTACCCACATCATCGGACTCCTCAAAGGATAATCCCAGCTTTTTCATCAGCTTGGCATTGCCCGCAACCACGGATACGCCGTCCACCAGCGCTGTCACGCCATGACCGCTGATCTCCTCCACATCCGTAACTCGCTCCTGCTCTATGGGATGCCCATAGGCATCTCTCAGGCTCCTGGCGATGGGATGACCGGAATAGCTCTCCACATAGGCGGCGGGCCCCAGAAGGCCGCTCCAATATTCCGCCCCATCGGAGACCTTTTCCCTCCATTCCTCATAGGCGCTGCTGGGCTGTACCCTGGTCACCTGAAATATTCCCTTGGTCAGGGTTCCCGTTTTATCAAATACCACATAGGCTGTCTTGGCCAGATTCTCCAGATAGTTGGAGCCCTTGATCAAAATACCCCGGGCGGAGGCGCCGCCGATACCCCCGAAAAAGCTTAAGGGGATGGAAATCACCAGGGCGCAGGGACAGCTGGTCACCAGGAAGGTCAGCGCCCGGGTGATCCATTCGCTCCAGCCTGCGGGATGCCCCATCAGCAGGCTGATCACCGGCGGAAGCACTGCCAGTGCGGCTGCACTATAGCAGACTGCAGGCGTATAATAATGGGCAAATTTGGTAATAAAGTTCTCGGAGCGGGATTTCTTCATGCTGGAGTTTTCCACCAGATCCAGGATCTTCGACACAGTGGATTCTCCGAATTCCCTGGTGGTCTCCACCTTCAGCAAACCGTTGATATTCACACAGCCGCTGATGACTTCGTCGCCAATGCCCACCTCTCTGGGCAGGCTCTCACCGGTAAGAGCGCTGGTATTTAAAGCCGAGCTTCCCTCCAGCACCTTGCCGTCTATCGGAATCTTTTCTCCCGGACGCACCACGATCACCGTGCCCACCGCTACCTCGTCGGGATCCACCTGCTCCAGCTGTCCGTCCTCTCCCTGGATATTGGCATAATCGGGACGGATATCCATCAGGGCAGTGATATTTTTACGGCTCCTGCCCACTGCATAGCCCTGGAACAGTTCTCCGATCTGGTAAAACAGCATAACTGCCGCCGCCTCTGGATAATCTCCCAGCAGCAGCGCTCCCACTGTGGCCACTGCCATCAGGAAATTCTCATCAAATACTTTCCCGTTCAGGATCCCCAGCACTGCTTTCCTCAAAATATCATAGCCGATGATCAGATAGGGGATCAGATACAGCACCAGCTGCAGCCATCCCTGTGCCGGCACAAAATGCAGCGCCAGAACCAGTACGGCAGCAATGATGATTCTGTATAATACTTTCCTCTGCTTCTTGGTCATACCTATACCTCCGCATATCGCAGGCTATGCCTGTGATCCTGCATTAATCCGTAAAAAGAACAGCTTGGCTGCCTGTTAATAAAAGACTTCGCAGTCCGGCTCCACCTTTTTGCAGGCCTTCTTCACCGCCGCCATCACGGCCTTCTCATCTGCACCCTCCGCAAAGGTCACATCCATCTTCTGACTCATAAAGCTGACCGCTGCATCCGCAACGCCCTCCACTTTCCTGGCTGTCTCCTCCATCTTCAATGCGCAGTTGGCACAGTCCACTTCGATCTTATACTTTTTTTTCATATTACCATCCTCCGTTTCTTTCATATGAATTATTGTTCATATGTTTATATTATCACATTCTGTGCCGTTGTCAATAGGGGATTCCAAATTTTATGCAAATTATCGTTACTATTCACAGCCGATTTGGACAGATACACAGATTCGTCGAGCTTGCTCGT
>CAZFYD010000052.1:0-15787 GCA_964523315.1 uncultured Acetatifactor sp.
GCGAAGCAGACGTAATAGCTGCGCAGCAGCGGGTTTTGCGAATGCAGCGTGGAGGAGCTTGTGAATAGTAACCTGTATTTTCTGCTCTAATTCGAATATACATTCCGAAAGGCCCTGTAAGTCTTTCCCATTCCTTCTTCCAGAGAGGTATAGGTGATCCCCAGTTCCCGCATACTTCTGGCATTTTCATACAGCTCCGTCTCCCGGGCCGTCACTGCAAAGGGCAGCGGCAGTCCCTGCTGCATGGCCTGCTGTGCTGTCATGGGCAGCTCCCGAACCGACTCCTCACACACCTTCAGCAGCGTATCCGTCAGGCTGGCATAGTTTTCCGGCTCTCTCCGGCAAAGATTATAAGCCTTTCCGTAAGTCAACGGATTCAGCAGACATCTCTGCGCCGCCTCTACGGCATCCTTCACATAAATCAGCTGGAACTGCCCGTCAGCATCGGTGATCCTGGGCAATACCTGCTGCTGTACCATCAGCCGGATATATACGGATTCCCTGGGAGCATAATTGTAGGGGCCGTAAAGCATTCCCGGCCGCAGCACGGTCCACGCCGTCTTCTGCTCTGCACAGACACGCCGCAGTTCCTGTTCCAGGGCGACTTTCCCGGCTATATAGGCCCCCGCCTCACCGGGCAGCGGTCTATCCTCAAAGGGTGTATCCTCTGTTTTATAACCGGCGATGCCCCGGCGGTACACATCCACCGTACTGATCATAATATACTGACTGGGTTTCGTCGGCATATGGCAAAGCACTTTTTCAATATCCCCCGCTTCATAAGCGCAGAAATCCACCACCACATCATAGCTCTGGGGCAGGATCTGCCATAACGCCGCATTCCTGCGGTCTCCTTTGATCTGCTGCACCCCAAATTCCTCCATGGAGTAGGTTCCCCGGTTCACCACCGTGATCTCCTGCTGCCCGGCTGTCTGCATCACAAACACTCTGCCGTAAAAATAACTGCCGCCGATTACCAGAATTTTCATCTATCCATTTCCTTTCCCTGCGTAATCCTGCATGCAGACCTACCTCTGCATGCATATCGCAAGCCATGCTTGCGATACTGCACGAATCCGTATATGAAACGCCAGTTTCATACTGACTCCCCAACATGGCATAAGCCTGTCGGCGCTACCACCCACTCTGCAATGCAGCGCAAACACACAAGCCTGCAGTGTTTCCCTCTTACTTCATATACAGGCCCACTACTTCCATATTCGAATCGTATCCCACCTGAAAGGTCACAATCTGTTGTTCATATTCCACCTTCAGCATTACCGTGGCGTAATCCTCATCATCAATGTTCTGCCCATTGACTACAATATTGCCGACCTGCACCTGAGAACCGGCATCGCCGTAAGTTTCCTCACAGGCAGCCTTCAGCTCCTCCACGGGAAGCATCTCTTTCATATCTTCCCGAAAGACCTCATATACTCTCTCATATTCCCCTGCATTGAGCCAGTCTACAATCTGCATCGTCTGCTGCTCCAGCTGCTCCTGTACAAAAACCTCCGCCAGAGGCGTCGTGGTGGACCCGCAGCCCGCCAGACACAGTACCATTATCGTCATCACCAATCCTGCACTTATCCTCTTTTTCATATTATTCATTTCCGCCTTTCTCCTGTCTGTGCACCGCAGCCTGCCTTTTTTTCCGCTGGTACTGCATGTAATCCTCCTCGCATCGGTCAAATATGCCTTCCTGCTCCAACCGGTCATGCCAGGTATCCCAGATTTTCTGGAGAATTTGCTGGTACGGCTCCCAATCGGCAATCATCTGTTCCCGGGTATAATGCTGGAGGCAGCGCCGATCCTGTCTTCCCTCCAGATAGCGCCCGCCCCTGGGACGCTTCTCAAACGGCAGACTACAGCCCTGATCCGTCAGAGCAATGCATTCCCCCATAGCGTCCACCCCGATGAAGGTAAAACATTTGTGCCGCATCCGGATATAGTAACACCGTCCCTTTTCTGCGGCGAAAGAATCTATGGCGCAGTCACTTTCCTGCAGCCACCTCTCGATCTGTGCGCCCGCGCTTTCTGTGGCATCGGCTTTCCAGTCTGTCTGTCCGCCTTTCCAATCCTCCATCTCCCGCAGCATGTCCTCCGGGGACAGGCTGCAGCCGTTTGCCTTGCAGCAGGCCCCGCCGCAGGCAGCGCATATTTCCGTAGCTTCAAATCCGTTTTCCACTGTTATACACTTCCTTTGTTATATGGAGTATACCACATCTCTCCCTATATATCCAGTGAAAACCATCCCGGACTGTTCTGTTTTGCCACCCCTTTCAGGCAGAGATGCATCAATATAGTCAGCAGATTATTGGAAAAAGTGCGGAACCCCTTTTCCGTCAGCTTTACCTGCAGCTGTTCCCGTATCTTTTCCAGCGGCTGGGGATACAGATCCAGCGCTTCCAGTACCACTGCCTCCTCCGGCGTGATCGGCGGCAGCGCAGGCCCAGGGGAGGGATCTGTCTGCACCGACAAACAGCCCTCATATTTCTCAGGAAAGGCCTGCTGCAGTCCTTCCAGAAAATCCAGAGGAGACAAAAAGACCATCGCTCCCTCTCTCAGCAGCTTGTTGCAGCCGTCGCTGAGCCGATCCGTGACCCTTCCCGGCACCGTGTATACTTCTCTGCCCTGCTCCAGCGCCATATCCACAGTGATCAACGTCCCGCTCTTCTGCCGGGCCTCCACCACTACCAATACATCGGCAAGACCGCTGATAATCCGGTTTCTCGGTGGAAAAAGCCGTGGCTGGGGCGGCGTCCCCGGCGGATAGGTAGATAAAATCCCCCCTTGTACCAGCATACGGTCATAAATCGGCTGATTTCCTTTCGGATAGCAAATATCCACCCCATTCCCCAATATGGCATAGGATTCCCCTCCCGCTTCCAGCGCCGAAAGCTGGCTGATTCCGTCAACGCCCCTTGCCATGCCGCTGATCACCTGGATCCCTGCTTTCCCCAGCTCCTTTCCCAATTCTCCGGCAACAAAACGGCCATAGTCCGAACATTCCCTGGCCCCCACCACCGCTACAGCCAGCTTTTCCGGATCCGGCAGGCGACCCTTATAGTAGATGCCAAACGGCCGATCCGGAATATCCTTAAGCTTCTCCGGGTATTCCGCATCTGCCGTGCAGACAAGGCGAATTGCCTTTTCCTGCAGCCTGGCATATTCCTGATCCACATCCCAGGTTTTCTGCATCTCCAGCAGCTTTTCCAGCTTTGCCTGCTCCAGTATCATAGCCAGATGTTTTTCCCTGGCTGCATATATCCCTTCTCCGGTGCCGAAAGCCTCCAGCAGCTTTTCCTTGCTTACCGTTCCCAGTCCGCTGATATTATCCAGCCAAAACAGGTATTTATCCATTTCTTCTCACTCCCTCCGTCAGTCTGTATGCCAGCGCTTCACTCAGATGCTCCTCCCGGATCCGTTCCGAATGCTCCAGATCTGCAATGGTTCTGGCCACCTTCAGGATCCGGTAATAACTTCTGGCGCTGAGTTCCAGACGTTTGTACGCCAGCTCCATCAGGCGCTTTTCCTCCCTGCCAAGTTCACAGTATTTTTTCAGTTCCCCCGCTTCCATATCTCTATTGAAGGAATACCGTTTATTGACAAATCGTTCCTCCTGAATAGCTCTGGCCTCCACTACACGCTGCCGGATCCGGGCGCTGCTCTCCCCCGGCTGGATGGACTGCAGCTTTTCCAGTTCGATCCGGCTGGTTTCCACAAACATATCCATGCGGTCCAGCAGCGGGCCGGACAGCTTACTCCAGTATTTTGCAATATCCTCTTTCCGGCAGCGGCATCTGTTTTTATCCGGAAAAAATCCGCACTGGCAGGGATTCATCGCACATACCAGCATAAAATCCGCCGGATAGACATAATTGCCCTGCACTCTGGCAATGTTGACCTGACGGTCCTCCAGTGGCTGTCTTAGGCATTCCAATATACTTCTGGGAAATTCAGTCAGTTCATCGAGAAACAGGACACCCCTGTGAGCCAGAGATATGGCTCCCGGATGGGCATGGACACCGCCCCCGATCAGGGCGGCCCCGGAAATGGTATGATGCGGGCTCTGAAACGGGCGCTGCAGAATCAGGGGATTCTCCTGATCCAGCATCCCTGCCACGCTGTAGATCGTAGTGACTTCTATGCATTCCTGCCAGGTCATGGGCGGCAGTATTCCCGCCATAGCCCTGGCAATCATGCTCTTGCCGCCCCCGGGCGGACCGGACATCAGCAGATTATGAAACCCCGCCGCCGCAATCTCCGCCGCTCTTCTGGCGAGCTCCTGTCCTCTGATCTCAGAGAAATCGCAGTCAAAGACAATTTGCTCCTTTTCCAGAATCTCCTGAGTAGTACAGGGCTGCGGCGGCAGAAGTTCCTCCTGCCTCCCCGGATCCGGCTCCTGCAGAAATGCAGTCAGCTGATGAATATTGCGGACTCCTCTGACGCAGATCCCCGGAATCGTACTGCCCTCTATCCGATTCTCCCATGGGATGATACAGGTTCCTATCTCCCCGTCGTAAGCGGCCCTGACCGTAGGCAGGATTCCGTTGATGGGCTTGATCTCCCCATTCAGCCCCAGCTCCCCTGCAAACAGAATATTTTCCGTTGCCTTTTCCGGGAAATATCCCAATGCCTGCAGGATCCCAACGGCAATCGGCAAGTCAAAGCCTGTGCCGTCTTTTTTCAGATTTGCCGGCGCTAAATTGATGGTGACCTTTTTCGGCGGCAGATCAAAACCTGCGTTTTTCAGCGCTACCTGTACCCTCTCCTTAGCTTCCCGTACTTCGCTGCTCAGAGACCCCACCATGGAAAAGCCCGGCAGACCGCTGGAAATATCCACCTCCACACGGATCAGATCGGCCTCGATTCCATAGAGGGACCCTGTCTGTATTGAACTATACATAGTGATACCTTTCCTTTCGTTATTCGCATTTTTAGTTACTATTTACAGCCCCTCCACGCTGCATTCGCAAAACCCGCTGCTTCGCAGCCGTGTTTTGCTCATTGGGTGGAAACTTTTGCTTCGCAGTCAGATTTGGAACAGATATACAGCTTCTTACGAGCAAGCTCGACGAATCTGTGTATCTGTCCAAATCGGCTGTAAATAGTAACCATTTTTTACTGAAAATTGGAAAATTTCGATAAACAATTACTTCTTGAAAATTGAATGTAAGATCTTTCTGATATACTGAATTTGATACATCCTGCCATAACCGGCAGAGATTTTCCATCTTACTGTGATGCTATACCCCCAGAGGCATTCTCATATCATCTGCCAACCTCCTTACCTTTACCGCAGAAAGAGAAGTCGGCACCTGCCCTATTCTGTTCCTGCTCAATATATTTTTACTCATTGAATTTTAAAAGCAGGATTTCAAGAAATAAGAAAAAGAAATGTACTCTGAATGATTCAGGAAATCTTTTGCTTTGTAAGCATCATAACAGAGACTGCCTGTTTTGGCAATACTTTTTTTCATTTTTTACAATTTTACACTTACTATTCACAGCCGATTTGGACAGATACACAGATTCGTCGAGTTTGCTCGTAAGAAGCTGTATATCTGTTCCAAATCTGACTGCGAAGCAAAAGCCTCCACCCAATGAGCAAAACACGGCTGCGATAGCAGACGCAAAGAGCTGCGCAGCAGCGGGTTTTGCGAATGCAGCGTGGAGGGGCTGTAAATAGTAACATTTTACATGCATTGATGCAACCGCCTTTGACGTACAAGCAATATAAATATCCATACTCTCCCCGTCGGTTTCAAAGCAGGGAATAATGCCTGCCGCATACTTGTGGGCTGCCTGTTCGTATATTTCATTGTCAGGAGAGACAAACCCGTCAGGCAGTATCCATGCCGCTTCGATTCCACTGCGGAATTTTCCTCCCGGATAACGTTTTTCCCTTCTTCCGTACCACAGCCTGTAAGCATAAAAGAAGCTAATACAACAGCCACAGCCATCCTTGCGATTCTCATCCGAATGATCCCCCTTACAGCTTATTCTCCATCGCATCCGGATCCTGGGCAAACTGGATCGCCAGCTCCCGGTCGATCCGACCCTCATAATACAGCTGGGCAATCGCCTCATCCATCGTGATCATGCCCATCTTACGATTGGTCTGCATGACGGACGAAAGCTGGTGGGATTTTCCCTCACGGATCAGGTTGCGCACCGCATGATTGGCATGCATGACCTCAAAAGCCGCCACACGTCCTCTGCCGTCCGCTGTGGGAATCAGCTGCTGGGAAATCACCGCCTCCAGCACGTTGGCCAGCTGCACACGGATCTGCTGCTGCTGATGGGGCGGGAATACGTCAATCACACGGTCAACAGTGCTGGCAGCGCCGATGGTATGTAAGGTGGACAGCACCAGATGTCCGGTCTCCGCTGCCGTGATGGCTACGCTGATGGTCTCAAAGTCACGCATCTCTCCCACCAGAATCACATCCGGATCCTCACGCAGGGCGGCACGCAGCGCATTGGCGTAGGTCTCGGAATCCAGACCGATCTCCCGCTGGTTCACCATGGACATTTTGTGCTGATGCAGATACTCGATGGGATCCTCCAGCGTAATCACATGGGCGTCCCTGTTGTTATTGATCTTATCAATGATGGCGGCCAGCGTGGTGGACTTACCGCTTCCGGTAGGGCCGGTCACCAGGATCAGTCCCCTCTTTCTCTGATACAGATCCACTACGGATATCGGTACGCCCAGCTCCTCGGGGGAAGGCACCTTAGTGCCCACCAGACGGAACGCCATGGCCACGGAGCCTCTCTGCTTATAGGCGTTGACTCTGTACCGCCCCACATTGGGGATGGAGAAAGACATATCATATTCTCCCCGCTCTTCAAAACGGTCTCTCTGTACCTCCGTCATGATGGACAGCAGCACATCCAGCGTATCCGCAGGAAGCATCCTGGGATAATTCATCGTAATCAGGTTCCCGTTCACCCGCATCTTAGGGGGAATACCAACTGTCAAATGTACGTCCGATGCGCCTGCTTCCTTGGCCGCTATCAGTATTTCTTCAATCGTGGGCATAGTCTTCTCCTCTTTTCCATAGTCTTACTGTACACGAAACCGCTTTCTGCCATAATACATTTGTTTCCATTGTACTCTAAAACAGCTCCACTGGCAAGCATCTATTCCGTGTGCCGGAAACCCTCCTTCAGCGTCTCTCCCCGCAGCTCGATCTTTGGCATGGCCGGAACCGACGGGAAAGAATCATAGCCTGTCCGATCCCCCGCTACCGGCAAATAGATCGTGATTCCCTCCAGCTCATAGGTCGTCAGCTCATAGGTGCCGTAATCCTGCTGCCGGATATAGGCCTCCATCAGATAATTGCTGCGGATATAATCGCCCATCATCACCAGCTTATAGCCCCCGTACAGACAGATCAGGCCATACAGGATCTGCTGTCTGCGCAGGTTCTGCAGGATCACTCCTGCCATCAGCATGTCCGCCAGCAGCACATAGGCGTAACCGTACCGCAGGATCGGCGCACTGTACTGCCAAAATACATAAGAGCCGATCACCGTGGCCAGTACCAGAATCACATCCCCATTCTCTTTCTTCCTTCTGATCAGGCTGTAAAGCACATAAAACGCAAACAAGATAATGGATACCCCGTCCCCCAGAATCAGCAGCTTCTCCATCCCGGACAGAGTGCCGGAAAACCAGCCGGGGAACCATTCCCGCATGGGCACATCCACCAGACTGGCATTGTACAGCGCCCGTCCCCAGGTCTTGATCTGCGCCGCATCCACCTCGATCAGATCTGCGGGCATCTTCCAGTCCACAGCAAACAGATCCAGCGCCGGAAAAGGATACAGCAGCCAACCGGAGATCACCACCGTCCTGGCCATCCAGGGCACGCAGACCAGCAGACCCAGGCCCAGATACAGCAGGATCTCCCGCCATCTCTTTTCCCGAATCAGCCCCGCAGCGGGCTTGATCACCAGCAGCAGGATCAGACCTGCGGTCAGCTTCAGGGTCAGGGCATAGACACCTGCCACGCACAGCAGGGCGTAGGGTACCAGCCCCTCCCCCGCTGCCTTGCGGTCACGCTCCAGACACAGCAGCCATTTGATCACGATAAAAAAGAGGGTACACATGATCAGATAATCGGAACTGGGCGCTGTCACCTCATCCCAGATCGTAACCAGATAATAGATGGCTCCGATCATGGCATAATCCGCCAGACGCAGCTTTTTCTCCTTCCAGGTGCGCCCCAGCTCCAGCACGGTACTGCTGAGCAGCAGGGCGAAAAAGCCGCTGACGGTATGCAGGGACTGACCCAACAGCCATTTCATGCTGTACAGAGCGTTAATCGCAAAAGCGGCGCTGTTGTAGGCAAACCGCTCGTGCAGATTCCCCAGCCCGGGCACCACGCCGTATTCCTCTATCCAGCGGATGCTCTGGGCATGATAAAGGTCTGAATCATACGCCATATAGCCCCTTGAGGAAAAATAAGCCCACAGCAGAAAAAGCAGAAGCAGCAGTATCTTTTTCCCCACTGCCGTCTCCTTCCACCAGATTTCCAGACTCCGGCGCATCCGGGCGCGCAGCGCCGCTGCCGTTCCCGCACAGATCAGCAGCAGCAAAATATTGGCAGCCATCCCCACCTTATAAAACAGGCTGAAAATTTCTGCATATACCGTCACGGCGATCAGCCCTGCCATCAGGATACTGTCCATTCCCTGCAGACGGTAATGCAGCTTTTTTTCCACCAGACAGGCAATGCCATACCCGGTACAGAATGTCGTCAATATGATATACAGCCAGTTCAGTCCTATACTCAACATCTGTATTTCTCCTTATTTTCATCCAGCCACCTTCGCAGTGTTTTATACAAAATGTTCTTTTAACTTCTTCAATGCTTTTTTCTCAATCCGGCTCACATAGCTGCGGGAGATATGCATCCGCCCTCCGATCTCGCTCTGGGTCAGTTCCCTGTTCCCCTGCAGGCCATACCGGAGAATAAGGATCTCCCTCTCACGCTCTGTCAGCTCCTGCTCCATCAGCAGCAGAAGTCTGCGGACATTGCTGCGGTATTCCAGAGCCTCCACCACATCCTGCTGCTCCTGTTCGATCACGTCCATCAGATGGATCTCATTCCCCTCTTTATCCTGCCCAATGGGCTCATACAGGGATATTTCACGGGAGGTCTTCTTCTTGCTGCGCAGCAGCATCAGCAGTTCATTATCTATACATCGACAGGCGTAGGTTGCCAGTCTTCCCTTTCCCGCATCAAAGGTATCAATGGCTTTGATTAAACCGATACAGCCGATGGATATCAGATCTTCCATATCCTCATCCACATTCTGGTATTTTTTGGCCACATGCGCTACCAGGCGCAGATTGCGCTCAATCAGAATATCCTTGGCAGCTCTGGCCTGGTCGGCATCTCCTTCCCTGAGCAGACGGACATAGCAGGCTTCTTCTCCGGGAGTCAAAGGCTTTTGAAAGGTCTTCAAGCATAGCCTCCACAGGATCATCTTACCTCTAGTCTATGTGATTGGGACATTACAAGTGCCTTTCCCACTTTGGGAATCCGCCGTTTCGGCCCTGCAGGGCCGCTTTGTTTCATAAAATATGTCAGGAAAGCTGTATCTCTGTGAAAGCTGTCAGGGAAGCTGCGGCTCCAGGAAATCAGCCATCACATAATTGGCCAGGTCCAGCCCCCTCTCGGTCAGATGCAGGTACCTGCCCTTCTCCCGGTCAGTATAGGCCAGCAGCCCTTCCTGCCGATGCTTCTCAATCACCTTTCCGTAAATCTGCTCCAGCTTATAGTGAAAGGTGTCATAAAAACCCTGCACGGCAATGCCGGCAGTCAGTCTCAGCCCCAGGAACAGATACTCCTCCATCTGCTCCTCCACAGATAACTGCTGCACCTGTTCCCGCTGCCCCAGGGGATCTGCCAGATACCGCTGCAGCTCCTTTCCGTTCTGAAACCGCACATTCTCCACCAGGGAAGCAGCCCCAATGCCAAAGCCCAGATAATTTTCCCGGGTCCAATAGCCCACATTATGACGGCACACGCTGCCGTTTCTGGCGTAATTGGAGATCTCATAGCGCTCATATCCATATGAACGCAGAACCTCCTTCGTCTGCTCATACAGGAGTCTCTCCGTTTCCTCCTGTGGCAGCTCCAGCGCCCCCGCCGCATAGCGCTCCGCCAGAGGCGTCCCCTCCTCCAGAATCAGACTGTATGCTGAAATATGCTCCGGCGGAGGGTCAAGCCCAGCCACCCGCCGCAGGGTAGCCCCATAGGAGTCAGGGGTCTGCCCCGGCAGACCGCTCATCAGATCCACGTTGATATGCGTAAACCCGGCCTGCACCGCAGCGCCATAGGCATCCAGAAACTGCTGAAAGGTATGGATCCGTCCCAGCGCTTTCAGTTCCTCATCCCAGGTCGACTGCAGCCCCAGACTCAGACGGTTGATTCCCGCCCCATGAAGCTGTCTCAGTCCTGTCCCATCCACCGTACCCGGATTCGCCTCCATCGTAATCTCCGCATCCGCAGCCACCTGATAATGGCAGCGCAGAGTATCCAGGAGCCGCCGAATCCACTCAGGCCTTAAAATACTGGGAGTACCTCCGCCGATAAAGACAGTAGACACCTGATAATCCCGATATTCCTCCGCCCTGCCCAGCATTTCCAGCTCCAGCGCCTGTACATAGCTTTCCTGGGTTTGAAGTCCCGCCGGTGCAGAGAGAAAATCACAATACTCACATTTACGGATGCAGAAAGGAATATGCAGATATATTTCCAGTGTTTTCCTCATACTGATCCCCCTACATACCGCAGACAAAGCCCGCAGCGCTGCTCATAATTTTTCCGCACTATTTGCGGTCATCCAGCTTCAGCACACTCATGAAAGCCTTCTGGGGAATCTCCACATTGCCGATCTGGCGCATGCGCTTCTTACCCTCCTTCTGCTTCTCCAGCAGCTTCTTTTTCCGGGTGATATCACCGCCGTAGCACTTCGCCAGCACGTCCTTACGCATGGCCTTCACTGTTTCCCTGGCGATGATCCTGCCTCCCACCGCTGCCTGGATGGGGATTTCAAACAGGTGTCTGGGGATCTCATCCTTCAGCTTCTCGCACATCCTCCGCCCTCTCTCATAAGCGGAGTCCGCATGCACGATAAAGGACAGGGCATCCACCTCCTCCCGGTTGATCAGGATGTCCAGCTTCACCAGACTGGACTGCTCGTAGCCCTTTAAATCATAGTCAAAAGAAGCATACCCCCGGGATCTGGATTTCAGCGCATCAAAGAAATCGTAAATGATCTCGTTTAAAGGCAGCTCATATTTTAAAAGAGCTCTGGTTCCCTCGATATATTCCATTCCCAGATAACGGCCCCGCCGCTCCTGGCACAGCTCCATGATCGCCCCGATAAACTCACTGGTCACCATGATCTCCGCACTGACAATGGGCTCCTCCATATACTCGATTTCCGAGGGATCCGGCAGATTAGAGGGATTGGTCAAGCTGATGACCTCCCCATTGGTCTTATGCACTTTATAGATAACTCCGGGCGCTGTGGTCACCAGATCCAGATTATACTCTCTCTCCAGTCTCTCCTGAATAATTTCCAGATGCAAAAGCCCCAGAAAACCGCAGCGGAAACCGAAGCCCAGGGCCACGGAGGTCTCCGGCTCGTAATTCAGAGAAGCGTCGTTTAACTGCAGCTTTTCCAGAGCGTCCCGCAGATCCGGATACTTTGCGCCGTCCGCCGGATACATGCCGCAGTACACCATGGACTGTACCTTCTTATACCCGGGCAGGGGCTCGCTGCAGGGATTGCGGTCGTCCGTCACCGTATCGCCCACCGCCGTATCCTTCAGGTTCTTAATGGAAGCCGTAATATAGCCCACCATACCGGCGGTGAGCTCCTCGCAGGGAATGAACTGGCCTGCGCCGAAATACCCCACCTCCACCACCTCTTCCCTGGCGCCGGTGGCCATCATACGGATCAGCGTGCCTTTTTTTACCGTACCCTCCATGATCCGGCAGAAGATGATCACGCCCTTATAGGGATCGTACACCGAGTCAAAAATCAGGGCCTGCAGCGGGTTCTCCGGACTGCCGCCGGGGGCCGGGATCTTCTTGACGATCTGCTCTAAGACCTCCTCGATGCCGATACCGTTTTTTGCAGAAATCAGCGGTGCATCCTGGGCCTCCAGACCGATCACATCCTCGATCTCCTCGATGACTCTCTGTGGTTCTGCACTGGGCAGGTCGATCTTATTGATTACCGGAAATACATCCAGATTGTGATCCAGCGCCAGATACACATTGGCCAGGGTCTGGGCTTCAATGCCCTGGGCCGCATCCACCACCAGAATGGCGCCGTCACAGGCAGCCAGGGAACGGCTGACCTCATAGTTAAAGTCCACATGTCCCGGGGTATCGATCAGATTAAAAATATATTCCTCCCCGTCCCTGGCTTTATAAATGGTGCGCACCGCCTGGGCCTTGATGGTGATTCCTCTTTCCCGCTCCAGATCCATGTTGTCCAGCACCTGCGCCTGCATCTCCCGGCTGGTCAGAAGCCCCGTGCTCTCAATAATCCGGTCCGCCAGGGTGGATTTTCCGTGGTCAATATGGGCAACAATACAAAAATTGCGAATCCTGCTCTGCTCTATAGAACTCATCTGTATACCTCGATTCTCGTGTGCTTTAGCGCACCTTTTACCTCTCTGTTTCCTTGGGACGAAGCCGTATACGCCATTCACAAAATCGCCTTTACAAGGCTTCCCTTTTGCTCATATATGGCTCTGAATAGTTACTATTTTAACAGAAATGCTTCTCCTATGCAAGCGTAAGCCGCATCACTGCTCCTCCCCGGACAGCACCAGGTCCAGCAGATGAGCGATGGGATCACAGGCGTTCATAGCCTCCTTTAGCGTATTGTTCTGTGCACCCAGCTCGATCAACAGCGTGCGGGGACGCAGATGCATATTATAGCGATAGCCGTTTATGTAATTTTTCCGGGTCAGTCCGGGATAGTATTCCTCCGCCATCAATTTCATCTGAAAAGAAAAAGCCAGATTATCCGCCAGATTGTCATTCTGCAGATAACTGATACTGCCGGTCTTGCGCGTCCAGCTGATGCCGTTAAAAAACATAAACCGTGCCGTGGGTCGCCCGTCCAGATCCATGACCAGACGATTGCTCTCGTCCGCCACCGCATCCCGGTGCAGATCAATGATTACCTGAATCTGCGGATACTCCTCCAGCAGCTGGGTGATGGCAGGCAGGGAACGGGAATAGGCGCTGTCTCTCTCCTCCACATCGTAGGTTCCTGTGTGATGCAGCACCCGGTAACCGTACTGCTCCTCCAGAATCTGCGCCAGATGCTCCCCCACACCCATGATCGTGGTGGAATCATCTCCGGGCACGGAATCTGCGAATCCCTCCTGAGAGTGCGTATGATAGATCAGGATCTGGGGACCGGGATCCTCCTTGCTGATGGTCAGATCCCTCTCCGTCAGCTTCTGCACATCCAGCAGATCCCTGCCGATATTGGTCACACTGTCCACCGTATAAAACTGCTCCCGCAGGGTTTCATAATCCTGCAGCGCAGTGAGATCCAGAATCTGCTGTCTGCTGTGGGGAATAAAACTGCTGGCAATACTGTCTTCCTGTACTGCACTGTTTTCCTGTACTACACTGCTCTCCGCCTCCTGCAGACTGGGGAGCGTATCCTCCTCCGGCTCGGTCCAGCCGTTTTCTGTCAGCAGGTTCTCCAGCTGCAGCACCACCACTTCCGTCTCTTCGGAATCTCCATGCTGCGACTGGTTTTCCAGCTGCATCAGCTGCTCAAGGGTAAGCTCTGATTTCTCTCCCCCGGGGGAATCTTCCACCGCTGCCTGACGCACTGCCACCTGGCCTGTCTGCGTCTGATAGAGATATCCGGGCATCCACTCCTCCAGCGCTTCCTCCCTCAGTCCCCTGTCCTCCTGCTCCTCCTGCTGCAGGGCCAGAATCGGTATCAGCTCCCGGATACTGTGATCCAGCTTCTGCTGCAGCAGGCGACCGATAAGGCTGCCGTTTCCGGCATTTTCATCCGCCCCCTGTCCACTCCCTGCCGCAAGAGCCTGCCACAGCATCAGCAGCACGCCGCCTATGAGAATAAAAAGAATGATTTTATTTCTTTTTTTGCGTCTGACAGGCCCCACCTGCTCTCATCCGGTTCATCCCTATTACTATATGCGGGCGTCACTCCTGACATTCCAGAGCCATATTGATCCCCTCGGACACCGTATAGCTGACCCGTTTTACCACCGCATCAATATCCTTGCCCGTCATATACATATTATTCAGCTCCACAAAAGCCGTCCGGTGCTGCCCCATGTATTTTACACGGTCAAAATTCCGCTCCGCCTCCATGATCCGCTCCAGCGCATCTCCCACAATCGTGGCCGCATCCACCACGGTGGGCACGCCGATGGCGATCACAGGCACGCCCAGACTTTCCCTGGTCAACGCATTGCGGTGATTACCCACTCCGGAACCGGGCTGTATACCGGTGTTGGTGATCTGGATCGTGCGGTTCAGCCGTCTGGTGCTGCGGGCTGCCAGCGCATCTATAACGATCAGCAGATCCGGCATGGTTTCCAGCACCACCCCCTTGATAATCTCCGCTGTCTCCATACCCGTTTTGGCCATTACTCCGGGTTCAATGCTGCTGATCAGATTCATACGCTTTTTATTGTATGCCGCCGAGCCATAGGCCTTTACGATATGCCGGGTAATAAACAGATTGTCCACCACCTGGGGCCCCAGGGCATCCGACGTCACCTCCCGGTTTCCCAGGCCCACCACCAGCACGGAAAGCTCCTCCTTATCCCTCCCTATCATCTGCACCAGCTCCCGGGAAAGGCACTGGGAGATTTCCCTGTGATAGTCCTCATCCGGCTCCAACATGGCAGGGGCTTCGATGGTTACATAGGTGCCCATGGGTTTCCCCATGGCCTTTGCGGCATTTTTCGTATCGATCATTACTTTGGTGACCCGGATGTCCTCCTGCTCCTGATAATACTCTTCCACCCGGACTCCCCTAAGCTCACTCTCAGTCTCCGTGATGCTTTCTCTCGCCTCCAGAGCCAGATCCGTTCTTACCTGAAACCCGTTCATAAGAATTCTCCTTTTACACGAAAATAATGATTACAAGCTTCTAACAGTTTTTGCTTTTTTTTCGGTTTTATGTATTGACAAATTACCATTCTTTGTCTAAAATACAAGCGTATGTTTGCGTTAGTCCCCGTGTCTGGCTAAGGTTAAGCATATGACATAACATAAATGCATAGGTAATGGAGGTGTAAATCTTGGCTAATATTAAATCCGCAAAGAAGAGAATTCTGGTAAACCAGACCAAGGCTGACAGAAATAAGTCTATTAAGTCCGGTGTTAAGACCGCTATGAAGAAGGTGCTGGCTGCCGTTGAGGCTGGTGACAAGACCGTTGCTGCTGCCGAACTGACTGCTGCAACCAAGACCATCGAGATGGCTGCTTCTAAGGGCGTGTATCATAAGAATAACGCTGCCAGAAAGGTATCCCGTCTGAGCAAGGCTGTAAACCAGATGGCATAAATATTAAAAAAAGCATCCATACCGTCATGTGGATGCTTTTTTTATGTCTGCATTTCTCTTACCGGCGATGACTGCCGCCGCCATGGCTGTGGCCGCCGCTGCTGCGATGGGCGCCGCCATGTCCGCTGCTGTGGCCGCCTCCTCCCGAGGAAGAACCGGTCTGTATTCTCCTCTGAC
>CAZFYD010000053.1:0-15686 GCA_964523315.1 uncultured Acetatifactor sp.
AAGATTAAATGCAACTTTGCCCCCTTCAGAGTGGAATTTAACTTTTCACTTCAGCCGATCCGATTATTTCCGGTCATTTCATTGACAGGTTTTTAACATTCAGATATAATGAAAACAGCATATTTCTATTTGGAGGATATCATGGAAGAGAGAGGCATTTCCCAGGCTGTGATTGGTCGGCTGCCCCGGTACTTTCGTTATCTGGGAGAACTGAAGGATAAAGGCGTAGAGCGGATATCCTCACAGGAACTCAGTGAACTGATGAAGGTAACGGCATCCCAGATCCGGCAGGATTTCAATAATTTCGGTGGTTTCGGACAGCAGGGGTATGGATACAATGTGGAATATCTGTATCAGGAGATCGGCAGGATCCTGGGCCTGGACCGGACCCACCGCTTTATCATCATCGGTGCGGGCAATCTGGGGCAGGCGCTGGGCGGTTATCTGAATTTTGAGCGAAGAGGCTTTATTTTCAGCGGCATGTTTGACAAGAATCCTGATCTGGTGGGAAAGGAAGTCCGGGGGATCCGGGTGCAGCCCATGGAGGAGATGGAGCAGTTTATCCGGGACAATGATGTGGATATCGCTGTGCTGACGATTCCGAAAACCAGTGCGGTGGAGGTGGCGGAACGTCTGGTGCATGACGGAATCCGGGCCATCTGGAATTTCGCCCATGTGGATCTGAATGTGCCGGAGGGAATTCAGGTGGAGAGCGTACATTTGTCGGACAGCCTGATGAAGCTTTCTTATAACATCAACCGGTATCTGGAGGAAAGCGGACAGTAGAGCGGCGGCTCACGAAAGGACTGATGCGCAGTGAAGGACAAATCAGAGGCATATGAGGAGGCTCTGTCGAACACAAGGGTGCCGATACTTACTCTGGACAACAAATGGTATAAGCTTTTTTCGGATCTGACGGAGGCCGGCGAGATCCCGGCGTTGGAAAAACAGCTCAATGACCTGCTAAAACGCCAGGGCAAGCTGAACGTGGAATCCAAGAATATCAGGAAGCTGAAGAAAAAGCTGATGGATGAGATTGTGGCCATGGCCGATGAACTGGAGCAGTCTCCGGGAAAGGCGCTGGAAAAGCAGCTGGATGAGCACAAGCGTCTGATCGAGGAGTGCAATGAGAAGCTGGAGAGCTATCAGGAGGAGCTGATGGAGCTGCCTCGACAGATCGGCGAGACCAATCATGCGCTTATGCTTGCCACCATGCAGTACTGCTATGACTGTATGCAGGAGAATACGGAACGGATCGTGGAGATCGCCAAATGGGTGACGGATGTCCGCATCGAACTGAAAAAGAATCTGGTGCGTAAGCAGGAGATGGAATATCAGAACCGACAGATCTATTCCTACATGCATGACCTGTTCGGAGCGGATGTCATAGAGCTTTTTGATATGAAATATAATCCGCTGGAGGTTGAGCAGCAGAAGAAAGCAGGGAAACAGAAGAAGGACCGGAAAGAATCCGGGACGGAAAAGGATCAGCAAGGAGGGACTGTTGCGCCGTAACGGTCCCTTGCCTTTTGGAGGAAAAGAGCCATAGGCGGAGGAAAAGCAATGAAATATGTGGTGGATGCACAGGAAATGAAGCAGTATGAGGGAACCGTCATTGACACCATGGGAATACCGGCGCTTACATTGATGGAGCGGGCAGCGCTGACTGTGGCGGAGGAGGTCCGTGCCTATGCCGGCAGGCAGGGACTGTCAGAGCGGGAGAAAACACTGCTGGTGGTGGCAGGAAGCGGCAATAACGGGGCGGACGGTATGGCGGCGGCCCGGATCCTGTCCCTGGAGGGCTGGCAGGTGACGGTGTATCAGGCAGGCGATGCCGGGCACTGCACCCGGGAGTGGGAGCGGCAGAATAAATTTATCAGCTATTATCCGGTGCGAATTGTCAGCAACTGGCCTTCCGGGGAATATACTGTTATCGTGGATGCTCTTTTCGGCATCGGCCTTTCCCGGCAGGTGCAGGGCGAATATGCGGAGATCATCAAGGAGATGAACCGCCGGCAAGGCTTTAAGCTGTCCGTGGATGTGCCCAGCGGCATCCATGCCGATACGGGAAAGATTATGGGAGAGGCTGTGCGGGCGGATCTGACGGTGACCTTTGGATGGGCTAAGAAGGGGCTGCTGCTGTATCCCGGCGCCGCTTATGCGGGACGGGTATCCGTCCGGGAGATTGGGATTAATGAGACCTGTTTTACGGCAGCGGGGAAAAAGCCGGGAATGTTTGCCTATGACGAGCCCGTGGGAGCGCTTCTGCCGCCGAGACAGGCGGACGGTCATAAGGGAAGCTTCGGCAAGGTGCTGCTGATCGCAGGCTTTGAACAGATGCCGGGGGCTGCAGTGCTGGCGGCGAAAGCGGCTTATCACGCAGGCGCGGGTATGGTGCGGGTGGTATGTTCGCAGGAGAACAGGAGCATACTGCAGACAGCGGTCCCGGAGGCGCTCTATGCGGCGCCCGAGAGCTGGAGACAGGGCTGCGAATGGGCGGACGTGATCGCCATAGGTCCGGGACTGGGAAAAAATACCCAGGTGAAGGAGCTTCTGACCGGGGTGTTGAAAGACAGTCGTCTGCCTCTGGTACTGGATGCGGACGCGCTGAATATGATTGCCGGGGATATGAGCCTGCAGATCCTGGTATCGGATCAGGGAAAGGAGGGAAGGAGCATTATTCTGACCCCACACGAGGGAGAGCTTTCCCGGCTCAGCGGCAAAGAAATCTCCCAGATCCGGGAGGAACGGGAGCGGACAGCTCGGATCCAGGCCCGGGATCTGCACTGCGTTCTGGTGTGCAAGGGAGCCAGAACATTGATCTGCGGCGGACAGGGAGAGAGCTGCATCAATCTGACAGGGGACAGCGGTATGGGCACCGCCGGCAGCGGCGATGTGCTGACCGGTATCATAGCTGCTCTGTTGGCTCAGGGAGCGGATGCCTTTTCCGCAGCCAGTGTGGGGGTATACCTGCACGGGTTGGCAGGAGAGCGGGCTGCGGCAGCATACAGCAGCTACGGTCTGACTGCAGGAAAGCTGACAGAGGCTATAGGGGAGGTTATCGCAGACACAGGAATCTCCCGGAAGGAGACAATGAAGCATGGATGTTAGAGAGTGGGAATACAGCAGAGCATATGCGCAGATTGATCTGGATGCCATCCAGGCCAATCTGGCATATATTCGTCGGCACATTGATCCCCATACCAGGATCCTGGCGGTGGTGAAAGCGGACGGCTACGGCCATGGCAGTGTGCCCATTGCCAGGGAAATAGAGGCTTTGGAGGAGCTGGGGGGCTATGCGGCAGCCACGGCGGAGGAGGCGCTTCAGCTGCGCCGGGCAGGGATCCGCAAGCCCATACTGATACTGGGCTATACCTTTCCCTATGCTTACGGGGAACTGATCCGCCAGGAGGTTCGGCTGGCTGTATTTCGTGAGGATACGCTGGAGCAGCTGGAGGCGGCGGCGAGACGTGCGGGCAGGAAAGCCATCGTCCATGTAAAGGTGGATACGGGAATGGGAAGGATCGGCATACAGCCCCGGGAAGAAAATATCGCGTTCCTGGAGCGGATCGCTGCTTCCGAAGAATTGGAGCTTGAGGGGATTTTTACCCATTTTGCCCGGGCGGATGAGAACGATCTGGACAGCACCCGCAGACAGATGAAACGGTTTCAGGACTTTACGGCCCTGGCGGAAAAACGTCTGGGCGTGAGGATCCCCTGCCATCATGCCTCAAACAGTGCAGGCATATTGAGACTGCGGGAGGCCAATCTGGATCTGGTGCGGGCCGGCATTATTCTCTACGGCCTGTGCCCTTTTGAGGAGGCTGCACCGGAATCCGGAGGGCTGCGTCCGGCAATGTCCCTGCACAGTCATCTGATCTATATCAAAGAGGTGGAACCGGGACAGAGCATCAGCTACGGCGGTACCTTCACGGCTGACAGGCGGATGCGGGTGGGCACTGTGCCTGTGGGATACGGAGACGGGTATCCCAGAAGTCTCTCCGGCAGGGGCTGTGTGCTGATCCGGGGACGGCGGGCGCCGATTCTGGGAAGGGTTTGCATGGACCAGTTCATGGTGGATCTCTCCAGACTTCCGGAGGTTAAGGAGGGGGATCCGGTGGTGCTGCTCGGCCGGGACGGACAGGAGGAGATCACGGCCGAGGAGCTGGGGAAGCTGTCGGGGCGTTTTAACTACGAACTGGTGTGTGACATCAGCCCCAGGGTTCCCAGAGTGTATGTAAGAGGGGACAGCGTACAGTAGCTTCCCAGGCAGACACACTTTCCTTATTGGCTGAATACCTTGAGAAAAAATGGAAATACTCAGAGTAAATTATAATTTCGAGAGGTATCAGGGGAATGAAAAGAGGAGATATATTTTATGCGGATCTGCGGCCGGTGATCGGCTCAGAGCAGGGTGGGATCAGGCCGGTGCTGATCATTCAGAACGATGTGGGCAACCGGCACAGCCCCACGGTGATCTGTGCGGCGATCACCTCCAAGATGAACAAAGCCAAGCTGCCCACCCATATCGAACTGAGCGCAAAAGAATACGATATGGACAAAGATTCAGTGATCCTGTTAGAGCAGCTGCGCACCATTGACAAGAAGCGCCTGAAGACCAGGGTCTGTCATCTGGATGGGGAAATAATGCGGAAAGTGAACAGAGCGCTGATGATCAGTCTGGAACTGGATACATAAAAAGAGACTGTTCCTTGACGAAAAGAGACAATGATGGTATGATTAACAGCAACTGAGATTAAGAAAAAGGAGTGACGGGGACATGGAAGACGGCGGGCCCACTGCCAGTATCATGATTTTTTTGATTCTTGTATTAGTGGATATGTTTTTCTACGGATTCGGAGCGGCGATAGAGCAGCTGAACGTAAAGGACGTGGAAAGAAAAGCCCGGGAGGAGCAGGACAGAAAGTCAAGACGGTTGCTTAAGATATTGGAGGATCCTACCCGGTATATCAATTCCGTACAGCTGATCGCCACCCTGATCAACATCATTATGGGCGGCGTTTATCTGGGAATCTGGCGTCGGGCGGTGGAAAATTTCATTGCAGGCTTTACAGAGCGGAATCTGACAGGGGCGATCCCCTTATATGTGATTACCGCAGTTTCCGGAGTGCTTACCATGATATTCCTGCTGTACATATTACTGACCTTTGGCGTGCTCCTGCCGAAAAAGGTTGCCAGACGGCTGCCGGAGAGATGGGCCTATGCCAGCATCAATATTGTATATGTGGTGATGAAGCTGCTGATTCCCTTTACCTCTCTGGTGACCGTATCGGCGAATCTGATCCTGCACCTGTTCGGAACCAGAAATGTCGGCAATGAGGAGGATGTGACCGAGGAAGAGATCATAAATATGGTCAATGAGGGGCATGAGCAGGGAATTATCCAGGCCAGTGAGGCGGAGATGATTTCCAATATTTTTGAATTTGGGGATAAAAAAGCCCATGATATTATGACCCACAGGAACAATATTGTGGCCCTGGACGGCTCCATGCTGCTCAAGGACGCTCTGGATTTTATTGCGGAAGGCAAGAACAGCCGGTATCCGGTATATGCGGAGAATATTGACCATATCACCGGAATCCTTTATCTGAAGGATGCCTTGCGGTATCATCATGCGGAGGACAAGCAGTACTGCCCCATCGGGCAGCTGACGGATCTGCTGCGGGAGCCGGTGTATATTCCCCAGACCAGGAATATTGATGAGCTGTTTAAGCAGATGCAGTCAACCAAGCAGCAGATGATGATCGTGGTGGATGAATACGGTCAGACCGCCGGGCTGGTGACCATGGAGGATATTCTGGAAGAGATTGTGGGCAATATTCTGGACGAATATGACGAGGATGAGGATTTTATTGAAGAAAAGGGCAATGATGAGTATATTATCGAGGGGAAAACGCCCCTGGAGGATCTGGAGGAGCGGTTCCACATTTCTTTCCATGAGGAAGCTTTTGAGACACTGAACGGTTTCTTGATTGCCAAGATGGACAAAATCCCGGACGAGGACGAACAGTTCGAGATCTCCGTGGACGGTTATCATTTTAAGGTGCTGTCCGTGGAGAACAAGATGATCCACAGTGTACTGGTAATGAAACTGCCGGAAGAGAAAACACCGGGCGGGGAAGAGACTGCACCTGAAGAAGTGACGCAGTAATGTCAGGATGGAAATATAGAAGATAAGGAGAAAAGGATATGTCAGGACATTCTAAATTTGCAAACATTAAACACAAGAAAGAGAAAAATGACGCTGCAAAGGGGAAGATTTTTACCATTATCGGGCGTGAGATTGCCGTTGCCGTAAAAGAAGGCGGTCCCGATCCCAACAATAACTTCAAGCTGGCAACCGTGATTGCCAAGGCCAAGGCCAATAATATGCCCAATGATACGATCGAGCGGGGCATCAAGAAGGCTGCGGGTGATGTGGCTAATGTAAACTATGAATATATTACCTATGAAGGCTACGGCCCCGGGGGAACCGCTATTATTGTGGATACCCTGACAGATAATAAGAACCGCACCGCAGCCAATGTGAGAAGCGCTTTTACCAAGGGCCAGGGCAATATCGGTACACCCGGATGTGTGTCCTTTATGTTTGACAAAAAGGGCCAGATCATCATTGACCGGGAAGAATGCGATATGGAATTCGATGATCTGATGATGGCGGCGCTGGATGCCGGTGCGGATGATATTACGGAGGAAGAGGACAGCTTTGAGGTGCTGACGGATCCCGATGCCCTGGAGCAGGTGCGAAAGGGACTGGAAGATGCCGGCGTGCCGATGATCAGCGCCGAGGTGACCATGCTGCCTCAGAATTATGTGACTCTTACCGATGAGACCGCCGTCAGGAATCTGACCAGAATTCTGGATATTCTGGATGATGACGACGATGTGCAGAATGTATATCATAACTGGGATGAGTAGTTGCGGATAAGAAAATAGGGGGTTAGTGATGGACAGACTTGCAATCGTAGTACCCTGTTATAATGAGGAGGAGGTGCTGAAGATCACTTCACAGGCCCTGAGAGGGGTTTTGGAGGATCTGACGGCCAAGAACAAGATCGACAGCAGCAGTTTTATCCTGTTTGTCAATGACGGCAGCAGAGACAAAACCTGGGAGCTGATCGAGGAGGAGCACAGGCTGTATCCATCCCAGGTCTGCGGCGTGAAGCTGGCGGGCAATGTGGGGCATCAGTTTGCGCTGACTGCAGGGCTGCTGACCGCCATGGAGCGCAGCGACGTGACGGTCTCCATTGATGCGGATCTGCAGGATGATGTGGCTGTAATCGAAGAAATGCTGGATAAATTCCATGCGGGTAATGATATTGTGTACGGCGTCCGCAGGGAGCGGAAGACCGATACCTTTTTCAAACGCACGACGGCCCAGGCGTTTTATAAGCTGATGGCGCTGATGGGGGTGAAGACGGTTTACAATCATGCGGATTTCCGCCTGATGTCCAAGCGGGCTGTAGAGCAATTTTCCCTGTATAAGGAGACCAATCTGTTCCTGCGGGGGATGATGCCGCTGATCGGCTATCAGACCGACAGCGTCTATTATGACCGGAAGGAGCGGGTGGCAGGCGAGTCCAAGTATCCGCTGAAGAAGATGCTGGCTCTGGCGTTCAATGGGATTTCTTCTTTCAGTGTAAAACCCATAAGCATGATTATGGGGCTGGGACTTGTCATTATTGTATGTTCCATATTTGCGGCTGTTTATGCATTAATTTCCTATTTTACCGGTAAAGTGGTGCCGGGGTGGACTTCTCTGATCCTGTCCATCTGGTTTCTAGGCGGACTGCAGCTGATGGCTGTAGGCATGGTGGGGCAGTATATCGGCAAAATCTATATGGAAGTGAAGCAGCGTCCCAGATATAATATCGAAACTATATTGGAGAGTGAACGGGAGAAGGAAACGAAGGATGAGCTATAAAAAAAATACGGTAAGCTATTGTATATGGACACTGTACCTGATGGGGATCGGCGTCGTGCTGTCCTTTCTGGGTATGGCGCTCGGCAATCAGGATTCCCGGGTTCCCTATGTGGCGCTGGGACTTCTTGCGCTGTCTTTCGGGCTTCTGTTTCTGATCTATTTTCTGGGGAAAAGGATTGTGGACAGCGTGCATGTCAGAAAGCCAGCCTCCAGGAAAGCGGCCCTGCTGGAGGGACTCCTGGTGGTATTATCTCTGGTGGCGGGCATTGTGCTGCGGGTGGTGATGATCGACGGCGCAGGTGAGGAAGCGGCCTACTATGAGGTGTCCAAGGTGACGGAGAACACGAACCGACTTCAGCTGGTACAGGGCAGTATCTATTATTATATCTATCTGCTGAACGGGCTGTTCCGACTGGTGGGAAACAAGTGGATGGCAGGGATCGTTCTGCAGCTTGTGCTGCAGATCCTTGGGGCATTGATCGCTTATTGCGCAGTGAGACGCCTCTCCGGCAGAGGACCGGCGCTGGTTTCCCTGCTGTTTCTGATGGCGGCGCCCTCTTCCGTGCAGGCGGGTATGACCTACTCGCCGAAGCTGCTGTATTTCTGTCTCTATGCAGCGGTATTGTGGGTGATCGCCCAGTATCTGTGGAAAAGCACCATGTCCGGCGGAAAGGTGCTGACATGGATCCTGGCCGCTTTTTGCGGCGCGCTGGTGGCCTTTGCCGGATATACGGATGTTACCGGCTTTACGCTGGTCATTCCGCTCTGCGGTCTGCCGGTGCTGAACCGGGAGGAAAAGGGGAGTATAAAATGGGCTGCTCAGCTTATGCTGTCCCTGCTGACCATGGCGGGAGTGTTCTGTCTTCTGGTTCTGCTGGACAGCTCCATGAGCGGCTCCACCTTTGAACGGGTGCTGGGCGCCTGGGGCGCTACATATGGATTTAAGGGAGTTGACTACGCTTTCTTCTTCCATGAGGGCGGATATGAGTCCGTTATCCTGCTGATGCTGATGAGTCTGGGTATATTTACCTTTATGCGCCGGAAGGATGGGGAGATTTTTTCTCCCTGGATCATGATGGTACTGGCGATTGTCATGCTGCGGATTCTGGGGTTTACCACACCCAATATGAGCGGCAGTTATCAGATGTTTTTTGCCATGACAGGTCTGGCCGGTGTGGCGTTATGCGAGCTGTTTGTTCAGGATGGGGGAAAGAGTGCCGAAGCGGCGGATGTACCGGAGACGGTGGTTGTGGATCTGGATGTGCCGCAGGAGAAGGCGGAGGATCTTAAGCCGGCAGAGGAAAAGCAGGAGGAGGAAAAGCAGGAGGAGGAAAAGCAGGAGAAGGAAAAGCAGGAGGAGGTACCTAAACAGGTGCAGTTTATTGAAAATCCTCTGCCCCTGCCCAAAAAGCATGTAAAGAAGACCATGGATTACCCTATGCAGCCGGAGAGTTCTCAGATGCACTATGATATCGAAGTGGATCCGAAAGATGATTTTGATTTCTGATTTGCAAGAATGAAAACCGCATATCTGGATACGATAAGAGGAGAACCGTAATGGGTTCTTTTCTTATCTGTTTTTAATATTAACGAGACCGGAGATTGGGGGATCATTATGAGTGAAAAAAATAAACGAATTGAGGAAGAAGAACATCGGGATGAACGCATTGAGAAGACGGGCCAGGTTACCTTAAATCACAATGCGGATCATAAAAATATCCACCTGTTGTCCATAATAGGTGAGATCGAGGGACATGATAATCTGTCCGGCAACTCAAAAACAACGAAATATGAACATATTCTGCCCCAGCTTGCGGCGATTGAAGATAGTCAGGATATTGACGGCGTGCTGGTGATCCTGAACACCATGGGCGGAGATGTGGAAGCCGGTCTGGCTATCGCAGAGATGCTGGCCTCCCTGAGCAAGCCCACGGTATCCCTGGTTCTGGGCGGCAGTCACTCCATCGGAGTTCCTATCGCCGTCAGCACGCAGTATTCCTATATTGTGCCCACGGGAACCATGGTGATCCATCCGGTGCGGATGAACGGCATGGTTATCGGTGTGCCCCAGACCTTTGATTACTTTAAGCAGATCCAGGACCGGATCACCGGCTTTGTGTGTAATCATTGTGAGATCAGCAAAAACCGCCTGGAGGAGCTGATGATGGAGACCGGCATGCTGACCAAGGATGTGGGGACCATACTGGTGGGGCAGGAGGCCGTAAAGATGGGGATCATTGATGAGGTGGGAGGCATCGACAAGGCGGTCTGCAAGCTTCATGAGCTGATGAAGCCGTGACAGATAACCGTTTTGTCTGTACCGTGAACGGTTATTAGAAAAATATGTTGATGACAAGCAGGTCTGAAAATGATATAATATTGTTTAATTATTCGGGACCGGGGAACCGCAGACTTCGGCGCCGGCCCTGAATTTCAGCCAGAAAAAGGAGTATGATGAGGAGATGGCGAATTCATCAGGCAGGAGGGCATCCTCTTCCGGCAGCAAGCAAAGCGGCAGCAAGCAGCAGAGCTTTGGCAGAAAGAAGAGCAACGCCCCTACATACGATTATCAAAAAGAAAGCGAATTGCTGCATGAGATCGGCTTGATTATATTTTTTATTTTGATGGTGATCTTATTTTTATGTAATTTTGGGATTATCGGCCCCGTTGGCAATGTGATCAGCGAAATCCTGTTCGGCATATTCGGGCTGACCGCCTATGTGGTGCCGGTGATGCTGTTTATAGCAGTATCTTTCTGGTATGCCAATTCCGGCAACCCCAATGCACTGCGCAAGCTGATCGCAGGGATTGTCTTTTTTGTCATGATTGGCGTGGTCTGTGAGCTTTTTGCAGGAGACAGCCTGTCTCTGGAAAAATATGAGCTGAAGCAAATTTACGAAACGGCTAAGAGCAGCAAAAGGGGCGGCGGCGTTATCGCCGGAAGCCTGGCTTATTTGCTCCATCATTATCTGGAGACCATCGGTACGGCGCTGGTGGTACTGCTCTGCGGCGCTATCAGTTTCATTCTGATGACGGAGCGCTCCCTGATCAGCGGTGTGAAAAACGGAGGCTCCCGTATGCTGGAGCGCACCCGGGAGGATTCTGAACGCAGAAGAGAGTATGCAAGGCAGCGGAGGGAGGAGCAGGCTATCCGCAGAGCCCAGCAGAGAGAAGCCTACCGCAGCCGGCGGGAAGAACAGGAAGAGACGGAAGAAATCCCCCGGGAGGATGAACGCCGCAGGCGGACCCGGGAGCGGGAAAGCGAGAGACAGCAGCGCCGGGAGGAGAAGGACACAGAGAAGATCCTGCGGATGGACAAGAAAGTGTCCGGCGTGATTCTGGATACTGCCATTGCCAGAGAGAATGAGGAACGCAGGCGTGACGATATTCACGAGATCATGTGGAATGAGGGAATGGAGGAAGCTATCCCGGAGGAGACTGCAGAGGAGGAAGAGGGGACGGAAGAGTATGTTTCTACGCTGGAGCCGGTTTCTGCTCCGTCAGTCAGTCCCCTGCGAAGCAGTGAGGTACCTGCAGCGGCGGTTCCTGTGGAACAGGAAATCCGTATCCACCGGGAGGATCTTCAGGAACCGCCCCAGCAGATCAATAAGGATATTCAGAATACGGAAGCCATGGCTCCGAGAAAATACATTTTTCCTCCCCTGTCCAGACTGCAAAAGGGGGTGGCCCGGAGCGGGGGCAGTACCCGGGAACTGAAAGAAACAGCCATGCGTCTGCAGCAGACCCTGAATACCTTCGGGGTAAAGGTGACGATTACCGATATCAGCCAGGGCCCCAGTGTGACCCGGTATGAGCTGCAGCCGGAACAGGGGGTGAAGGTCAGCAAGATCGTGGGACTTTCCGACGACATTAAGCTGAATCTGGCCGCCACGGATATCCGAATTGAGGCGCCGATCCCCGGCAAGGCCGCCATCGGCATCGAGGTGCCCAACAAGGAGAATATGCCGGTGGCGCTGCGGGATCTGCTGGAGAGTAAGGAGTTTAAGGAGTTCCCGTCCAATCTGGCATTCGCCGTAGGTAAGGATATCGGCGGTCAGACGGTGGTGGCGGATATTGCCAAGATGCCTCATATGCTGATTGCCGGCGCCACCGGCTCCGGCAAGTCGGTCTGCATCAATACCCTGATTATGAGTATTCTCTATAAGGCCCACCCGGATGACGTCAAGCTGATCATGGTGGATCCCAAGGTGGTGGAGCTCAGTGTTTACAATGGCATTCCCCATCTGCTGATTCCCGTGGTGACGGATCCCAAGAAGGCCTCTGCGGCACTGCACTGGGGAGTGTCCGAGATGACGGAACGCTATAAGAAATTTGCGGACTTCAACGTCCGTGATCTGAAGGGCTATAACAAGAAAGTGGAGGCCATGCGGGAGAGCGGTGATCCGCAGGCTCCTGCCAGGATGCCTCAGATCGTCATCATAGTGGACGAGCTGGCTGACCTGATGATGGTTGCTCCCGGCGAGGTTGAGGAGTCTATCTGCCGTCTGGCGCAGCTGGCGAGAGCGGCGGGGATCCATCTGATCATAGCGACTCAGCGGCCCAGCGTAGATGTAATTACCGGGCTGATCAAGGCCAATATGCCCAGCCGTGTAGCTTTTTCCGTATCCAGCGGTGTGGATTCCCGTACCATTCTGGATATGAACGGCGCAGAGAAACTGCTGGGAAAGGGAGATATGCTGTTTTATCCCCAGGGCTATTCCAAACCGGCCCGAATCCAGGGCGCTTTCGTATCGGACAAGGAAGTGTCCGACGTGGTGGACTTTTTAAAGAATCAGGCCCTGGGCAACACTTATGCATCGGATATCGAAGAACAGCTGAAAAATATGGGCAGCTCGGGAGGAGCGGCTTCCGGCGGCGATGAGAAGGACGAGTATTTTGAGGAGGCCGGGCGCTTTATTATTGATAAGGATAAGGCATCCATCGGCATGCTGCAGCGTGCTTTCAAGATCGGTTTTAACCGTGCGGCCCGGATCATGGAACAGCTTCATGATTATGGCGTTGTGGGGGAAGAAGAGGGTACCAAGCCCCGGAAAATTCTGATGAGTATGGAAGAATTTGAACAGCTGTTAGAGGAGATATAGGAGGAGATACATCATGAAGACAGATATCCAGATAGCGCAGGAAGCGGTGATGGAACCCATTACGCAGGTAGCGGAGCGTATGGGAATCCTCCGGGAGGAGTTAGAGCTTTACGGCAGATATAAGGCCAAAATTTCTGATTCCTGCCTGAAAAGGATTCAGGACCGGCCGGAGGGGAAGCTGATTCTGGTGACGGCCATCAATCCCACTCCGGCCGGGGAAGGAAAGACCACGATCACGGTTGGATTGGGGGAAGCCTTCGGACGGCTGGGGAAAAATGCGGTGATCGCCCTGCGGGAGCCTTCCCTGGGTCCCTGTTTCGGTATTAAGGGGGGAGCTGCCGGCGGCGGATATGCCCAGGTCGTGCCCATGGAGGATCTGAATCTGCATTTTACCGGTGATTTTCATGCCATTACCAGTGCCAACAATCTGCTGGCGGCCTTGCTGGACAACCACATCCAGCAGGGCAATGAACTGCAGATTGATACCCGCCAGATTGTGTGGAAGAGATGCATGGATATGAATGACCGTGTGCTGCGCAATATTGTGGTGGGTATGGGAGGCAAGACGGACGGCGTGGTCAGAGAGGATCATTTTGTGATTACCGTGGCCTCGGAGATTATGGCGATTCTGTGCCTGGCCACGGATATGAAGGATCTGAAAGAAAGACTGTCCCGGATTGTGGTAGCCTACAATTACGCGGGAGAACCGGTGACTGCGGGACAGCTGCGGGCAGTCGGCGCCATGGCAGCGCTGCTGAAGGATGCCATCAAGCCAAACCTGATCCAGACACTGGAGCATACTCCGGCCCTGGTGCATGGCGGTCCCTTCGCCAATATTGCTCATGGCTGTAATTCCGTCATTGCCACAAAGGCCGCATTGAAGATGGCGGATTACTGCATTACGGAAGCAGGCTTTGGCGCAGATCTGGGGGCAGAGAAATTTTTTGATATCAAGTGCCGGAAAGCGGGACTGGCTCCCAATGCGGTGGTGCTGGTTGCCACGATCAAGGCGCTGAAGTATAATGGCGGTGTGCCCAGGGATGAGCTGTCAACGGAGAATCTGGAGGCACTGCAGAGGGGAATCGTGAATCTGGAGAAGCATATTGAAAATCTGCAGAAATACGGTGTCCCCGTGGTGGTGACGCTAAATGCCTTTACGGCGGATACGGAAGCGGAGATTGCCTATGTGAAGCAGTTCTGTGAGGACAGAAACTGTGAATTTGCCCTGGCGAAGGTATGGGAGCAGGGCGGTCAGGGCGGTATCGAGCTGGCGGAGAAGGTGTTGAAGACCATTGAGCAGAAGGAGAGCCATTTCCATGTACTGTATGCAGATGACCTGCCCTTGCAGGAAAAGATCACCAAGGTGGCGACGGAGATCTACGGCGCCGGCAGTGTGAAGCTTGCTCCGGCAGCGGCGAGGCAGTTAAAGCGCCTGGAGGAGCAGGGCTATGGGAACCTGCCGGTTTGCATGGCGAAAAATCAGTATTCTCTGTCTGATGATCCCGCGCTGCTGGGACGGCCCGAGAATTTTGAATTGAATATCCGGGAGGTCTATGTATCTGCCGGTGCAGGTTTCGTGGTAGTGCTGACTGGCGCCGTGGTGACCATGCCCGGTCTGTCCAGGACGCCCGCCGCTTATGGGATTGATGTCAATGAAGAGGGACGTATCACGGGATTATTCTGATCGGAATCCGAGGATTTCAATCAGGAAATCCGATTGTTCTAGGTAAAATCAGGGGAGAAAAAAGATGACACAGATTATAGATGGGAAAAAAATCAGTACAGAGATTAAGGATGAATTAAAGGAGCAGGTGGCTGCTTACAAGGCGCAGGGAAAGGAGGTCTGCCTGGCTGTAATACAGGTCGGCGAGGATCCGGCATCTTCCGTTTATGTCCGGAACAAAAAGAACGCCTGTGCCTATATCGGGATCAATTCCCTGGCCTATGAGCTGCCTCAGGAGACCACAGAGACGGAACTGCTTTCCCTGATTGAAGAGTTGAATAACAAGGCTGAGGTGAACGGTATTCTGGTACAGCTTCCTCTGCCGGAGCAGATCAATGAGGAAAAGGTGTTAAACGCCATCAGCCCTTTAAAGGATGTGGATGGTTTTCATCCGGTAAATGTTGGGTCTTTGTGCATCGGGAAAAAGGGGTTTGTGTCCTGCACACCGGCAGGCGTCATAGAACTGCTGAAACGTTCCGGCATCTCTGTCAGCGGTAAGGAATGTGTGGTGGTCGGCCGCAGCAATATTGTGGGAAAGCCCATGGCTCTGCTGCTTCTGCGGGAGAACGGCACGGTTACCGTTGCCCACAGCAGGACGGAGGAGCTTAAGGCAGTGACCCGCCGGGCGGATATCCTGGTGGTGGCTGTGGGAAAACCCCGGATGATCACGGCTGACTATGTGAAAGAAGGAGCAGTAGTCATTGATGTGGGGATCCATAGAGATGAAAACAATAAATTATGCGGCGATGTGGACTATGTTTCTGTTGCGCCTCATTGCAGTGCCATTACCCCGGTTCCCGGCGGAGTGGGGCCCATGACCATCGCCATGCTGATGAAAAATTGTGTGGAAAGTGTGTCGTTTCAGTAGCATATATCCGTATTGGTGCAGTATTGAAGACAAAGCCGAAGCCGAAGT
>CAZFYD010000054.1:0-11739 GCA_964523315.1 uncultured Acetatifactor sp.
TACGAGCAAGCTCGACGAATCTGTGTATCTGTCCAAATCGGCTGTAAACAGTAACCAGAAATGGGAAAATTCAAGAAAAAATCCGTTGACAGGATGCGTGATATATCGCACAATGTAGTCAAAGCGTGAAAGGTCTTAGCCCGGAGGAGGCGACAGAACAGCCGGAAAGCGATGCAGAGCAATCGGGAGAAGCTATGAAGGCATCGACGCAGCGGGGGACGACCGACCGGGAAAGGAACAGAGCTTATGAGGCGTACAGACAGAGAAATTACAGACTTTGAAGAAATGATCCGGATCATGGAGAAATGTGATGTGTGCCGGGTCGCCATGGAGGATGAAGACAACCCCTATCCCTATATTCTGCCGCTGAATTTCGGCATGGAGCGGGAGGGAGAGCAGGTAACCTTTTATTTCCACGGCGCACATGAGGGCAGAAAGTATGATCTGATGCGGCGGCATCCCCAGGTGAGTTTTGAGATGGATTGTGAGCATCTGCTCTTTCTGGACGAGATAAAGGGCAGCTGCAATATGGCCTATGAGAGCGTTATCGGGCACGGCGTGATGGAGATTGTCACCGATGAGGAGGAGAAGCTGAAGGGTCTTCATCTGATTATGGAACATTACGGAAGAGGAGATTTTGCCTTTAATCCTGCCAGTGTCGGGCTGACAACGGTGTTCCGGCTGAGGCTGGAGGGCTGTACAAGCAAGCGCCGCCCGGGGCCTAAAAAGGGTTAAAAGTATACTGTAAGGTACTTTTTTCGAAAAAAATGGCAATTATTTTTCTTTTTGTACACCAAAGTGTTCATAAGTCGGGATATGCTAGGAAAGCGAGGAAAAAGGGAGGCGAAGCGGCCGAGGGAAACTGCGGGATGCAATATGGCGGGAAAGCCGGATCCCCAGGTGGCGCAGCCGGGCCGAACAGATTCCGGTAGGGGAAGCGCATGCCGTACACCGTAAGGGGAAGGTGTAGGTACATTGTACATAGGGTACGGAAAAGAAGATACCGGGGAGGAAGGGTAGTGAGTCATAAGGAAACTACCAGATAGACTGAAACAGGAAAACGCTATGTAACGGGTTGACCGTCTGCATAGCGTTTTCCTGTTGGTTAGGACTTGTTCATTTGTGCAAAATCAAGTATGATATAAGCAGGTTGTTATATATGTATGCTTTGCATATTACAGCCTGGTGTTGGGCACTTCGGAGCATACTCTGGGCCGAAGTGTAAAATGCAAAATATTTTGTATATTGTATCATAATTTAATGGAGGGCGAGAGTATGAAGTTAATATCCTGGAATGTAAACGGCCTGCGGGCCTGTCTGGACAAGGGATTTATGGACTTTTTCAAGGAGGCGGATGCGGATGTGTTCTGTCTGCAGGAGACCAAGCTGTCCCAGGGGCAGATCAGTTTGGAACTGCCGGGCTATCATCAGTATTGGAATTATGCGGAAAAAAAGGGATATTCCGGTACGGCTGTATTCTGCAAGGAGGAGCCTGTCAGCGTGACCTACGGCATCGGCGTCCCGGAGCATGATCACGAGGGGCGGGTGATCACGGTGGAGTTTCCGGCGTATTATGTGGTGACGGTGTACACGCCCAATGCCCAGCGGGAGCTGACACGGCTTGCGTATCGGATGGAGTGGGAGAGCGCTTTTCTGGCCTACCTGAAAGGGCTGGAAGCCGCTAAGCCGGTGATCTTCTGCGGGGATCTGAACGTGGCCCATAAGGAGATCGATTTGAAAAATCCCAAGACCAACCGCCGCAACGCCGGTTTTACCGATGAGGAGCGGGGGTGCTTTACAAGGGTGCTGGAGAGCGGTTTTATTGACACCTTTCGGTACTTTTACCCGGATCAGGAGGGCATCTACAGCTGGTGGTCCTATATGTTCCAGGCCAGGGCCAAGAACGCCGGGTGGCGCATCGACTATTTTGTCTGTTCCGAAGCGCTGAAGGAACGGCTGCGGGATGCGAAGATCCATACCCAGGTGCTGGGTTCCGACCACTGCCCGGTGGAGCTGGAATTGAAACAGGACGATGGGGAAAGCGTAAAGGGTTAAGGAAGTATTGCAGGCGTCGGCTGCAATAGGAATGGGGATTATCATGAGCCTTCGGTTTTATTTTGGCGCTTCGGGCGTCGGGAAAAGTTATCAGGTATATCAGGAGATCGTCAGCAGATCCATGGTGGAAAAAAACAGTTTTCTGATCGTGGTGCCGGATCAGTTTACGATGCAGACCCAGCAGGAGCTGGTGACAATGCATCCATGTGAAGGGATCATGAATATCGATGTGCTGAGCTTCGGCAGATTATCCCATCGGATTCTGGAAGAGGTGGGCGGAGAGGATATTCCGGTGCTGGATGACACGGGCAAAAGCCTGGTGCTGCAGAAGGTAGCGGCAGGGCTTAAGGATCAGCTGCCCGCCCTGGGCGGATATCTGCACCGTCAGGGATATATCCATGAGGTCAAAAGCGCCATCTCCGAATTTATGCAGTACGGCCTGTCGCCGGAGGATGTGGGAAGGCTGACGGAATTTGCCGCCCGGCGGGGCGCCCTGCATCACAAGCTGAAGGATCTGGGGCTGCTTTATCAGGGATTTTTGGACTATATCCGGGGACATTATATTACCACGGAGGAGACGCTGGATCTGGTGTGCAGATCCTTGCATAAGTCCCGTCTGATTCCCGGCAGCGTGATTGTATTTGACGGCTTCACCGGATTTACACCCATACAGAACCGGGTAATTCAGGAACTGATGCGGCTGGCGGGAGAAGTCATCATCACCGTGACCCTGGGGAATGGGGAGGATCCCTATAAACCGGACGGGGAGCAGAAGCTGTTTTATCTGAGTAAAAAGACGGTGCGGGATCTGGAGCAGCTGGCCCGGCAGGCGGGAGTGGAGCGGGGACAGGACGTGACGATCACGCCGGGAGAGAGGCACCGTTTTGCCCATAATCCGGCCCTGCAGAGCCTGGAGCAGAATCTGTTCCGGATCAGTCCCCGTCCCTATACGGAGAAGCAGGAGCAGATCCGGTTCTTTGAGACGGACACGCCCAAGGAGGAGGTGCACCAGGCCGGTCTGGCGATCCTGAAGCTGATCCGTCAGGAGGGGCTGCAGTACCGGGATATTGCGGTGATTACCGGCAGCCTGGAGACCTATGCGCCCCATGTGGAGACGGAGTTTGCGGATATGGGAATTCCCTGCTACATCGACCGAACCAGGGGCATTACCTTAAATCCCATGATCGAATACATAAAGAGCGCTTTACAGCTGTTCCTGCAGGATTTTTCCTATGAGGCGGTGTTTCATTATCTGCGGAGCGGACTGGCGGCGCTGACTCCCGGGGAGACGGACGACCTGGAAAATTATGTGCGGGAGACCGGCATCCGAGGGCAGAAGAAGTGGAACCGGCTTCTTGTGCGCAAAACCAAAGCCATGGGGGAGGAAGAGGAGCCGCTGCAGCGGATCAATGAGCTGCGTCAGCGGATGCTGGATCAGCTGCAGCCCCTGAAAGGGGAAAAGCAGGCCCGGGCCTCCGTCTATGTCAATCAATTATATGACTTTCTGCATGATAACCAGGTGCAGGCCAGGCTGGTAGAGATGGCGGCGGGCTTTAAGGCCGCCGGGGATCTGGTGCGGGCCAAGGAATATGAACAGATCTACCGTCTGGTTATGCAGCTGCTGGAGCAGATCCATGGGCTGCTGGGAGAGGAAGAGATCACCCGACAGGAGTTCTACGATATTCTGGAGGCCGGTTTCGGAGAGATCCAGGTGGGCACTCTGCCCCAGAATGTGGACCGGATTCTGGTGGGAGATATGGAGCGCACCCGGTTAAAGCAGATCAAAGTCCTGTTTTTCCTGGGGGTAAATGACGGAAATATTCCCAAGAGCGCTTCCAAAGGGGGAATCATCTCCGATATGGATCGGGAATTTCTGAAAGATTCCCAGCTGGAGCTGGCTCCTACGCCCCGGCAGCAGATGTTTATTCAGCGGCTGTACCTGTATCTCAATCTGACCAAGCCCTCGGAGCGCCTGTACCTGTCCTATGCCCGGATGGATAACGACGGCAAAAGCATCCGCCCGGCGTACCTGATCGGAACCCTGCAGCGGCTCTTCCCCGGGCTGGAGACGGCGTATCCGGCCCGTCAGCCGGTGCTGTCCCAGGTGGCAACGCCCCGGGAGGGAATGCGCTATCTGGCCCAGGGGCTGCGGGACTATGTGGAAGGCGGGGCCGGGCAGATGAGCAATCAGGACTTTTTCTCCCTGTATACAGCCTATGCACAGCAGGAGGAGCAGCAGGAGAAGGTAGCGCTGCTGCACCGGGCGGCGTTCCTGCATTACGAGGAAAGCGGCCTGTCCCGGGCGGTGGCCAGAGCCCTTTACGGTCTGCAGCTGGAAAACAGCGTCAGCCGTCTGGAAACCTATGCCTCCTGTGCGTACCGGCACTTCCTGCAGTATGGTCTGACCCTGCAGGAGCGGGAGGAGTTCGGGTTTGAGAGCGTGGATATGGGCAATGCCTTTCACCAGGTGCTGGATGCTTTTGCCGGACGGCTGGAGCAGAGCGAATATACCTGGTTTACTTTCCCTCAGGAGTGGGGAGATCGGGCCGTGGAGGAGGCCATGGAGCAGTTTGCGGCCGAGTATGGGAGCAGTGTGCTCTATGCCAGCGCCCGCAGCGCCTATGGGATTCAGCGCATGAGCCGGATACTGAAAAGGACCGTGCAGGTGCTGCAGAAGCAGCTGCAGAAGGGCAGCTTTGTGCCGGATGGGCACGAGATCTCCTTCCATATGGCAGACCGGCTGGAGTCAGTGAATATCGCCCTGTCCGATCGGGAAAAAATGCGGCTTCAGGGACGTATCGACCGGGTGGACATCTCGGAGAGCGAAGATAAGGTATATGTAAAGGTCATTGATTATAAATCCGGGGAGCATCGCTTTGATCTGGCGGCATTGTACTACGGTCTGCAGCTGCAGCTGGTGGTGTATATGAATGCGGCCATGGAGCTGGAGGCCCGCAGGCATCCCGATAAAGAGATCGTCCCGGCGGCGCTTCTGTATTACCATGTGACGGATCCTACGGTGGAATCCCAGGTGGAGTTAAGCCCCCAGGAGGTCAATGACCGGATTCTGGAGCAGCTGCGGATGAACGGCGTTGTGTGCGGGGAGGAGGACATCATCCGGCGGCTGGATCGGGAGATGGGGGACAGATCCAGCGTCATCCCGGTGGAAAAAAAGAAGGACGGCAGCTTTTCCGCCCGCTCGTCCCTCATGAGCGGTCAGGAGCTGAGACTGGTGTCCGATTATGTCAGTCATAAGGTACGGAAGATCGGCCGGGAGATTCTGGAGGGACATAAGGAGATCAATCCCTATGAAAAAGGCATGTCGGAGGCCTGTACTTATTGTGCCTATCAGAAGGTATGCGGCTTTGATCCCGGTATTCCGGGGTACCGCAAACGGCAGTTAAAGGATCTGGAGCAGCAGGAGGCCTTAAGTAACATGGAGCAGCAGCTGGGAGAAGCTGCGGAAAGTGCGGACAGGAAGCCGGAGGCAGTTCCTGAGACAGCCGGGACATTTACCGGAAGGGAGGGGATACGATGAGCATTCGTTTTACACCGGATCAGCAGAAGGTGATCGATCTGCGGGATCGGAATATTCTGGTGTCCGCGGCGGCGGGCAGCGGCAAGACTGCCGTGCTGGTGGAGCGGATCATCCGCATGATCTGTGATGAGTCCCATCCCGTGGATGTGGACAGGCTGCTGATCGTGACCTTTACCAATGCGGCGGCCTCCGAGATGCGGCAGCGGATCCGGCTGGGACTGGAAAAGCGGCTGGAGGAGAACCCCCAGTCTGAACATATCGAGCGGCAGGTTACGCTGCTGCACAATGCGCTGATTACCACCATTGACAGCTTCTGCCTGTATCTGATCCGCAATCATTTTCAGGAGATCGGACTGGATCCGGCTATGCGGGTGGCGGATGAGGGCGAGAGCAAGCTGCTGAAGCAAGATGTGCTGCAGGCCATGCTGGAGGAGCATTTTGAGGGTCAGGATCCCGCTTTTACGCAGTGTGTGGAATTTTTCTGCCCTGGAGGGCGGGAGAGTATGCTGGAGCAGCATATTCTGAAGCTGCATGAGTATGCGGAAAGCTGTCCCTGGCCCCGGCAGTGGCTGGAGGAGAGAAAGAGGGATTATGCAATTTCAGATGAGGCGCAGTGGGAGCAGTCCGTCTGCGGAAGCTATCTGCTGCAGTATCTGGAAAAAATGGTGCAGGGCTGTATGGATACGACAGATCGGGCGCTGGAGCTCTGTCAGGAGCCGGACGGCCCGTACATGTATGCCCCGCTGCTGGAGCAGGAGCGGGAAATGCTGGCGGACCTGCTGGAGTCGGCCGCCTGTAAGGAGCCGCTGCCGGAGAGCCCGGCGGGGGAAGAGACTGTCTCTTCTGCCATGGAGCGCTTTGCCCGGCAGCTGGAGGCGGTGCAGTTTGCACGCCTGCCGGTGAAAAAAGATTCTGCGGTGTCAGCGGAAAAACGGGAGCTGGTAAAGTCCCTGCGCAGCAACATCAAGGACACTCTGCAGCAGCTCCGGGAACAGTTTTTTACTGCGCCCATGGAGGTCAGTCTGGCGCAGATGCGTGCCTGTCAGGAGCCGGTCTGCGTGCTGCTGGAGCTGGCGCTGGAGTTCGGGCAGAGGTTCCGGGAGCGCAAGCAGGAGAAAAAGCTCATGGACTTCTCGGATATAGAGCACTATGCGCTGGAGATCCTGCTGCAGCGGGAGGATGGCCGCATTCTGCCCAGTCCGGTGGCGCAGGAGTACCGGGAGTATTTTCATGAGATTCTGATCGATGAATACCAGGACAGCAATCTGGTGCAGGAATACTTGCTCTGGGCGGTATCCGGCGAGGAGGATGGCCGCTGTAACCGGTTCATGGTGGGGGATGTGAAACAGAGTATCTACAAGTTTCGTCTGGCCAGGCCGGAGCTTTTTCTGGAAAAATACGAGACCTATACCCGAGAGGACAGCTGTCGGCAGCGGATCGATCTGAGCAAAAACTTCCGCAGCCGCAGCGAGGTACTGGATGCGGTAAACGGTATTTTCGCCAATCTGATGAGCCGGGATAAGGGGGGTATTGTCTATGATGAGCGGGCGGCGCTGTATGCGGGAGCGGAGTACCCGGTGGGGCCGGATTGCTGCAGTGAGCTGCTGATGGCGGAGAAGCCGGAGAAGGGCAGCGGGACGGACGCCAAAGTCCAGGAGGCCCGGATGATTGCCGCCCGGATCCGTCAGCTGCGCCGGGAATATCAGGTGACGGATCAGGCCGCCGGAGGGCTGAGACCTGCAAGGTATGGGGATATGGTGATCCTGCTGCGAACCGGCAGCGGCTGGGACGAGACCTTTCAGGAAGTGCTGGAGGCGGAGGGGATTCCGGTGTATATCTCCTCCAAGACGGGTTATTTTGCAGCTACGGAGGTACAGGAGCTGCTGCAGCTGCTGCGGGTATTGGATAATCCGACTCAGGATATCCCGCTGTTCGGCGTCATGAAATCAGTGTTCGGAGGCTTTACGGAAGAGGAGATTGCACTGGTGAGAAGCATAAAACGCAGCGTAAGTCTGTGGGAGACCGTACAAAGCGGGGCAAACCCGGAGGTGTCCATGGGAGAGAACGGCAGCGGACAGGAAAAGCCGGAGGGAGAGCCGGAGGAGACCGGCCATGAGATGCCGGGGCCGCAGCTGGCACAGAAGTGCAGCAGCTTTATAGACCGTATCAATACCTATCGAAGCTACACGGTCTATATGCCCATCCGGCAGCTGCTGGAGACGATCATCCGGGAGCACGACTATCTGCAGTATGTCACGGCCATGCCGGCGGGCAGCAAACGCCGGGCCAATGTGGAGATGCTGCTGACCAAAGCGTCGGATTTTGAGAAAACCAGTTATTTCGGCCTGTTCCATTTTGTCCGCTACATTGAACAGCTGGAAAAATATGATGTGGACTTCGGGGAGGCCGGCGCTCTGGATGAACATGAGGATGTGGTGAGGATCATGAGCATCCACAAGAGCAAGGGATTGGAATTTCCCATCACCTTTGTATCCGGTCTGGCCAAAAGGTTCAACATGCAGGATGTGAACCAGTCCTTTTTGATGGATATGGATTTCGGTCTGGGAACGGACTATATGAACATTGAAAGCCGGGTGCGGAGCAAGACCCTGCGGAAAATGGTGGTATCCAGAAAGCTGCGGGAGGAGAACCTGGCGGAGGAGCTGCGGGTGCTGTATGTGGCGCTGACCCGGGCCAGGGAGAAGCTGATTATGACGGCCTGCGCAGCAGATGCGGAGGCGCTCCGGCAGCAGTATCAGCAGTGCCGCCCCGGGACTCTGAGTTATCTGGAATTTATGAAAGCCGGCAGTTATCTGGAGGAGCTTCTGCCGGTGCTGGATCCGGCATTCGTGCGGGTAACCGTCTGGCAGCAGGAGGAGCTGGCGGGAAAGGCTGTGGAAAAGCAGGCGGATTTGGCCCGGAAGGAGGCGCAGCTGGAGCAGGCGGCGCTCTGGGCAGATCCGGAGCAGATAGAGGTGCTGAAACAGCGATTTTCCTATACTTATGCCTATCGGCACTTGGAACAGCTGTATACTAAGACCAGTGTTTCGGAGCTGAAGATTGCCGCCATGGAGGAAAAGGACGAGGCCGCCTATCAGGCCTTCGAGCAGAAGGAAATAGTGCCCTATGTGCCGAACTTTCGAAAAGGGGAGGAGGAGGCCGGAGGTACGCTGCGCGGTAATGCTTTTCATAAAGTCATGGAACTGGCGGACTATGAGCGGCTGTACCGGGGCGTCTATGACGGTATGCCGGAGAGCCGGGAAGCCTTCCTGCAGGACGCAGATGAAAAACGGCTGACAGTGAATCTGCGGGAGCTGTTGTCTCAGGAAGTGGCGGAGGGCAGGCTGCAGGAGAGCTACTATCAGGTGCTGCAGGAAAGTAAGCTGCTGCGCTTTTTCCGGGATCCCATCGCCTGGCGTATGTGGCAGGCAGAACGGGCAGGCGTACTGCGAAGGGAGCAGCCCTTTGTCTATGGCATCCGTGCAGACAGACTTAACCCACAGTTTCCGGCAGAAGAAAAGGTGCTGATCCAGGGGATTATAGATGCTTTTTTTGTGGAAAACGGACAGATCGTGGTGGTGGATTACAAAACCGACCGGGTACGCACCGGCCGGGAGCTGTGGAACCGCTATGCCGAGCAGCTGAAATATTATGAGGAGGCTCTGGGAAAACTGATTCAGCTGCCGGTGGGGGAGAAGATCCTGTACTCCTCCAGTTTGGGGCGGTGTGTGACAGAGGCCGTATGAAATGAAAAACAGGTAATCACAGGGGGCATGGCCGGAAATGGCAGTATGGCCATCAGCTGTAAGTGAGAAAGGGAATCCCGTCTTCTATGAAATGATAGAGGACGGGATTCTTGGTTCGCCCGGCGGGTGAACGTTCTGTTTTATTCCAGTGCCAGCTTCCTGATATTGCCCAGCGCTTTTTTCACAGGGGGCAGCAGCAGGATGATAACGGTGACGGCAGCTTCTGAAAAAATATAGATGGCATTGTATGCCAACGAGTATGCAAACGGGTTCCAGCCCTCCCAGGCATAGACGCCAAAGAAGATCCAGCCGGAGATCACGGCAAAAACAAACCTGCCGAGGATTCCTGCGATATAGCCCTTGAGCAGGCCATTTTTCGCATTGGCAAACAGTCCTGAAAGTCCCAGTGCACCAAAGGCCAGCAGATAATCCACAACCAGCTGCATGGGATATAATACATAGGGATCAATCAGCAGCTGCAGCACGCCGTAGGCAATTCCGGTCAGCAGTCCCGCTCCCAGACCGAAGAGGTAGCCGGGCAGGCAGATTACCAGCATGGACAGCAGGGTGATGGAGCCGCCGGTGGGGAAAGAGAACAGCTTGATATTGGACAGCACAGTGCCCAGTGCGATGGCCATGGCGCAGAATACCAGCTGCTTCACGGTCATTTTGCCGCCGGACTTCTGTTTGGTCACGGATGCATCGGCGGTTTTCCCGGCTCTGGCTCTGGCGAAGGCGACAGCGCCGGCCAGCAGGGCCAGCAATACCAGCACCAGCAGGACTTTACCCAGGGTGGTGGGGACATATGTAGTTTCGCCCCAATCGTTGACAACAACATCGTAAAGCATAAAAAATCCTCCTTTGTGGCTGCAAGGAGGGACAACATCGTATTACAGAATATCAGGCCATATGGCCTGTGTCATCTGCAAGCTTCTGCTTCCTTACGCCGGTATTATCCGGGTCAAGTAGTGAGGGTTAGGATCCGTCAGATCCAATCTCAGCGATGTGCTCCCCTAGCAAATATTATTTGGTTCGTAGCCTATCATATAGGATGTGGGACGGTTTGTCAAGTATGAAACTGACGTTTCATATACGGATTCGTGCAGTATCGCAAGCACGGCTTGCGATATGCATGCAGAGGAAAGTTTTTAAATTTTTTCGTATAAATTGCCGCACATTTGGGCGGGGAGATCCGTTATACCTGATGAAAGGAGAGCCTTTGGGTGTCCATGGACGAAAAAGTACTTTATGAAAAGATATACCGCTACTGCTATTATCGGCTGGGCCGGACGGAGAGCGCTGAAGATATCACCCAGGAAGCTTTCCTGCGGCTGTGGGAGAGTGAGGGGTATCAGGAGCAGGGCAAGGCGCTGCAGTATCTGTACACCACAGCCAGGCATCTGTGTATTCTTTCTGGCAGGCAGGCCTCGGACGTCCATCCGTCATGTGGATTTTGTGCTGGCGCAGGCCGCCTATATCCGCAAATGGGTATGGGTGCTGTCTGGGGCTGTTTTTTGCCTGCTGGTGGGGATGACGGCGCATTGGCAGCAGGATTCCTTATGGATTGCCTCCGGGATGATGCCGTTTCTGGCGCTGATGGCAGTGCAGGAGCAGAACCGCTCGGGTGTGTACGGAATGACGGAATTGGAACTGGCCACCCGTTTTTCCCTGAAAAGCGTGGTGCTGGCCCGGATGGGGCTGCTGGGCGGCTTTCATCTGGCGCTGCTGGCGGCAGGCAATGGCTGGGAGTATTATCAGGCCGCCTGTCGGGCAGATCGGGCCTATGAAATTGCCGGGTGAACCGGAAAGCTGCAGGCATGCGGTATCAGTACGGACAAAATCAGAATAAGGAGAGATAAGTCGATGAAAGAAATAAATACGTCAGGCGCCGGCGGGGAGACTTTGCTGTGTGCCAGCGGTGTCAGAAAAAAATATCAGAACAAAACAGTGGTGGATCAGATCAGCCTGCAGCTGGGGAAAGGGGTCTATGGCCTGCTGGGTGCAAACGGGGCGGGAAAGACCACCCTGATGCGGATGCTCTGCGGGATTCTGCGTCCTACCCAGGGGCAGATCACATTGGCAGGAAAGCCGGTAAGCAGCGAGGAGTACCGGGCCATGCTGGGATATCTGCCTCAGGATTTCGGATATTATCCGGATTTTACAGGAAAAGAATTCCTGCTCTATATGGCTGCGCTGAAAGGAATGCCCAAGCCCCGGGCCAATCAGAAAAGCCGGGAATTACTGGAGGTGGTGGGGCTGGCAGAACAGGCGGATAAAAAGGTCAGAACCTATTCCGGCGGGATGAAGCAGCGTCTGGGGATTGCTCAGGCCCTGCTGAACGATCCCCTGCTGCTGGTGCTGGATGAGCCCACGGCGGGACTGGATCCCAAGGAACGGGTG
>CAZFYD010000054.1:11839-14978 GCA_964523315.1 uncultured Acetatifactor sp.
TGTGGAGCATATCGCCGACAGTATTCTGATGATGAAGGCCGGACGGCTGATCTATCAGGGCAGATGGGAGGAAAGCAGGGGGGATCTGGAGGCCTTTTATCTGGAGCAGTTCGGCGAGGGAACGGAGAAGCAGGAGCAGATAGGAGGGCGGCAGAGATGAAACAGTTGGGAACACTTTATCAATATGAGATAAGAAAGATTCTGAGAAAGAAAATGACCTGGATCGCCTTTGGCGGTGTGGTACTGGTAATGCTGTTTTTGTGCTTTGGGGTGCTGCTGGATACTTATTCGCTCAGCGATGCACAGACCGGGGAAAGCATATCTTACAGCCAGTATGATGCTTATAAGGAAAAGGAGAAAGCCGCAGAAGATCTGAACGGCAGACTCATAGATGACGTCCTGCTGCAGGAGATGCAGGCAGCCTATGCGGGAGTGCAGACCCAGGAACAGACGCTGCCCCAGGAGGGGGACCTGGCGGGGGGAACCGTCTCCGTGGAGACGGTGGTATCCCAGGTTCCTGACGATCAGGAAGAGGCGGAAAGGCAGACGGAGCAGCGCAGGGGTTACCGGGGGATCTACGATTATGTGAGAGAAGTCGTTGGTAATGAAGAGGTGAATATCATCGATGCTGCCGGTCTGTACGGAGGGATCCGGCAGATGCGGACGGATTACGAACAGATCCTGTACCTTTCGGAGGAAGAATCGGAATATTGGCAGCAGCAGGGGCCGCAAGAGCCGTACCGTTACTATTGGAATATTATGGGACCGGAAAGGCTGCTGGCCAGCTGCAAAACAGTTTTTGTGCTGACAGCGCTGATGATCAGCATGGTATTCTCCGGTGTGTTTGCGGAGGAGCATATGCGCAGGACGGATCAGCTGGTGCTGTGCAGCCGCCATGGCAGGGGTACGCTCTATCTGGCCAAGCTGTTGACAGCCCTGACGCTGGGCGCAGCGGGGACGGTTCTCGTATGGGGGATCACCCTGCTGAGTTTCGGCATTCTTTATGGCTATCAGACGAGCTGGAAGGCAGCGCTGCAGATGTATCTGCCTTCCTCTCCCTTTGCCTTGACCATGGGACAGGCGATAGTGATCCTGGCCGTTTTGCTCCTGCTGTCCGCTCTGCTGCACAGTGTTCTGACACTGCTGCTGTCCGGCTGGACGAAAAACAGTGTGGCGTCCATGAGTCTGATGGTGGTCTATATCTTGGGAACGATGGTTCTTAATGTGCCGGAGCGGTGGAGGCTGCTGTCCCAGAGTCTGTATCTGCTGCCGGCCAAGATGGTCAAGGCCAGTGCGTTTTATGATGCACGGCTGGTGGGCACGGCGGGCCGCTATCTGACCAACTGGCAGGCGGGGATGATCCTGTATCCGCTGCTGGCTCTTTTGCTTGCCCTGCTGGGCGGCCTGATCTACCGAAGATGGCAGATCAGCGGGAGATAGACTGCCTCTGCGGTGATGGCTGCGGTTCAGCGAAGGATAAATGTGCTTGCAGCCATGCTGCGGATTAGCGGGGGATGATCCCGCTGGCAGCGATGACGTCTATCAGTTCCCGGATGGTTTCCACCGGCAGCACCAGGGCGAAGCGCACATAGCCCTCGCCCTGGCTGCCGAAGGCGTCGCCGGGGGTGCAGATCACGCCGGTGTGCTCCATCAGCTCCATACAGAAATCCTGGGAGGAGACAAAGCCCTTCGGAATCGGCGCCCAGGCGAACATGGTGCCCTGGCTGTCCGGCACATTCCAGCCGATGGCCCTTAAGCCTCCGCACAGAGCATCCCGGCGGGCCTGATAGGCCAGACACTGGGTCTTCACACCCTCTAAGGGGCCTGTCAGTGCGGCGATGGCCGCTTTCTGAATGGGGGCAAACATACCGAAATCATACTGGGAGCGCAGCAGGCGCAGGGGCTTTATGATCTCCCGGTTCCCGATCAGGAAGGATACTCTGGCCCCGGTCAGGTTAAAGCTTTTGGACAGGGAGAAGGCCTCAATGCCCACCTCTTTTGCATGGGCATGCTCCAGAAAGGAACCGCCGTAATTGCCGTCATAGATGATGTCGGAATAGGCGTTGTCATGCACCACGATGATATTGTATTTCTCGGCGAAAGCAATCAGTTCTTCATAGAAGGAGGGCGGAGCGATGGCGCATACCGGGTTATAGGGGTAGGATACCATGATATATTTTGCCCGCCGGGCGACGTCTTCCGGGATCTCCTCCAGACGGGGCAGGTACCTGTTTCCTTCCTTCAGGTCATAAAAATACAGCTCTGCGCCGCCCAAGTAAGCCCCCACCTCGAAGACCGGGTAGCCGGGATTGGGCAGCAGCACCACGTCGCCGGGATTGCACAGAGCCATGCCGATATGGGCTATGCCTTCCTGGGAGCCGGGAACGGCCAGTATCTCGTCGGCCTCCAGTTCTACGTGGAAACGTCTGCGGTAGTAGCTCTGCACGGCCTGGGTCAGCTCGGGCAGATCCCGCAGGGTGTAATGATACTGCTCGGGATCGTCGGCCGCAGTGATCAGCGCCTGACGCACATGCTCAGCCACCGGGAAATCCGGGGTGCCCACGGACAGATTGTACACCTTGCGCCCGCTGGCAAGCAGTTCTTCTTTCTTTTCGTTCAATGCGGCAAATATGCCGGTCTGAAAGTGTGCAAGCCGCACAGAAGGTTCTATTTTCATCAGAATCTCCTCACTTTCCATTAATTACCCTTATAGTGTACGCTTTTTTGACAGGAATTACAATGGGAAGATTTCTGAGAAAAATATTGCATTCCTGTTTTTTATATGCTACAATTTTTTCAAGCAAAGAATTCAAGTCGAAAATCTTTCATTCTACGAATCGATTACGGCTGATGTGGAAATCAGCCATCCTGAAAACTCCTTGCTTATGATTCCCAATTAATTAACGGCAGGGAGACGGAGGTTCTTCCTGTAACATTACCGGAGGAAGGAAGAACGGAAGCATGAATGAGAAGAAAGAACAAAAGCAGCAGGCGAAAACCGTACAGGTGCCCCACGACAAAGGCTACAAGAAAGATCTGTCAAACCCCAGAGAATTCCTGCATTTTCTGAAAAAATATGTAGGAGCGGAATGGATGAAGGATCTGGAAGCAGGGCAGCTCCGGCTATGTGATAAGGAGT
>CAZFYD010000055.1:0-14438 GCA_964523315.1 uncultured Acetatifactor sp.
ACGAGCAAGCTCGACGAATCTGTGTATCTGTCCAAATCGGCTGTGAATAGTAACCCGTATTGTGAAGTTTATTATATGCCGGATTTTGCTGTTTTTGGTCTGCTGCTGGCAGACATTACCGTATGCTGAGGATATTTCCCGGTCCAGCCCACACCCCAAAAAATCCCTGTGCCGCAATCGGCACAGGGATTGTAATCGCATCATATTTATAATATATCCGGGAATACGGCTCCTGCTCACTCATGGTAAGCGGCGGATGCCGGTCACAGGCCGGGACTGTGATTTAATAACGGTAATACCAGGGACTGTAGTATTCCTCCGGCGCAGGATCCGGTAAAAGAAACGACTGGTACTCATTCGGCCGGGAAGTGTAAACCTCAACGGTAAAACGGTATGCGCCGTCCAGATCCGCTAAGAACTCCCTTCTGACCCGGATTCCGTTATACCCTACGGACATGACGCTTTCCTTTGTCCAGATATTATTCATGACATAATTTCCGTCTTTATCGTAAACGGTGACGTTAAATATGTCCTCATCCACATAATCATCGAGATTACTCCAGGCAGCATAATACTCCCTGCCCTCACTCGTTTCAAACATTTTCCACTCAAGTCCCACCGGTGCAGGCAGCATCGGCGCAGCTTCACCCGTATACTCAAAGGCATCTGATATGGCATAGGGACTGCTGGCATAATTCACTCCGTCTCCATCAGCAGATACGGCAAAATAATAAAACCCGTTTTCTTTCAAATTATATCCAATCGTCACTTTACATGCAGAGGTTTCACGATCGATCATTCCATTCCCTCTCGTCCCCCATTCCAGCTCCCATGTATCGTTATCAGGATCGGGAGGCGTCTTTGTGTCTCTTCTGTACAATCTCCAATGATAAGCCACCTCGCCGTCCCCGATGCCCGACTCGGGTACATTGCCCCATATGCCGATGCCCGTCTCGCCATCCCAGTGCGGATCCTCCGGCGCAGGCAGGACGATCAGCTCCCCGCTCCCGGATTGCATCTCTTCACGCCATACAGACCGGTATACTATATTCCCGCCTGCGCATAAAAGGGCAAGCAGAAGAATCGCCGCGAAACTATACAGAATCCTGCGTTTTCCCCGGAAAATAGCCCTTTCCACCTGCCGGACGGACTGATACCGCTCATCAGGATTTAGGTTGGTACACCTTTGAATCACCCGCCTGTAATAGGGTTTCCGGGCCTTATCTCCCAAAAGCTGTTTCAGTGTTATCCCAAGGGCATAGATATCGGCCCGTGCATCGGTCTGGGCAAAACCATACTGCTCAGGTGGTGCATATCCCCGTGTTCCCAGCAGTTTCGTATCCTGCTCTAAATCTTCCTTGGGCATACGTGCTGCGTCAAAGTCAATCAAGCGGATATGTCCGTCTTCTGCAAGGATAACATTGGAGGGCTTGATATCCCGGTGAATGATGTCCTTTCCATGCAGAAATTCCAGAACAGCGCATAGCTCCCTGACAGCGTTAAGCAGCTGCTTCTCCGATAATTTTGCACTGCCCAGAGACTGCCCTTCTATATATTCTTCAATAATCACTGTGGAAGTCTCCGCTATGTCTACCTCGCAGAGCTTCGGCAGATACGGATGCCGGCAGTCCTGCAGTGTCAGATAGATCGGATGCTGTCCCTTCAATATTTTCCGGATAAAAACCTGATCTCCATCCTTTTCGCGCACCAGCTGTACCGTGCATTTTTCACTTCGCTTTATCAGCCTGACCTCTTCGTATTCCATCCTCTTTTGTCCGATCTTGTCAAATTATCAGTATTTCGGTATACTTGATTATATCATATATTTTGGAGGCAAAGCAATATGACGTTTAATAAATCGACTGAGGAATTAAGCCATGAAATCAAGGCCGCAACGGATATTGAGGACTATCTGGCAAAAAATAAGGAGAATATGCTGACTTGCAGTCTGCCCGAGCATCTGGAAATGCTGCTGTCGCAAAAGGGAGTCAGCAGAGCAGATGTGGTACGCCGTTCTCTGCTCGACCGTACATATGCCTACCAGATATTTTCCGGTGAAAAAAAGCCGTCTCGGGATAAGCTGATCGCCATCGCGTTTGGGCTATGCCTTTCCGGTGACGAAGCACAGAAGCTGCTGAAGCTGTCCTGCAACAGGGAGCTGTATACAAGGGATGAGCGTGATGCGTTGATTTTGTTTGCCCTGCAGCATAAAAAGACGATTCTGGAGACCAACGAGCTGTTGTTCGACCGCGGCCATGTACCCCTAAAAACCTTTAAGGAATAACAGGGGCGAATACGCCGATCGATCCTTCTTCCCACAGAAAAACGCTGCACAATAAAAACACTTTCTGCAAAAAACAGAAAGTGTTTTTATCCTGTTATTCTCAATCATCTCATTGTACCAGATCCAGATGCTGCACCGTTCCCACATTGCCGTTTTCATAGAGAAAAATACCGGTGCTGCGGATATAGCCGTTGTCCTGATTGCCGCTGCCCTTCAGGGAAAAGTCAGTAGCCGCATTCTGCAGGCAGATAGCGCCCACGCCCTTCTCACCGAGAGTGTACAGACTGTCGGAGCCGTCAGGATTTTTGCACCAGATCTGCAGCTTGGACCAGATGCTGTCATTCTCATCGATCCAGCCGTTTCCGTCCTCATCATAAGCCGCGAGATCCTGGAAACCATTACCGCTTTGCGGTCCAAACAGTTCACTGCCGTCATTGATGACGCCGTCGTTGTTTTTATCCAGCGCCAGATAGCCGCTGCCCGCACCCAGCATGGAAATATGGTCCTCCTCGCCGTCCGCATCCACATCAAACAGAAACTTCTGATCGCTCAGCGTGGCAGTGTCGGTGTCAAAATTGATGACCAGGGGATCACAGGTCTGCTGGAAAGCTGCCAGATTCAGTTCCTGCTGGTAGGTCTGGGTAAAGCTTCTGCTCATAGCCACATCCACATTGAAGCTGATCTCCCTGCCGTCCGCTGTCCGCACCGTACCCACGGAGGAAAACAGCGTATTTTCCTGCTCCATATAGCTTTCCTCGGAGTTAAAGGACAGCACCTTCATATTAAAGGGCTGCAGCTGCAGGGTGGCATTCCCCTTCTGGCTGCCGGTATCGGCGGAGGCAAGACTCTCATCCTCATTCAGCAGATTCCGTGTCCTGTCATCTCCGAAAAGAAGCAGGAAAATATACCGCATCGTATAGCTGCGCATGCTGCTGACGGTATTGACAGAGCTGCTGCGCAGCTGTACCCTGCCCGTACGCATACTCTCCACCCGCTCACGCAGCTCCGAGATTCCGCTTTGAGTCAGCATCCGGTTTTTCTCGCTGCCCTCCCCGCTTTCGCTCTGATTCTCGGTAGACTGTTCCTTCATATTTCCCATGCCCAATTCCTGACCGGTCACATTCGTGCCGGTATTTGTGCCGCCCTGTATGTAATCCCTTAATACAAAACGGTTGTAGCTTGTTTTTGAAGCCGTATAGCTTCTGGCGGATTCCATTCCTATTGTACTTGATTCAATTCGCAAACGCCCCTCGTTTCCAGTTCACCTTTCTGCCCGCACTTCCCTGATTCCCAGCCGGCTTAGCTCTGCCGGCGATGCGCCCTTGTATATACGCATAAGCAAAAAGGATGCTACAATATCAGGATCTCCGTATCCCTGCAACTGTACCATCCGTGGTGACTATTTAATAGATTACAAATGCCTTGGCCAAAAGCGTCTGTACTATTTTTATCGTCACGTCCTATGATTAATTTACCTTTTCACCGGAAATTCCGGCTGCTAATGCACGAAAAGACTATGCCGGATCGCAGGACAGACCGGTTTCAAAGCACTCGCAGACCTGTGTCGTAACGCTGCACACCTTCTGCCCCTGGCACAGTCCGCAGGCTGCCAGCCCGGACTGAACGATCTGATACCACTGCTTGTCAGGCAGCTCCAGCACAGTGCCGTCATCCAGCTTCACCGTGCAGGTATGTTCCACATCGCATTCCTCCCCGCAGGCAATTCTGTACATATTTTTCCGGCTGATGGCGCCGATATCCTCCAGCGTATTGATCATGCGGTATACGGTGGCCGAGCCGATCTTCTCATCCTGCCGGGCTGCCCTGTAAAAGATTTCCTTACAGCAGGAGCACTTCTCTTCCAATATGATATCCAGCAGAAGCAGCCTCTGCCGGGTAATGCGGCATCCCCGCTCCTTCAGCTTCTGAATGATCCTGTCCTTCTGCATCTGGGTTCTGTGATAGCTTTCTGTCCCATATTGATTAAAGCCGTCTTTTTCCATTTCCTGCAGCATATTCTACCTCCCTATGTCATGATTACCCTTATGCCATGATTACCCTGCGATGTACCACAGATATACTCCTCATACATCTGTGACAAGTATGAAACTGACGTTTCATATACGGATTTGTGCAGTATCGCAAGCACGGCTTGCGATATGCATACAGAGGAAACCATGAAATCGTTTTATGTAACATTGGTTAGATATGTCTAACTATTAGGTACTTTAACATAGATTATTGAAAATTTCAACCGTTAAGGATATTTTTTATAAATAAAGGGAAAACAAAAAAGCGGGTGATGGGAATCGAACCCACGTATCCAGCTTGGAAGGCTGGTGTTCTACCATTGAACTACACCCGCATAAGTCAATAACCCCTCCGCAAACAGCGGAGCATAAAATTGTACGTCCCAAGGGCGGGATATCGGCCCTCGCAACATTGGATATTTTACATGCAGCGCCCGGGAATGTCAATACTTTTTTAGAAATTCTCAGGATTTTTTTCGAATACCACCCGGTTTTTGCCATTGCATTTACCGTAATACAGGCTATTATCTGCATGCGTAATCGTGTGGTCGATAGTATCCCCCGTCCGATGTAAGGCAACCCCTATAGTGATGGAGCATTGGATGCTCTGCCCTCCCACAGGAAACCGAAACTCGTATACCTCCCGACGGACGGCTTCTGCGATCCGGCACGCCTCCTCCCGCTCACAATGGAGCAACAGCAGCAGCTCCTCACCGCCCCAACGGCACACCTGGCCATAATGATCCACCTGTTCGCTGATCAGCCGGGCGATCTCCCGCAGCACCATATCTCCTATATCGTGACCATGTGTGTCATTAATCTTCTTAAAATCATCAATATCGCACATAACCAGGCAGAAAGGACTTTCCGCCTCCGTCTCCATGGCCTGGCTGAAAAATGCCTGCATGCTTCGGCGGTTATACAGCCCGGTCAGAGGATCGATATTTGCCAGCCGGTCCAGTACCGCATTCTGGCTGCGCAGCTTATTGTTGGCTGCCTGCATCTCAAAAATATAGATCGCCGTCACAATAAACAGAAAGCCGAAATTACATGTGGAATTAAAAATATAGATTCCCATCTCTACGCCCGACGACACCTCCAGCTGATAGACTGTTCCATAATACATGGACAGCATTCTGCAGCCAATAAACGAAGCAAAGGCGATAAGGCCCATCATCGTAGCGATCACATACCTGCGCCTGTTTCTGATCAGGGTATGGCACATATAATAGCCAAAGGGAACCAATGCAATAATGTACTGGGGAAATCCAAAATGCCAGCCGATACAGAGAGTGGTCACAAAAGACTGGATAATGATCTCCAGATAGGTAGCGTAAAAAACAAAAAGCAGACTTTTGCACCGTCTGACTACAGCCAGGCAGATGATATAGAGAATCACGCTGCCGATATTCAGCAGGATCAGCGGCAGAATCTGAAAATAGGCGAAAAGAGCAATAAGAATAACATGTATTGCCATAATCAGAATGACAATCAGACTGTATTTGTATTTCTCCAACAATTCCTCCTGGCTCAGCACGTTCTTGATTTTGTCCCTTATCTCCATGAATCCCTACTCTTTTCTCAGGCGTTTATTTCCGGTTCACTTTTATCAGAAAAACGAAACTCCTTTTACAGTATAGCAGAAAATTCAGGAATTGTAAACTATTCTGTGGAATCACCGTAATAATACCATTCCAGCAGAAGCTGCACCACCCTGTTGTAGCTGAGCACCCCGTCACTGACGCCAAAAGCCTTTAAGCTGGTATCCCGCAGCACATCCGAGACCTGATCCACGGTCTTTGTATCAATCAGCGCGCTGCCGTTGATCCGCTCCCACTCCTCCTCGGTCACAAACACATTATCCTCCAGCACCTGGGCCGAGATCACGGGCTGAGCCAGATAGGCGTCCTGATCCCTGCCGATGGCCTGATAGAAATCATTATCCAGATAATTCAGCACTGACAGGTAGCCGCTGTAGACAAAGACCGGATCCCCGGACCGGATGCAGGCCAGAAAGCTGATGAAATTGGTCTCGTCCTCATAGATATAGCCCCGCAAATGTGCCAGTTCATGGCAGAAGGTATCCGGTTTATTCATAATATACATGACATCATTGTAATTGGCTTCCATGGAAAAGGGGAAGAAATACCCCTGCATATATTGCTGGCAGAAAAAGTCCGAGGCCGCAAAGGGCTTGGGATGGGGATAATAACCGTCCAGCTGGTCGTAGCTTTCGCCCAGCTTCTGCATGGCCCGGATGGCCGCCTCCTGCATATCCCGGGCAGTGCCGTCATACAGGATCCTGCCATCCTCATCACGCTCCATCTCCAGTGCCAGGGCGTTGCACTGCTCCACCACCATATTGCGGACCCGGGTCAGCTGCTCTAAGGTAAACTCCTCCCCGGCATCCGGGAAATACTGCTCGGAAAAAGTGCCGGCATGATAGAGCAGAGAGCAGTTGAGCGTCATAATCGTGCACACTGCCAGCAGCGTCCAGGCAAAAAAGATATAATACCTGCGGATGCCCGCCGGACACCAGGCCCCCTCACCGCTCGAAATCTTTCTGCGGCAGCGTCTCAGCCCCCGCAGGATCACCCGCGCCAGCAGGATCAGCCCCAACGCCAGCGCAATCGCCACCAGTCCTACGCCGGCCGCCAGCATCAGTTCTCCCACCGAAAAAGGAAAAAGATCCATCAGCCGGCCGTAGGTATTTACCCACAGTAGGAAAATATGCCGGATATACCAGTCGCAGAGCCCCGGGACCGTCCAGGCCGCCAGATTGGTCAATACCACCAGCAGCAGCCAGATCCCATATATTTTCAGTGCCCTATATGGTTTTTTCCTCTGTCCGCCCTTCACTTTTTTCCTCATCCTCCGGGTGTATTTTGATCTTTGCCTTTCTCCAGATCCCCAAACGATACAGCAGATACAGAATCACTGCGGAGGTTCCGTTGCTGACCACCACAGAGTACCAGACGCTGCGAACGCCCATATGCAGAACCTCTTCGCAGAACCACAGCGTCAGAAAACGGAACACCCAGAGTCTGGAGGCGTCGATGGCCATAGTGACCTCCGTATGCCCCGTCCCCTGAAACAGCCCCATACTGGAATTGTACACCCCGTTGGCAAAGCACCAGAAGGCCATAATACTCAGAAATTCGGCGGCCATGGCGATCACTTCCGCATCATCGCTGAATATACTGACAATAGCGGTGGAAATCGGCTTTCTGGATAATATCATACCACCGATAAACAAAAATACAACACAGATCCGCATGGAAATTCTGTATCCTTGCTCCGCCCTGTCCTGCTGCCGGGCCCCCATGTTCTGTCCCACGATCGTAGCCACTGCGGAGCCGATGCCGTTGGAAGGCAGGGTAATCAGGCTGTTGACCTTGTTGCCGATGCCGTAAGCCGCCATGGCCTGGGTTCCATAGGCATACACATTCCGGCTCATCAGCAGAAACCCCAGCTGCATGGTGCTCCCCCCGATGGCCGAGGGCAGGCCGATACGCAGGATCAGCTTCAGCTTCTCCTTCTCAAAATGCATATATTTTGGGTTGACGCGAATCTCCTGCCGAGGTCTGGTCAGCAGGATAAAGGCCACGATTGCCGGCGCCATCTTGGAAAAAAGCGTGGCTGCCGCTGCTCCTCCCGCTCCCATCTGCAGCACCACGATAAACAGCGGATCCAGAAACAGATTCAATATGATGCCGCCCAGATTCAGAAACATGGGCCGCACCGTATCCCCCTGGGCCTGATGGATGGCGGAAAAGAGATTGACCGTGAACAGAAAGGGCATATCCCAGATCACGATCCGCAGATACATAACACTATGTCCGTAGGTCTCCGGATCCGCCCCCAGCCAGGTCACAATGCCGGGAGTAATCAGGAAACAGACTGAGGAGCAGAAGACAGCCAGCAGCATGGCCGCAGCAAAAATCTGGTTGGCCATACTGCGTGCCTCCTCCTTCTGATTGGCGCCGATATACTGGGCCACCAGCACGGAACCCGCCACCGTTATCCCGCTGCCGAAATTAATGATGATGTTCTGGAGCGGCGTTACCAGATTGATGGCCGCCAGCTGCGAAGTGCCGATCTTCCCCAGCCAATAGGTATCCGTCAGATTATACATGGTCTGCAGAAAGCTGTTGATTACTACCGGAATCGCCAGCGACAGGATCGCATGTATCATATTCCCATGGAGGATCAGATCCCTGTTTACTTTTTTAACCGCTGCTTTCATAATATCAATTCATCTCCCCTGTTGATCCGCAGCCTGATTTCAGCCGGACTCCGGCATCAGCCACAATCCGCCGCTCACCGAACATGCAAGCATGTTCTTCTCGCTAACGCTCATTTATGTTACGAGCAAGCTCGACGAATCTGTGTATCTGTCCAAATCGGCTGTGAATAGTAATCATTGTATCATAAATAAGCAGTGGTATCCGCTGTTTTATTGTGGGAATAAATCATATAATACTTGTTTTTTGTTATAGAAGTATCTGGCATTTCATCGACTGCCGGCTGAACAAAATTATGGCGCAAGACAATGAATTTTATGATGCAGCGCAATCCACTTTGGGAAGTTTATAAAAAAACCATGCCGCAAAACAGACAGAGGGAAAGAATGCCAGGATATAGGCGAGCGGCTGCGCTTCCTGAATACCTGCCAGTCCTCTGACATATGACAGTATGATCAGACAGGGAATGAAAAATATACCGCTGCGCAGGGAAGACAGGACCGACGCCCCCAGCTTATGTCCGGTGCTTTGGAACATCATTTCGGTCACCATACAGATCGGCAAAAAAAGAAGAGCTATACAGTGCAGCTTCAAAGCTCTCGTACCAATATCCACCACCAGCAAATCGTCCCTAAAGAGCTGAATCAGATTATCGGAAGCCAGAAATACACCGGTACTGATTATTACAATGAGGATTTCCGACAGTACTGCAGTGAACCGGTATGCTTTCCGCACACGACTGTATTTTCCCGCTCCGTAATTAAATCCGCTGACGGGCTGAAAGCCCTGGCCTATTCCTATCGCGAAAGAAAAGATAAACATACTGATCCGTGTAACAATGCTCATCGCAGCAACCGCCGCGTCCCCATAAACCGCCGCTTCGTAGTTCAAAAGCATGGTAGTCAGACTGTTCAGTCCCTGTCTCAGCAGGCTTGGCAGACCGGTCGCGCATATATTAAACAGTTCCCGAAAATTGAGAGACACACTGCGGATTGACAGTCTGCACTGTGTCTTTCCTCTCAGAAATACGCTGAGTAAAATCAAAAAGCTCACGGTCTGGCTTATCGCTGTAGAAAGACCGGCGCCGGCAATTCCCATGTTCAGACCGAACATCAGAATCGGATCTCCGATCAGGTTAAGAAGGGCCCCTGCCAGAAGTCCGAACATTCCCAGCAAAGCCTTACCCTCATAGCGCAGCAGATTGTTTAGTACAAAGCTGGGAACCATAACAGGCGATGAGAGCAGTATAAAGGTGATATATGTCTTTGCATATGGGGCAATGGTTTCTGTGCTTCCCAGTACGCTTACCAGAAAGTCCAGGAACAGGAAGCCCAGGATTTCCAGCAGAATCCCGAAACACAAAGCGCAAAAAAAACCAGTGGAAGCAATCCTGCCGGCTGTTTCCGCATCCTTTCTTCCCAGGGATCTGGATACCATACTCCCGCAGCCCTGGCCAAACATAAAACCAAAAGCCTGCAGAATAGCCATAAATCCGAAAACGACACCCACTGCCCCGCTGGCGCTGTTTCCAAGATGGCCTACAAATGCAGTATCTGCCATATTATATATATTGGTCACCAGCGAACTGATAATTGTGGGGATAGAAAGAGTAATAATCAGTTTGGATACAGGCGTCTCCACCATTTTTTCATACTGGCTTTGTTTTTTTATCATAGTCCTTGAGTACCTCTTCATTGGTTCATTTTTCTCAGACAATTCAATTTGTTCTCCCAGGGGCTTCCTGTTTCCCATCCGCTCCTGTTCTGTGGATGAACACAGAATATTCCTGTAAAATTAAGGATGCTGCGGAAAATTCCGCAGCCCCCAATAACCTGATTATCTCGTTATGATCAGTTCTTTATTCCCATTCCATGCAGTCCGTATAATCAGACCAGATATTGCAGATCCATGTCTTGCCCTGATTGAACACAATCTCGTTGCCGTTCTCATCAAAGTATCTTGTCACATCTTTCTCGGTGTCACGGGACCAGGTACCCGTGATGACCTTGCCGTTGGTAAAGACATAGGCCACGTTGCTGCCATGGGTCTTAAAGTACATGTAGTCATTGGCAACCGGCTCTCTGACCACGCCGTCGCAGACCTTGAACACCACATTGCTGACCGTCAGCTGTTCCCCGTTCATCTCATCAATCTGCTTGCTGCTGTATTCATAACGATAGTAAAGACCATCCTCCGCATTGTACTCAAATACCGGCTGCGCATTGCCGTAGCCGCTGGAATTGCTGTTGGAACCTCCGGGATAGATCTTGGTCGCATCCGGCATATCCGCATATTCCGCGCGATGGCCGTCATTGGCAAACAGGAATGCCCCCTCAAAATCGGAAGCATATTCCGTATCATAGCCCTGACGCTCTACCGCCTTGTTGTAGCCGTCAATGAACATATATCCGGTATACTCTTTTTTATAGCCCGCTCTGTCGATTCTGTCAAATGCCTCCGAGGAGGGGTTGTGAATACCGGTTACCGCCTGACTGATATTGTCCACCTCATCGCCGGCCAGCAGATCCTCCACAAAGGGGATTGCCAGACCCCAGTTGCAATAGATTGCGTCCAGTCCCATGGCTTCATATACATAGTAGTCCCGGGCGCTCCTCACAGGTCCGATATGATCCAGATCATCATAGTCCTCAAAGAAAGCCATCAGACGGGTCATACGTCCCTCCACAGGCGCCTCGTAGATAATGCTGGCCCGGGAAATGCCGTACTGGGGCAGCGCCGCTTTATTGTTGGGGATCATAACCGCCATGCTGCGGCGTCTTACCACATCCGCGTCCTTCCACTCGCCGGTCAGATAGCTCTGCATCTTACCGTCCACTACCGTTCTCTCGCCAATCGTTTCTGTGGAGGCTACAGTCACCTCCGGCTCTTCCTCGCTGCTCCCGGTCGTCTCCGGTTCAGAAGACTGCGCCGGCGCTTCCGTATTAATCGGCTGCGCTTCAATGGTGGGTGCATCGGTCTCCTCTTCTCCTCTTCCGCAGCCGGCCAGAAGGCAGGCTGCCAGCAAGGCGATTGCCATTAACTTTATCCTTTTCATCGTATCGTTTCCTTTCTACGGATCATAATTATCTATTGTATTGTATCTCTAAATCAGAACTTTGTCCACAAAATAAATCTTAATTTTTATGAAAGATTCTGCCAATATGAACAGTTCAGCCTATATATCATCAGATCGGGGCAAAATGATCCACCCTTGTGCAGCATACCACTGCGCTTGCCTCCGTCTTCAGACCGTACTCCGCATTTACAGCGTCCATGATCTGACTGCGGATATCGTTGGGCACCACGATGGCGATGATCTCCTTTTCCTTCTGAAAGCTGATGCCGTGGCACTTCTCAAACTCCCTGTCTCCGCTCCATCTGGCGCGCACCACCGTGCCGCCCCGGGCGCCATGCTTTCTGGCAGTATCCAGTACATTTTCCGTATACCCCTGATTCACGGAGACGAGTATCAAACTATACTTGCTTTCGGATAACATTTCTGACATTTCCTTTCCCCCATTGCTGTGATTCTGTGCGGTAATACTCAGTGCAGCCGCAAGCATATTGCTCACTCCGGTAAGCTTCAGATCAAAGAGAATCCCTTTGGTGTCAACCACCCCCCGCAGCTCATCGCTCATCTTATAGATCAGCTCGTCAATCAGGCTCTCCGGCGAAAAGCTGATGATAATATCCTTATCCTTGGAATCCAGTCCCAGGATATCCATGATCTCGGAGGTGGCAGTACCGTGACCGATGGTCTGATAATGGTAGTTCACGCCCTCCTCGTTATACAGCTTCATGATCTCTTTGCCCTTTCCCCGTTCCACGATGGTGACAAGGAGCTTGGGGCGTTCAGTTCCCTTTTGCTGCTTTTCCGCAGCCCTGATGATGGGCGGCCTGGTTTTCCTCATAAATACCCACCTGCTTTCTATTCTGTGTCATAATACAGCACCACATCCTCAATCTGATCGAACTGATTCTGGATGTATTTTGCGGCTGCGCGTTTCTTCATCTCACTGGCCAGTCCCAGGGACTGTATGGTGATCAGCGGCGTCATGGCAACCATGGCAACGATTCCGAAGGCATCTGTCAGGATATCGCCTCCCACCGCTTCACAGGCCCCCATGGCAAAGGGCAGAAGAAAGGTAGCGGTCATGGGACCGCTGGCAACGCCGCCGGAGTCGAAAGCAATACCGGTATAGATCTTCGGCACAAAGAAGCTCAGCGCCAGGGAGATCAGATAGCCGGGAATCAAAAAGTACATTACGGAAATGCCCGTAAGGATCCGCAGCATGGCAATGCCCAGCGAGACAGCCACGCCAACGGACAAGCCTATCCGCATGGAGTTGGCGGAAATGGAACCGTTGGACACTTCCTCAACCTGCTTATTCAGAATATGTACGGCCGGCTCCGCAGCCACGATAAAGTATCCCATGAGCATGCCGATGGGAATGAGCAGGAACTTCCGGTCGCTGGCGCCGATGGCGGCGCCGAGAAACTGTCCCATAGGCATAAATCCCACATTCACCCCCGTGAGGAAGAGCGCCAGCCCCACATAGGTGTATATGAGACCGCCGATGACTTTCTGCGCCTGACGCTTTTTAAAACGCCGGGTACAGAGCTGGAACAAAAAGAACATGGCTGCGATGGGCAGTACGGCAACGGCAACCTCCTCGAAATATGCCGGAAGCGCTGTCATAAATTCCCGGGCAGCGTCGAGCGTCGTTGCGATTTCCGCGATTTCCGTCATTTCATATACAGCGGACTGAGGCTGATAAAAGATGCCCAGAATCAATACCGCCAGCACAGGGCCGATACTGCACAGCGCAATCAGGCCGAAGCTGTCCCCCTGGGAGCCCTTATCACTTCTCAGTGCGGCAAGACCGATACCCATTGCCATAATAAAGGGAACGGTGACCGGTCCGGTGGTCACGCCGCCGGAATCAAAGGACACCGGGACAAAGGTATCCGGCGCAAAAAACGCTATAATAAATACCGCCCCATAAAAGAAAATCAACAGGGTATTCAGCGGGATCCTGAAAAAGGTACGGGCAATGGCAATCATCATAAAGATGCCGACTCCCACTGCCACGGCAAGGATCAGCACCATGTTGGGGATCGCGGGAACCTGCTGCGCCAGTACCTGCAGGTCCGGCTCCGCCATAGTGATAATGACCCCGAAAACAAAGCTGATGATGATGGGATACCGTGCTTTTTTGGCCTTGCTCATCTCGATACCCATGCCTTCTCCCATGGGCGTCATCGCCAGGTCAACCCCCAGTGTAAACAGTCCCATGCCGAATACCAGCAGCAGCGCGCCGAACAAAAACAGGACGAAGGTTCCCGAAGAAACCGGCGCCACAATAATGCTCAGCAAAAGCACGATTGCCGTAATCGGCAGGACCGAGGAAAGAGATTCCAGTATTTTTTCCTTTAGCTGTTTTTTCAAACATTTACCTCCTGCTTTTTCTCCTGCCGCTCATGGAGTCGGTATTGATAGTCCTGTTCCAAACTCTTTCCGGGATTGAATTCATCCTGTACCCATCCGAGAGAGCAAAAAGGGTCCTCCGCTGTCGGCGCTCTGCGCGCAGATCCCCGCAATATGCCCGTTTTATATATATTGCGATTATATCACGATCCATTACATATGAAAAGAGATTGTGGGAAAAATATTCAGCAGGGGGGTCGCGAACAGTAACAGCAGGGGGGACAAAGCAGGGATGCAACATTTTGCTTGAAAATGTTGCATCCCTGCTTACACAATTATTATCGGACGGATTCCGAAATACTTTAGCGGCGGAGAGAAAAAAATTTTTTTAAACTTTCCTCTCCATGCATATCGCAAGCCGTGCTTGCGATACTGCACAAATCCGTATATGA
>CAZFYD010000056.1:0-14175 GCA_964523315.1 uncultured Acetatifactor sp.
GAGCAAGCTCGACGAATCTGTGTATCTGTCCAAATCGGCTGTAAATAGTAACAAACCTTGCAAAATAAGGGGAAAATTTATTTGACTGGTTTTACAAAGTGGCAAACTCGGGCGGCAGTTTTGTGGAAAAAGTGCGCAGGTATTGGAAGCCGGATGGTATTTTTGATTGAAAAACCATTGCGAGTATGCTAAGATAAAACAAATATCAGGAAAGCAAGGAGAACAGACAATGGAAAGCTACAAGCAGGAATTCATTGAATTTATGGTAGACAGCAGGGTACTGAAGTTTGGCGAGTTCATCTTAAAAAGCGGAAGAAAGTCCCCCTTCTTCATGAATGCGGGAGCCTATGTGACCGGTTCGCAGCTGAAAAAGCTGGGCGAGTATTATGCCAGAGCGATCCATGAGAATTACGGGGATGATTTTGACGTATTGTTTGGACCGGCTTATAAAGGGATTCCCCTGAGCGTGGCAGCTACCATTGCCTACAGTGAACTGTACGGCAAAGAGATCCGTTACTGCTCCAACCGCAAGGAAATAAAGGATCACGGCGATGTGGGCATCCTGCTGGGCAGCAAGCTGCAGGATGGGGACAGAGTAGTGATTATCGAGGACGTGACCACCTCCGGCAAGTCCATTGAAGAGACCCTCCCGATCTTAAAGGAACAGGCGGACGTGGAGATCAAGGGGCTCATGGTATCCCTGAACCGCATGGAAAAAGGACTTGGCGGCAAAGTGAGCGCTCTTCAGGAGATCCGGGAAAAATATGGTTTTGAAGCCCGTGCCATCGTCTCCATGGGAGAAGTGATTGAGCATCTGTACAACAGGCCCTATAAGGGAGAGATTCTGATCGACGATGCTCTGAAGTCGTCTATAGATGCCTATTATGCGCAGTACGGGGCATAATAAACACTCGGTGACAGAAAACGGATCATTGGTGTCTGCGGCGGAGATTTGCAGATACAGGAAGGGAAGAGGTGTTTTTATGGAAGAAAAGGTGTATAAGGTGATGAAGGGCGCAGGCGCCATGAACATTGCAGTAGGCGTGGTAACGCTAGTGGTCGGACTGGCCGGTGGGATCCTGATGATCATCGGAGGGGCCAGGCTGCTTTCGGGCAAGTCGAAGATTCTTTTTTAATCGGAAGTCAGAAAGGACATGGGCGTTCCCGGCGGCGGGCATGCCCATTTTCAGGAGAAGAAGGCATGTCACAGAAAAGAAATTATATGTTCACGAACCGTAAGCATTCCCAGAAAGCCGTTATGTCTACGGTTTTTGGCGTTTTATGTACCGTATCGCTGGTGGTGGTGACCCTGCTGTCCTACGGCAGGGATGGGGATATTCCTGCGGGGTACGGCTTTACAGGGGCATTTGCCACGCTCCTGTCCCTGATCGGTCTGATCCTGGGGATTCTGGCGGTGCGGGAAAAGGATCGGTTTAAGCTGTTTGGCTGGCTGGGGATCCTGTTAAACGGGATCAGCCTGGCCATGATCAGCGGAATACTGTACGTGGCGGCTTATGTGTAGGAACAGTTCAGCCATAAGAGGATAAGCGCCTTAGGCGCGGCTTCGCGAATGGCGGGGGCTGAACCGTTAAAAAAGCGCTGGCAGCGCAGAAAAGAGGATAAGAACAGGATGGAAAAGATGCAGTGTGAAAATACAGAGATTTTGCAGGAGAGATATGAGTTGGTGTCACAACGGCTGGGGAAGATCGCAGCGGAGAGCCTGGGGCGTCCGGCGTTTGACGGGTATTTCCGTCGGACGGCCGATTTCCTGCAAAAGGTCAGCGGTTATTATGATTTTGCGGCAGGTGGACGGATGGAGCAGGCGGATCTGGCGCAGCTGCAGGAGTGGAACCGTTTGCTGTATGAGGATATTCTGCCGGAGCATTATGAGGAGAGCTGGGGTAACCCTGCTTATGCGGTTCAAAAGGCAGGCGAGCAGTGGGGACAGCTGCTGTCCGCTGTCTATGGAGAACTGCGGGGAGGCATCATAGCTGCGGCGGAGCAGGAGATGGAGGATCTGCTGATCCGCATGGAGCTGTTTGTGGAGATCTACAGCGCTTTTGCCAATCAGCAGCAGGAGGACGGACAGCTGCCCTCCTATGAAACCATACGCCAGATTGTGTATTGGTACTGCAGCGACTATTCCGATATTCAGGCGGAGAAGTCCGTTCGGTATATGGTATGTCCGGAGGGAAACCGGTCTGCTGAGATCATCCGCAGTGCGGATCTTACGGATGTCCGCTATCTGTACCGGTACGGGGAATATGTGACGGAAAATGAGCTGGAGACCGCCGGATTCCTGGCCGGTCTCTCCCAGGAAACCATTGATACGATGGCGGATACCTATACCGAGGGCTACCGGATCGGGTTTGAAGTGACGGGCAAGGATTTGTCGAAGAAAAAGACAGTGGAGATGTACTATCATATCGGCTTTGAGCGGATGCTGCGGAAAGCCCTGGAAAATTTTGCAAAATTGGGCCTCCGGCCTGTGATCCGCAGATATCAGCCGGGCATTCTGGCAGGCATGCAGTCGGTGGGCCTGAAGGGAGCAAGCCCTAACCGGCAGTTCGCCTACGACCATAAGGACGATAGGGCGCTGGTATGGGATAAGGCGCTGGCACAGCGCAATCTGGAGGTATACAGGACTGCCTTTGAGCATTATAAACAGGCCGCCAGAGAGTATGCGGGTCCTGCGGTAGTGGAGATCTTTGGTGAGACGCCCTTTACGCCGGTGAGCAAGCGCCAGGCGGTAAAGATGTCGGAGGATCTGCAGAAGCAGTGGGTGGAGTACAGCAATCAGTATCAGGAGCTCATCAGGCAGTATATTCTGTACGAGGAGCGCAGCTTTACGATCATCGCTTTCCCGGTACCGGAGATCGGCGAACATTTTCGGGAGATCTTTGCCGATACCATCAGGGTCAATACGCTGGACTATATGAAATACCGCCATATCCAGCAGCATATCATTGATGCCCTGGATACGGCGGATCATGTGGAGATCCGGGGGATGAACGGCAACAGCACGGAGCTGACCGTGAATCTGTGGAAGCTTGAGAAGCCGGAGAAGGAAACGATCTTTGAAAACTGTGTGGCGGATGTGAATATCCCGGTGGGCGAGGTATTTACCTCCCCGGTGCTGGCGGGAACCAATGGCGTCCTGAATGTATCCCGGGTATTTTTAAACGGACTGGAATATCAGAATCTGACCGTCCGCTTCCAAGACGGCATGGTAGTGGACTACAGCTGCACCAATTTCCCGGATGCGGAGGAGGGAAAGCGTTTTATTAAGGAAAACGTGCTTTTCCATCGGGAGACGCTGCCCATCGGCGAGTTTGCCATCGGTACCAATACCACTGCTTATGTGGTGGCACGCAAATGGGGGATTGAGGATAAGATGCCCATTCTGATTGCAGAGAAGACCGGGCCGCATTTTGCAGTGGGGGATACCTGCTATTCCCATACCGAGGATATTGCCGTGTATAATCCGGACGGCAAGGAGATTGTGGCAAGAGAGAATGAGAAGTCCCTGCTGCGTCATACCGATCCGGCAGCCGCTTATTTCAACTGTCACACGGATATTACGATTCCCTATGATGAGCTCGGAGAGCTGACCGCTGTGACAAAGGACGGCATCAGGATTCCCATTATTGCGGAAGGCCGCTTTGTGCTGCCGGGCTGCGAGCCGCTGAATGAAGCGCTGGATCAGCCGAAATAAGGGCGATACGCGGCCGTGTTTTGCTCATTGGGTGGAGGTTCCTGCTTCGCAGTCAGATTTGGAACAGATATACAGCTTCTTACGAGCAAGCTCGACGAATCTGTGTATCTGTCCAAATCGGCTGTAAATAGTAACGCAGCTGCCACAATATATACAAAAATCGCTTGCATACCGGCACTAAATCTAGTACACTGTTGTTAGAATTATTCGGATCAGGGTTGTGAATAGTAACCAGATCAGGCAGTATGGCGTGCACAGAGGAGGATATTATGGCAAAAGTAGGTATTGTAATGGGCAGCGATTCGGATATGCCCATCATGGCGAAGGCAGCCGATGTACTGGAGGAGCTGGGTATCTCCTATGAGATGACCATTATCTCCGCCCATCGGGAGCCGGATGTATTTTTTGAGTATGCAAAGAGCGCTGAGGAGAAGGGCTTTAAGGTGATTATTGCAGGTGCGGGTATGGCAGCGCATCTTCCGGGAATGTGCGCAGCGATTTTTCCGATGCCGGTGATCGGCATCCCGATGCACACCGCTTCTTTAGGCGGCAGGGACTCCCTGTATTCCATCGTGCAGATGCCCTCCGGCATTCCTGTGGCGACGGTTGCCATTAATGGCGGCGCTAATGCGGGCCTGCTGGCGGCCAGGATCCTGGCAACCTCGGACGAGGCGCTGCTGCAGAAGCTGAAGGAGTACGGCAGCAACCTGAAGGAGCAGGTACAGGGCAAGGATGCAAAGCTGCAGGAGCAGGGCTACAAGGCCTATCTGGAAGGGATGAAAAAGTAGACAGCGTTCTGAGTTGCGATAAAGGAAGAGAAAGGCGGATTTTGCAGTATGGATTACAAGAAGGCTGGCGTGGATATTGAGGCGGGCTATAAGTCCGTAGAACTGATGAAAAAGCATGTAAAGGAGACCATGCGCCCCGAAGTGCTTGGGGGGCTGGGCGGTTTCTCCGGCGCTTTTTCCATGGATGCCATCAAGAATATGGAGCATCCGGTGCTGCTGTCGGGTACGGACGGCGTGGGCACTAAGCTGAAACTGGCGATGGTACTGGACAGGCATGATACCATTGGGATCGACTGTGTGGCCATGTGTGTCAATGATGTGGCCTGTGCAGGCGGCGAGCCCCTGTTTTTCCTGGATTATATTGCCTGCGGCAAAAACTATCCCGAGAAGATCGCCACGATCGTCAAGGGTGTGGCCGAGGGCTGCAAGATGGCAGGCGCCGCTCTGGTGGGCGGCGAGACCGCAGAGCATCCGGGCATGATGCCGGAGGACGACTATGATATCGCAGGCTTTGCAGTGGGCGTGGTGGATCAGAAGGATCTGATCACCGGGGAGAATATCAGGCCCGGAGATGCGCTGGTGGCTATCGCTTCCTCCGGTGTACATAGCAATGGTTTTTCCTTGGTGCGCAAGGTGTTCGATATGAGCGCGGAGAGCCTGAATACTTATTATGAGGAACTGGGCACGACTCTGGGAGAGACGCTGCTGACCCCTACACGGATTTATGTGAAAGCGCTGAAATCCGTAAAGGATGCCGGAGTGACCGTAAAGGGCTGCAGCCATATCACTGGCGGCGGCTTCTATGAGAATATTCCACGGATGCTGCCCGAGGGCATCAATGCCCATGTGGAGCTGGACAGTTATGAGGTGCCTGCCATTTTCACACTTCTGCAGAAGAAGGGCGGTATTGCAGATCAGATGATGTACAATACCTACAATATGGGGATCGGTATGCTGCTGGCTGTGGATCCGGCAGATGCCCAAAGGACGGTGGAGGCCATAGAGGCAGCCGGTGAAAAGGCATGGATCGCCGGAACCTGTGAGGCAGGAGAAAAGGGAGTAACCTTATGTTAAAGATTGTGGTATGCGTATCAGGGGGCGGCACCAACCTGCAGGCCATCATGGATGCGGTCGATGCAGGGCGGATCACCAACACAGAGATACTGGCGGTGATCAGCAACAATCCGGGAGCGAAAGCGCTGGAGCGGGCCGGAAATCACGGGATCTGCGGCATCTGTATGTCGCCGAAGAGTTATCCCGACCGGGAGACCTTTGATCAGGCCTTTACGGGAAAAATGATCGAGCTGGCGCCGGATATCGTGGTGCTTGCAGGTTTTCTGGTGAGGATTCCGCCCCGGATGGTGCATGCGTTCAGCAATCGGATCGTGAATATTCATCCGTCCCTGATTCCCTCCTTCTGCGGTGTGGGCTACTATGGCTTGAAGGTGCATGAGAAGGCCTTGGAGCGGGGCGTAAAGGTAACCGGCGCCACCGTGCATTTTGTCAATGAGGGCATGGACGAGGGCCCCATCATTGCCCAGAAACCGGTGATGGTCGAGCAGGGGGATACCCCCGAGATCCTGCAGCGCCGGGTGATGGAACAGGCGGAGTGGATCCTGCTTCCTCAGGCCATCGATGATATCGCCAACGGCCGGCTGGAGATCCGGGACAATCAGGTATACAGGCGCTGAACTGTTACGTGAGACAGCATATGGAAAGGACAGAGTGAGATGAAGGTATTGATTATAGGCGGCGGTGGCAGAGAGCACGCTATCGCAGTCAGTATGAAGAAGAGTAAGCGGGTGGAGAAGATTTACTGTGTGCCCGGCAATGCGGGCATTGCACAGATTGCAGAGTGCGAGCCCTCCATCGGTGTGATGGAGTTTGATAAGATTATTGCCTATGCAAGGGAAAAGGCTGTGGATCTGGTATTCGTAGCACCGGATGATCCTTTGGCAGGCGGACTGGTGGACGCACTGCAGGCAGCAGGTCTCCGAACCTTCGGGCCGGATCAGAAGGCGGCGATTCTGGAGGGCAGCAAGGCCTTCTCCAAGGATCTGATGAAAAAGTATCATATTCCCACCGCCGCCTATGAGACCTTTGATGATCCCCGGGAGGCGCTTCGGTATCTGGAGACTGCGAAGATGCCCATTGTGCTGAAGGCGGACGGACTGGCGCTGGGCAAGGGCGTGCTGATCTGCAATACGCTTAAGGAGGCCAGAGCCGGTGTGAAGGAGATCATGGAGGATAAGCATTTCGGAAGCGCCGGCAATCGCATGGTTATCGAAGAGTTTATGACCGGCCGTGAAGTGTCCGTGCTGTCCTTTGTGGACGGAAAGACGATCAAGCCCATGACTTCTGCTCAGGATCACAAGAGAGCCAAGGATGGGGATCAGGGACTGAATACCGGCGGTATGGGGAATTTTTCTCCCAGCCCTTTCTATACGGCGGAAGTGGATGAATTCTGTAAAAAATATATCTATCAGCCCACAGTGGACGCTATGGCGGCAGAGGGAAGACCTTTCAAGGGAGTAATCTTCTTTGGCCTGATGCTGACCCCCAAGGGACCTAAGGTGCTGGAGTACAATGCCCGTTTCGGTGATCCGGAGGCGCAGGTGGTACTGTGCCGGATGAAAAATGATATCATGGATGTGGTGGACGCCTGTATCGATGGCACCCTGGAGAACATCGACCTGGAATTTGAGGATAATGCGGCGGTCTGCGTGGTGCTTGCATCGGACGGTTACCCGGTATCCTATCAGAAGGGCTTTGAGATCAAGGGTCTGGAGAACTTTGAGGGCAGGGAGGATTATTACTGCTTCCATGCCGGCAGCAAATTTGATGAGCAGGGCAGAGTGGTAACAAACGGCGGACGTGTGCTGGGCGTGACAGCCAAAGGAGCTACCCTAAAAGAAGCCAGGGCGAAAGCTTATGAGGCAACGGAGTGGGTTTCCTTCGAAAATAAGTATATGCGCCATGATATCGGAAAAGCCATAGATGAGACGTAAGGAACCTGCGGCGCACCGGTACGGAGCGGAAGCTTCCGCCCCAGTGTGAGGGAGCAAAGCGATTTACCCGTGATAAGTCAACAACCCCGCAGCAAGCTGACGGGGCATCAAACTTGTAGCGCAGCAAGCTGCGGGGTATTGACCCTCGCGACATTCGGCAAATGCTGCTTCGCAGCGCTTGCCTCATTGCTCGCGGAAATAAAATGACAGGAAGGGATTGCGAATGAGACAGACAAAGGAAACACGATTACAGTTAAAAACCATGGTGATGGCTGTGATAACCGTGGTAATGATGGTTCTGGCGGTAGGGATGACCACTTTGGTCAGCCATGCGGAAGAGGGCAAGGTGACGGCCACTTCCGTAAAGATCCGGGAGAGCGCGGACACAAACAGTGAAATGCTTTCCGGTGCCATGCAGGGGGATATTCTGACAATTACCGGTGAAGTGACCGGCGCAGACGGCAAGACATGGTATCAGGTGACCTTTGAGGGCAACCGGACCGGCTATGTCCGTTCCGATCTGATGGAAAAGGTGAGCGGCGGGACTGCCACAACGACTACCCCGTCTTCCGATCCTTCCACTTCTGTTTCCGATGTACAGGCGGTTCAACCGATCAGCGCCAAGGTGATCGGAGAACAGGTAAGGGTGCGTTCCGATGCATCAACCTCCGGCAGCATTGTGACCACAGTCCAGAAGGATGTGGTGCTGACTGTCACCGGTACTGCCACGGACAGCGAGGGAAAGATCTGGTATCAGATCAGTTACAGCGACGCCAGCGGACAGGTGACAGGCTTTGTGCGGCAGGATTTTGTGTCCTTAGCGGGCGAGCTTGTACCGGCGGATCAGGTTCCCGATGAGTCGGAATCACCCGATACAGAAGATCCGGTAACGCCGGAGGAGCCGGTGACGGAACCGGAACACAAGGATTTTGAGACATCTCTGGAGGATGAAGGCTGGTATCTGCTGGATTATACCACCAACCAGAAGTATTCCATCGAGGAGATCTTTGACACGGCGGAGAAGTATGAGGAGTTGTATAACCAGAGTCAGGCAAAGCTGAAATCCATGAAGACCATTATGATTATACTTGTGGTGATGGTGATCCTGCTGGCATTGGCGGCAACCCTGCTGTTCTTTAAGATCCGGGATATGATGGATGCCGCTTATTTTGAAGAGGTGGAACAGGAAACGATCCGCAAGAGACAGGGTCAGCGCGCGGCAGCCAGGGCCAGCATGCCCACGGTAGGTGCAGGCAGTACCCGGACCAGACCGGCCGGCAGCGGCCAGACCAGACCTACAGGAAACGGTCAGGCAAGGCCAACAGGCAGTACCCAGAGCAGACAGACCGGCAGCGGCCAGCAGGCCAGAGCGGCAGGTAGTCAGACCGGACCCGCAGGAGGCAGCCAGGCAAAGCCTACAGGCAGTACCCAGAAAACTGCGGGAAGTCAGACATCCCGCCCGGAGCAGTCGGCGTCCAAGCCTGAGCAGTCGGCGTCCAAGCCCGCTGCGCAGTCCTCGGCGAAGCCTGCGCAGCAGAATTCCCAGAATGCTGCATGGCAGTCCAAAAACTTTATGGCGGACGATGATGAGTTTGAATTTGAGTTCCTGAACTGGGACGGAGAAGAAGATAACTAAGGATAAGGCAGGGAGGGACCCATAGGGGTTCCTCTTAAATTTTTATAAATTCTTTTCCGCTTCTTGCAATATGCGTCATTTGTGATAAGATAAGTATAACAAAAGAGAAGGAGGTAGACTGTGTATGGTGATAGAGATTGATTTTAACAGTGATGAGGCGTTGTATCTGCAACTGCGAAATCAAATCATCATGGGGATAGCTACTTCACAGTATCAGGAGGGAGATTCCCTGCCCAGTGTCCGTCAGCTGGCGGATATGGTAGGCATCAATATGCATACGGTGAACAAGGCCTATACGGTGCTGAAGCAGGAAGGCTATGTAAAGGTGGACAGACGCAGGGGAGCGATCATTGCGATTGATGTGGATAAGCTGCAGACGATCGCAGAATTAAAAAAGGAACTTCGGGTAATATTGGCTAAAGGAAGCTGTAAAAATATTACCAGGGAAGAGATGCATGAATTAATTGATGAAATCTATGAGGAGTATGGAGGACTGGAGTAATGCAGCCACAGTTTACAGAAAAGGCAGAGACTGCGCTGAAAATGGCAGAGAGATGCGCACATTCCCTGAAGCAGGGGTATGTGGGGACGGAACACATTCTGGTGGGTCTGTTGAAGGAGGGAACCGGCGTGGCGGCCAGGGTGCTGTCCGATAACGGTGTAGCTCTGGAACAGATGATGGATATGATCCGGGATCTGATTGCTTTTGAGAAAGGCACTGCGGTGATGGAGCAGGAAGGCTTCTCCCCCAGGGCGGAGAAGATTCTGGAGGAGGCTCACCGTCAGGCGGAGCGCTTTGGGCAGCCCCGTACCGGCACGGAGCATATTCTGATGGCGTTGATCAGAGAAGGGGAAAATGTGGCAGTGCGTCTGCTGAATACCATGAATATCTCCCCTCAGAAGATCTATGTGGATGTACTGGTAGCCATCGGTGCAGACGCTAACCTGTATAAGGAAGACTTGGGCAAAAAGCAGGGAAGGACCGGCAGGACCGGTACGCTGGAGCAATACAGCCGGGATCTGACCGCTCTGGCCAGAGAAGGAAAACTGGACCCGGTGATCGGCCGGGAGGATGAGATCCGCAGGGTGATCCAGATCCTGAGCCGCAGGATGAAGAACAATCCCTGCCTGATCGGTGAACCGGGTGTGGGCAAGACAGCTGTGGTAGAGGGATTGGCGCTGCGCATTGTGCAGGGGGATGTTCCCTATACTGTGCGGGATAAACGAGTACTGACGCTGGATCTGTCGGGCATGGTGGCGGGCAGTAAATACAGGGGGGAATTCGAGGAGCGGATCAAGAAGGTGATCCGTGAGGTGATTGCCGCAGGGGATGTGATCCTGTTTCTGGATGAGATGCATACCATTATCGGTGCCGGCGGCGCAGAAGGGGCCATTGATGCTTCCAATATCCTCAAGCCATCCCTGGCAAGAGGAGAGATCCAGCTGATCGGCGCTACCACGATCGCTGAATACCGGAAATATGTGGAGAAGGATGCCGCCCTGGAGCGCAGATTCCAGCCGGTAAATGTGGAGGAACCCTCGGAAGAGGAGGCGATCCTGATCCTGGAGGGGATCAAGGAAAAATATGAGGCACATCATCAGGTAACGATCAGCCGGGAGGCGGTGGAGGCGGCAGTGAAACTTTCCAGCCGCTATATCAACGACCGGAATCTGCCGGATAAGGCCATCGACCTGATTGATGAGGCTGCTGCGGCAGCCCGCCTGCAGACGGCGAATGTGCCCCCTAAGCAGCAGGAACTGCAGAAGATGATACAGGAGCTGGATCATGCGCTGGAGGAAGCTATCCGCTGCGGAGACTTTGACGGGGCAGGCCGGATCAAGCATCAGCAGGATGAGGCCATGCAGAAGCTGGAGCGGATGAAAAAGCGGGCCGGTAAGGCCAAAGAGGAAGCACGGATGGAAATCGGCGAAAACGAGATTGCCGCTGTGGTATCCATGTGGACCAGGATTCCCCTGCAGAAGCTGGCAGAGAAAGAAAGCGAAAGGCTGCTGAAGCTTGAGGAAACCCTGCATAAGCGGGTAATCGGCCAGGAGGAAGCGGTAAAGGCGGTATCCCGGGCTATGCGCAGAGGCCGTGTGGGATTAAAGGATCCTAACAGACCTATCGGTTCTTTTCTGTTTCTGGGCCCTACTGGCGTAGGAAAAACCGAGCTCAGCAAGGCATTGGCGGAGGCCATGTTTGGCTCTGAAAGCGCTATGATTCGCGTGGATATGTCAGAATATATGGAAGGGCATTCGGTGTCCAAGATGATCGGTTCCCCGCCCGGCTATGTGGGCTTTGACGAGGGAGGACAGCTCAGTGAAAAGGTACGCCGCAATCCTTATAGTGTCGTGCTGTTCGACGAGATTGAGAAAGCGCACCCGGATGTGTTCAATATCCTGCTGCAGGTGCTGGATGACGGACATATTACGGATTCCAAGGGCCGGAAGGTCAGCTTTAAGAATACGATTCTGATCATGACCTCCAACGCCGGAGCACAGCGGATCGTGGATCCCAGGAATCTGGGCTTTGCCGCAGATAACAGTGCGGAGCGCAACTATGAGAGGATGAAGTCCGGTGTGATGGAGGAGGTAAAGCGCAGCTTTAAGCCTGAATTTATCAACCGGATAGACGATATTATCGTGTTCCATCAGCTGGATCATGAGAACATGAAGGAGATCATAAAGCTGCTCTCCGCCAGCCTGTGCAGCCGCTGTAAGGAACAGATGGATATTCACCTGACGCTCACCGGTGCGTTGAAGGAGCATCTGGTGGAGAAGTATGCGGATCAGAAGATGGGAGCCAGACCTCTGAAGCGCGCCATACAGTCCGTGGTGGAGGATGCCCTGGCCGAGGAGATCCTGAAAGGCAATGTACAGCCGGGAGATACGGTATCAGCGGGATTTAAGCAGAATAAGGTGACTTTTACCGTGAATAACCGGTAAAGATGATAGGAAAAATATGGCACAGACGAAGAACAAATCGGTATTTTATTGTCAGAATTGCGGATACGAGTCCACAAAATGGATGGGACAGTGCCCCGGCTGCAGGGAATGGAATACCTTTGTGGAGGAAGTCGTGAGCACGGCTTCCTTAAAGAACAAGGGTAAGGATCCGGCAACAGGGAAAAACAGCGGCCCGGCGGTGCTGTCGGATATTGCGGTTCGGGAGGAAACCAGGGTCAGAACGCAGATTGCGGAGCTGGATCGGGTGCTGGGCGGCGGCATTGTACAGGGTTCTCTGACTCTGGTGGGCGGTGATCCGGGCATCGGCAAGTCCACCCTGCTGTTGCAGACCTGCAGGCAGCTGGCGGCAGACGGCCACAAGGTGCTTTATATCTCCGGTGAGGAATCCCAGGTACAGATCAAAATGCGGGCGGACCGGATCGGCAGCTTTTCGGATCAGATGCTGCTGCTGTGCGAGACCAATCTGGATGATATCGCAGAGGTGATTCGCAGGGAGGCACCCAAGGTGGTAGTCATTGACTCGATCCAGACCATGTACAATGAGAATGTCTCCGCAGCACCGGGCAGTGTGTCCCAGGTCAGAGAGTCCACGGGGCTGCTGCTGCGGCTGGCCAAGGGCCTGAATATTTCCATTTTCATTGTGGGACATGTGACCAAGGAGGGAACGGTGGCGGGTCCAAGGGTGCTGGAGCATATGGTAGATACGGTGTTATATTTTGAGGGAGACAGATATGCGTCCTACCGGATCCTGAGAGGAGTGAAGAACCGTTTCGGTTCTACCAATGAGATCGGCGTTTTTGAGATGCGTGAGGAGGGTTTGGCGGAGGTTTCTAATCCCTCGGAATATATGCTGGAGGGCAGACCTGAAGGAGCCAGCGGTTCCGTGGTGGCCTGCGCCATGGAGGGCACCCGGCCGCTGCTGCTGGAGATTCAGGCACTGGTATGCCACAGTAATTTCGGCATTCCCAGGCGTCAGACCACGGGCACGGATTTTAACCGGGTCAATCTGTTGATGGCGGTGTTGGAGAAACGCTGCGGTGTGCAATTGTCTGGCTGCGATGCCTATGTGAATATAGCGGGCGGTATGAAGGTTCAGGAGCCGGCTATAGACCTGGCGATTGTGCTTGCGACATTATCCAGCTTTAAAAACCGGGAGATCAGCCCCAGGCTGGTGGCATTCGGGGAAGTGGGACTCAGCGGAGAGGTCCGGTCTGTCAGCATGGCAGCACAGAGAGTGGCGGAGGCCCGCAAACTGGGTTTTGACACCTGTATCCTCCCGACTGTATGTATGAAAGGCCTGAAAACCGATGACAGGATGAAGCTGATCGGCGTAAGAACGATCCAGGATGCGCAGCAGGCGCTTTTATGAATGCAGCGTGGAGGTTCCTGCTACGCAGTCAGATTTGGAACAGATATACAGCTTCTTACGAGCAAGCTCGACGAATCTGTGTATCTGTCCAAATCGGCTGTAAATAGTAACATTCTGTGAGAGTTTTTTGTAAAAAATACTGGACAAAGATCGAATCCTGGTGTATACTGAAAGCGTTCAGTTGAGAAACTGAATTGGTAATTACCATAAATTCCGGAAGAATTCCCCTTTTACACAGATACAGCCGCTGTTTCCCCAGCGGCTGTATCGCTTTTTTTCATGACTATCAATATTTTCCGGCGTAATCCGTTCCGGTCTCCTCCTGCAGCTTACGCTGATAATTTTCAGGATGCTCCTTCATCTCCAGCAAGGTATGAAAGGCGCTCCACACCAGCCTGTCTTGATTGTAGCGGTTCACCTCATCAGGGCGATCCAGTAATGCCTTGAAATGATCTACCTGCCATACCAGGATATCCACGATCGTATATCCTGCTACCTGGTGTTTGCACAGAAAGCTTTGGTGCTCATAATAATAGCACAGCTCTTCCTGAATATCTTCGTTCTTCTCCAGCTTCAAGGCAAAGGCTTCCGCCTGCCCCCGGGACTGTCCTGCGCATTCTGCCAGCTTCACAGCCCACTCTCTGATCTCTGTTATCATATTATAGGGCCTCCCTGTCCATATGACCGAAATG
>CAZFYD010000057.1:0-13414 GCA_964523315.1 uncultured Acetatifactor sp.
CGAGCTTGCTCGTAAGAAGCTGTATATCTGTTCCAAATCTGACTGCGAAGCAGGCGGGATTGCGAATGCAGTGTGGAGTGGCTGTGAATGATAAAAAGAAATCATACACATTTTGGAGGAACCATATGGACTTACTGGAACTGAGGAACCAGATTGATGAGATTGATCAGCAGATTGTCCGCCTGTATGAGCAGCGGATGGAAATCTGCGGCCGGGTGGCAGCATATAAGATAGAGACGGGCAAAAAGGTGTTTGACAAGCAGCGGGAGATGGAAAAGCTGGTAAGGGTCAAGTCCCTGACCCACAATGAGTTTAACAGCCACGGAGTGGAGGAACTGTTTGAACAGATCATGTCCATGAGCCGCAAGCTACAGTATCAGCTGCTGGCACAGCACGGCAGCACGGGCAGGCTTCCCTTTATCGGGGTGGACGAACTGGAGACAAAGAGGGCCCGGGTGGTGTTTCAGGGAGCGGAGGGGGCCTATTCCCAGGCGGCCATGGCACAGTATTTCGGAGATCAGATCCAGAGCTTCCATGTGGATACCTTCCGGGAGGCCATGAGCGCCATTGATGAGGGAAGCGCTGATTTTGCGGTATTGCCCATTGAAAACAGCACGGCGGGGATCGTCAGCGAGATCTATGATCTGCTGGTGGAGTTTGAAAATTATATTGTGGGTGAGCAGATCATTGAGATCCATCACTGCCTGCTGGGAGTGCCGGGGGCAAAGCTTGAGGATATCCGAACCGTGTACAGCCATCCCCAGTCCCTGATGCAAAGCGGCCGTTTCCTGTCCGAACACGACTGGCGGCAGATCAGCATGCAGAACAACGCCTTCGCAGCCAAAAAGGTGGCGGACGAGCAGGACAAGTCTCAGGCGGCCATTGCCAGCGAATCTGCAGCGAAGGTGTACGGGCTGGAGGTGCTGCAGTACGGGATCAATCAGGAGGAGGACAATTCCACCCGGTTTATCATCGTAACCAACCAGAAGATCTTCCGGAAGGATGCCGGAAAGGTCAGCATCTGCTTTGAAGTGCCCCACCAGAGCGGTTCCCTGTACCATATGCTGTCCCATTTTATATACAACAACCTGAACATGTGTAAAATTGAGAGCCGTCCCATTGAGGATCGGAACTGGGAATACCGGTTCTTTATTGATTTCGAGGGGAATCTGGCGGACAGCGCAGTGAAAAATGCCCTGCGGGGACTGCGGGATGAGGCCAGGAATATGAAGATCCTAGGAAATTATTAGGAAGTGGGATTACAGACTATGAGAGAACAGGAATTGATCGTTTATCGGAATCTGGAGGAAGAGGAGCTGCTTTATGATGTGACCTGGCTCATGAAGCACTATGATGATGAATATTATAACAGAGAGGATCTTTCCGCCTTGCTGTACCAGTGCATCCACGGATTGATCGACCAGGCGGGCAATTACGGCTTTCACGGGAATCTTTGGCATTGCTATCTGGCCAATTTGCTGGTGAACAATGAGAACAGCTACAGCTGCGGCTGCGAAATCCGGGGAGCTATCGAGGGCACCATCAACCAGGCGGCTCTGCATGATATCGGAATCTTTAAGGAATTCTACGATTATGATTTCGCACCCATGATGGAGGTGCTGCAGGTGCCGGAGTGGGCGCTGGTGGAGGAGTACGTCAGCAGCACCCGGGAGAGCAAGGTGTATAATACCCGGATCTGTGCCCGGATCTGTGAGCTGGCGGAGCGCTTCTGCCGGGACAGCACCCCCCGGGAGATGAAGGACACGCTGACGCAGTTCTATAAAGAATATGGTGTGGGAAAATTCGGCCTGCATAAATCCTTCCGTATCTGCCATGACGAACAGGGGCATGTGGAGATCCGGCCGATTCTGAATATTGCCCATGTACAGCTGGACGATCTGGTGGGTTATGAGGTCCCCAAGCAGAAGCTGGTGGACAACACCGAGGCCTTTGTGGCGGGGCGCAAAGCCAACAACTGCCTGCTTTTCGGTGATGCGGGCACGGGTAAATCCTCCAGCATTAAGGCCATTGCCAATGCCTACTATGACCGGGGGCTGCGGATCATCGAGATCTATAAGCATCAGTTTCGGGATCTGCAGGAATGCATCAGCCAGATCAAAAACAGAAATTATAAGTTTATTATCTATATGGATGATCTGAGTTTTGAGGAAAATGAAACGGAGTATAAATATCTGAAAGCGGTCATTGAGGGCGGCCTGGAGAAAAAGCCCGAGAATATCCTGATCTATGCCACCTCCAACCGGCGCCATCTGATCCGGGAGAATTATCGGGATAAGGAGGAGATCCGGCAGGATATGCACACCAGCGATACTGTGCAGGAGAAGCTGTCCCTGGTGTACCGTTTCGGCGTGACCATCTATTTCGGTTCGCCGGATAAAAAGGAATTTCAGCATATTGTCACAGCTCTGGCCGACCGCTACGGCGTGAAGATGGATCGGCAGCTGCTGCTGGCGGAGGCCAATAAATGGGAACTGGCCCACAGCGGCCTGTCCGGCAGAAGTGCCCAGCAGTTTATCGATTATCTGTTGGGGATGCAGGGCTGAGCAGTCAATGAACTTATTATATAAAAGAGAGGCATGAAAGCAATGGCCGTTAAAACATTTGCAGCAATCGATGTGGGAAGCTTTGAGCTCTCCATGAAAATATTTGAATTTACCGGCAAAAGCCAGGGCCGTGTCATCGAACATATCCGGCAGAGAGTGGATCTGGGCAGCGATACCTACCGCAGCGGCAAGATCAGTCATGATAAAATGGATGAACTGTGCCGTGTGCTGTCGGAGTTTGCACAGATCATGGATTCCTACAAGGTGTCTGCCTATCGGGCTTATGGTACCAGTGCGATCCGGGAGACCGAGAATACCGGCATTGTGCTGGATCAAATCCGGCAGCGCACGGGCATCAGGGTGGAGGTGCTGAGCAATTCCGAGCAGCGTTTTCTGGATTATAAGGCCATTGCCTTCCGGGGCGAGACCTTCCGGTCCGTCATCGAGGAGGGCACTGCCATTGTGGATATCGGCGGCGGAAGCATCCAGATCTCCCTGTTTGACAATGATACGCTGGTGTCTACCCAGAATCTGCGGATCGGGGTACTGCGGCTCCAGGAGCTGTTGCACCATATGAATACCCGCAGCAGCCAGCGGGAGGAGCTGATCGACGAGATCGTGAGCGCCCAGCTGGCCACTTACAAAAAACTGTACCTGAAAGACCGGGAGATCAAGACCATCATTGTGGTGGATGATTACCTGTCCGTGTGGGTGAGGAAAAAGGCGGCCAGCGCAGGCAGGAAAAATGATCTGGTAAATCTGGGAGATTATGAGCAGTTTATCCAGCAGCTGCGGACAAAGCCGCTGAATGATATTATACGGATGCTGGATGTCTCCGAGGAATCAGCCAATCTGACCTTCATCAGCGCCTGCATCGTCAAGCGGATCATGAAGCTGACCGGTGCGCAGCAGATCTGGGCACCCGGCGTTACTTTGAGCGACGGTATGGCCTATGAATATGCGGAGCAGAACCGGATCCTGCTGTGTGAGCACGATTTCAACCGGGATATTCTGGCCTGCGCTATGAACATCGGCAAACGCTACCAGGGCAGCCGCAAACGGGCGGAGACTCTGGAAGATATCACGCTGACCGTATTTGACAGCATGAAAAAGATCCATGGACTGGGAAAAAGAGAGCGGCTGTACCTGCAGCTGGCTGCGCTGCTGCATGACTGCGGCAAATATATCAGTCTGGTAAATATCGGAGAAACCTCTTACCAGATCATTATGGCCACAGAGATGATCGGCCTGTCCCATATGGAGCGGGAGACTGTGGCCAATGTGGTGCGCTTTAACCATACTCCCTTTATCTATTATAATCAGATGAAAGCGGTGGGGACGACCCTGACGGAGGGGGCTTATCTGACGGTAGCCAAGCTGACGGCCATCCTGCGGATCGCCAATGCTCTGGACCGGAGCCACAAGCAGAAGCTGAAAGGCGTTAAGGCGGCGCTGAAGGAGGAACAGCTGGTGCTCATGGTGGAGACCCCGGAGGATATTACTCTGGAGCGGGGAATTTTTGAGGAGCAGGCGGACTTTTTCCAGGAGGTCTTCAGTGTGCAGCCCGTGATCAAGCAGAAAAAGCCCATGTAGGAAGGAGAGAGAACCATGGCAGAGATCGATTTTACCAATCCGAAATATTACAATAACCGGGAGCTGAGCTGGATCCTGTTTGACCACAGAGTGCTCAGTGAGGCCAGGGATAAGAGTATTCCGCTGTTTGAGCGGCTGAAATTCCTGAGCATTACCGCCTCCAATCTGGACGAATTTTTCATGGTGCGTGTGGCATCCCTGAAGGATATGGTGAATGCCGGTTACACGAAGAGGGATATTGCGGGCATGACTGCGCAGGAGCAGCTGGAGAAAATAGATGCGGCGATCCATGAGCTGGTCGGCCTGCAGTATTCCACCTATAACCGGAGTCTGCTGCCGCTGCTGGAAAAAAACGGGCTGCGTGTGATCCGCCAGCATGAGCAGCTGACCAAGGAGGAGGCTGCTTTCATCGACCGGTACTTCGAGGAAAATGTATATCCGGTACTGACGCCCATGGCCGTGGATTCCTCCAGGCCTTTTCCCCTGATCCGCAATAAGTCTCTGAATATTGGCGCCTTATTGGGAAAAAAGAGCAAACCGGAGGAACTGGAATTTGCCACTGTGCAGGTGCCAAGCGTGCTGCCCCGGATCGTGCAGCTTCCCCGGGAGACTGCGGAGGGGGACGGAGGTATCCTCAAGGTGATTCTGCTGGAGGAAGTGATCGAGCGGAATATCCACAAGCTGTTCCTGAATTACAATATTGTCTGCGCCCATCCGTTCCGGATTATGCGGAATGCGGATCTGAGCATCGAGGAGGATGAGGCCGCAGATCTGCTGAAGGAGATCGAGAAACAGCTGAAAAAGCGGCAGTGGGGAGAGGTGATACGCCTGGAGGTGGAGAACAACATCGATAAAAGGCTGCTGAAAATCATCAAAAAGGAACTGCATATGGAGGAGCAGAACCTGTATTACATTGACGGCCCTCTGGATCTGACCTTCCTGATGAAAATGTATGGGCTGGAGGGCTTTGAAAAGCTGAAGGTACCCAAGTATGAGCCTCAGCCGGTTCCCCAGCTGCCGACAGACTGCGATATTTTTGCTCAAATCCGCAAGGGCGATATTCTTCTGCACCATCCCTATCAGACCTTTACACCGGTGGTGAATTTTATTCGCCAGGCTGCCAGGGATCCCCAGGTGCTGGCCATCAAGCAGACCCTGTACCGGGTCAGCGGCAATTCACCGATCATTGCGGCGCTGGCCCAGGCGGCGGAGAACGGCAAGCAGGTCTCCGTGCTGGTGGAGCTGAAGGCCCGTTTTGACGAGGAAAACAATATTGTCTGGGCGAAGATGCTGGAGAAAGCCGGGTGCCATGTGATCTATGGACTGGTGGGTCTGAAGACCCACAGCAAAATCACGCTGGTGGTGCGCCGGGAGGAGGACGGAATCCGGCGGTATGTCCATTTGGGCACCGGAAATTATAACGATGCCACCGCCAAGCTGTATACGGATGTGGGCCTGCTGACCTGCAATGAGATGATCGGCGAGGATGCCACGGCAGTATTCAATATGTTAAGCGGTTATTCCGAGCCTCTGGGCTGGAATAAGCTGTCCTTGGCACCCCTGTGGCTGAAGGATAAGTTTCTGTACCTGATCCGCAGGGAGGCGGACTATGCACGGGCCGGAAAGGAAGCCCATATTGTGGCGAAGATGAATTCCCTGTGCGACAGGGATGTGATTGCGGCGCTGTATGAGGCCAGCTGCGCAGGGGTTAAGATCGATCTGATTGTCCGGGGCATCTGCTGCCTGCAGACCGGTATCCCGGGAGTCAGCGAAAACATAACGGTGCGGTCCATTGTGGGCAATTTCCTGGAGCACAGCCGGATTTTCTTTTTCCTGAACGGGGAAAATGAGGAGATCTACTGCGGCAGTGCGGACTGGATGCCCCGGAACCTGGAGCGCCGGGTGGAGATCCTGTTCCCGGTGGAGGAGCCTGCTCTGAAAGAGAAGCTGGTGAATATTCTGAAAGCGCAGCTGCGGGATAATGTGAAGGCGCAGGTGCTGCAGCCTGACGGTACCTATGCCAAGGTGGATAAGCGGGGCAAGGAACCGTTTATCTCTCAGGAGTATTTCTGTAAAGAGGCTATGCGGGAGGCCAGGGAAGCCGCCGGAGAGCCGGTGGACAAGAGCAGAAGGTTTGTGCCGGAGATACACCGGTAGGTAATCGTTGCTCTTTAGAATTTTTTAAGAAAAAAAGCATTGACAAAGGATATTATATGCCGTATAGTATATTCAACACATATATTATATGGCATATAATATTATAAACTTATATAAGCTATCGGACAGTATATGTGATTAAAACAGCAGATTCCGGCAGGGAGCTGCGGAACGCAATATATAGAAAGGACAGGATACGCATGAAGATCGTATTGGCGTCCGCATCGCCCAGACGGCGGGAGCTTCTGGCGGGGCTGGGACTGGACTATACGGTACTGGCCAGCGGCGTGGAGGAGCATATCACGGAGAAGGAGCCTGCTAAAGTGGTGGAGGAATTGTCTGCGCAGAAGGCCGGTGACGTGCTGCAGAGGCTGCGGGCCGCATCCGGGAAGGAGACCGACGAGGAAGAGCTTCTGGTAATCGGTGCCGATACCATTGTGGCGGCGGAAGGGCAGATTCTGGGAAAGCCTGCGGATGAAAAGGACGGCGCAGAGATGCTGGAGCATCTGTCTGGCAGGCAGCATCAGGTATATACCGGTGTGACCCTGTACCACTGGTGCCGGGGAGAAGTCCGCAGATGTACTTTTCATGAATGCACCCAGGTATGGTTTTATCCGATGACCCGGGAGGAAATCAGCTGGTACATTTCCACAGGGGAACCGATGGATAAAGCGGGAGCCTATGGCATTCAGGGACTGGGAAGCCGTTTTGTGAAGGCGATCGAGGGAGACTACAACAATGTGGTAGGGCTGCCCGTTGCCAGACTGTATCAGGAACTGAAAGCATTGGATCTCATGTAGAATATTTCCCGGCAGCTACTTGACGGTGGGTATGAAAGGCGATATGATAGGGGCAAGAAGCAAACTTCTTAATACTCACGTTGATCGGTAGGAGGATTATTTTATGCATGAGTACGATGATGCGGTACTACGATGCTTCCTGGATAATCAGCTGCAGTTGTTTCCCGAGAAGGTAGTGGAAACTCCGGAGGAAGCGGAGGAATTTCTGGAACAGAGTATGGCTGTAGTAGTGGACAGCAAAAAAGAGGTACTGGATTTTTTTGAAGAGGAGGGGCTGGATCTGGAAGGCACCGATGAAGATGGAATTCTGGAAGCAGAGGAGGTCTTTGCCATCGGCGACGGCAGATACCTGATTATAGAAGGCTAGGACATAGCTGCATAATGGCAGCAAAACGAAAACAGCAGTTGCTCGAACCGTGCCCGGCAGATTCTGCGGCTGCAGGGCAGACAGAAAATTCGCTGTCAGGGCGGTACCGAGGGAATTGCGGAACGCAAAATAAGGAGGAGAAGGTATGGATTTTTTAAACAAGGTCGGCAGTACAATCAGCAGTAAGAGTAAGGACGTAACCAAGAAGGCAAAGGAGATCGCAGAGGTTTCCAAGATGACCGGTCAGATCGCTATGAAGGAGGAGTCCATCAAGGGTACGTACATTGAGCTGGGTAAGTATGTGTATGAGAACCAGAAGGATGATGCACCGGAAGAGGTGGCAGAGAAATTTGCCGTGATTGATGCAGCGGTAGAAGAGATTGAGAAGCTGAAGAAAGAGATCCGCAGGATCAAGGGGATGCAGCAGTGCCCCGACTGCGGCAAGGAAGTAAGCTATTCCGCAGCATTTTGCTCCTATTGCGGTGCAAAGCTGCCTGAGCCCGAGCCCGAAGAGGTAGTGGATGCGGGTGAGGTGACAGAAGTGCCCCAGGAACCTGCGGAGGAAGCAGAGCCGGCTGAAACGGCAGCACCTGCGGAAGAGGCAGTGAAGACGGAAGAAATCTAAAATGCAGCGGAATCAGGCGGTTTACAGCCTGGAAAGTACGCAGAGGATGGATTTCGAAATAAAACTGTAAAAATAAGGGACTTCCCGCAGGGAAAAGTGGGTAAGTCCCTTTTGGTTCTTTCTGTTTTTTTGCACAGATGCAGGATCAATTCTCCGGCATCCTCTGTTTTATCAGGTCTTCATGGGCCTGACGGATTCGATCCAGTATTTCCTCCGGTATATAGAGCTTGCCGTAACCGGTACCCAGGTCCAGGCCGGGCTTATTGGCGCCGTGAAAATCGGAGCCGCCGCTGATCAGCAGGTCATATTTTGACGCAAGCCTGCGGATCTGGCGTTCGTCACAGGCATGATAGGTGCTGTAGATGGCTTCGATCCCCATAAGGCCGACCTCCTTCAGTTCCCCGGTCAGGGTGTCCAGCCTGGCGTCGCTCATATGATAGAGGATGGGATGGGCCAGAACGGGGATGCCGCCCGCTTCCCGGATCAGGGACACGGCCTGAGCAGGTGTAACCTTTTCCCGGGGGACAAAGTATGGACAATGATCTCCCACATAGCGGTCAAAGGCTTCTGCAATGCTCTTTACATATCCGTGCATCAGCATGTATTTGGCATAATGGGCCCGGGTGATCACTGAGTCTGGGAAGGTTTTCTGCAGAATCTCATAGGAGATCTCCATGCCGGCCTCCTGCAGAAGCGTGCACATTTTGTGATTCCGTTCCTCACGGGAAGCGACAAAGTGCCGAAGGTATTCCTGAAAACGGGCATCCCGGTAATCAATATACAATCCGACGATATGCACATCTTTTCCCTGGTACTCAGTGGAAAGTTCCACGCCGGGAACCACCTCCGGGGCAGAAAAAGCGTCAGAACCGGACGCTGCTGCGGGTATGGTATCCTGAGCAATATTCTCCGCAGCCTGCCTGCGCAGCTGCGCCGCATAAGAAATGGCTTCCTGAAGCCCGTCCACGGTATCGTGATCGGTCAGGGCAAAGGCGGAAAGCCCTTTTTCCATGGCGTAATCCACCAGCTGGGTGGGGGTATAAGTCCCGTCGGAACGGGTGGAATGGACATGTAAGTCAACCATTGCGATACTCCTTTTATGCTTCGTCATCCTCACGGTTGGCAGTGAAGACGGTGCGCTTTCTGGCCATCTCATCGCTGGCCAGATATTCGTCGTAGGAGGTGATCTTGTCGATCATCTGCCCGCCGGGCAGGATCTCCATGATCCGGTTGGCCGTGGTCTGCACAAACTGATGGTCATGACAGGAGAACAGCACCACGCCGGGGAACTTAATGACACCGTTGTTGAGGGCGGTGATGGATTCCATGTCCAGATGGTTGGTGGGTTCGTCAAAGATCAGGCAGTTGGCGCCGCTGATCATCATTTTGGACAGGAGACAACGCACCTTTTCCCCACCGGAAAGGATCTTTACCTTTTTCACACCGTCCTCACCGGCAAAGAGCATGCGTCCCAGGAAACCTCTCACATAGGTGACGTCCTTGACGGGAGAGTAGCCGGTCAGCCAGTCCACGATGGTCAGATCATTGTCGAACTCATCCGTATTGTCCTTGGGAAAATAAGCCTGAGAGGTGGTAACCCCCCATTTGTAGCTGCCCTCATCGGGCTCCATCTCCCCTGCCAGAATCTGGAACAGCGTGGTCTTGGCGATCTCGTTGCTGCCCACAAAGGCGATTTTGTCGTCATGTCCGACGATAAAGGAAATGTCGTCCAGCACCTTTTCTCCGTTAATGGTCTTGGACAGATGCTCCACGCTGAGTACCTCGTTGCCGATCTCACGGTCGGGGCGGAAGTCGATATAGGGATATTTTCTGCTGGAGGGCTTGATCTCATCCAGCTCAATCTTCTCCAGGGCTCTCTTGCGGGAGGTTGCCTGCTTGGATTTACTTGCGTTTGCGGAGAAACGGGAGATGAACTCCTGCAGCTCCTTGATCTTTTCTTCTTTTTTCTTATTGGCTTCCTTCATCTGCTTGACCAGCAGCTGGCTGGACTCATACCAGAAGTCATAGTTGCCCGCATAGAGCTGAATCTTGCCGTAATCGATATCGGCTGTGTGGGTGCAGACCTTGTTCAGAAAATAACGGTCGTGGGACACCACGATCACCGTGTTTTCAAAGTCGATCAGGAAGTCCTCCAGCCAGGCGATAGCGTCCAGATCCAGATGGTTGGTAGGCTCATCCAGCAGCAGGATGTCCGGATTGCCGAAAAGCGCCTTGGCCAGCAGCACCTTGACCTTGATATTACTCTCCAGATCCTTCATCTGGGCATAGTGATACTCGGTATCGATGCCCAGACCGTTCAGCAGCATGGCCGCATTGGACTCAGCCTCCCAGCCGTCCATCTCAGCAAATTCGGCCTCCAGCTCGCTGGCTCGGATACCGTCCTCATCGGAGAAATCCTCCTTTGCGTAGATCGCATCCTTTTCCTTCATGATCTGGTACAGACGCTCATTGCCCATGATAACGGTGTCCATCACCGCATAGTCATCGTATTTAAAATGATCCTGCTCCAGCACGGACAGACGCTGGCCGGGGGTAATGACAATATCTCCATTGGTGGTTTCCAGGGCACCGGAGAGAATTTTTAAAAAAGTAGACTTACCGGCGCCGTTGGCACCGATCAGACCATAGCAGTTGCCTTCTGTAAATTTGATGTTTACGTCTTCAAACAGGGCCTTTTTGCCCACACGGTAGGTTACATTGTTTGCACTGATCATATTCAGATACCTTTCTTCTATAATTTAAATATATTCGCTTTTACTGCATATACAGCAGCTGCACTGCTTCTTATTGTACCGAAAATCCGGGAAAATGCAAGCTTTAATCCCGTTTTTTGTAACGGAATCAGAAAAAGAGAGTGTAAACGCTTACAAATTTGTATAATTTTACCAAAAAAGCATTTGATAAATCCGAGTTTTTTAAGTACAATAGACGAAAGTGGACGACGAAAAAAAGAATTAATGGAATTGCCTTGATATTTTTTTATCAAATTGTTAAAATGAGAATTATGAGTGCGGGCGATGTTTTATGTCCGTACATTAAATCTAAGAAAAGGGAGAAAGACAAACATGAAGAAATGGGTTTACTTGTTTTCAGAAGGTGATATGTCCATGCGTAATCTTCTTGGCGGTAAGGGTGCTAACCTTGCTGAGATGACAAGCATCGGACTTCCCGTTCCGCAGGGCTTCACGATTACCACTGAGGCTTGCACACAGTATTATGAGGATGGCCGCAAGATCAACGATGAGATCATGGCGCAGGCTATGGAAGGCGTTGCAGAGATGGAGAAGATCAACGGCAAGAAGTTCGGCGATCTGCAGAATCCCCTGCTGGTTTCTGTTCGTTCCGGCGCAAGAGCATCTATGCCCGGCATGATGGACACCATTCTGAACCTTGGTTTAAACGATGAAGTTGTTGCAGCTATGATCGCAGGCAACCCGGATCCTGCCTTTGAGCGTTTTGTATATGACTCCTACAGACGTTTCATCCAGATGTTCTCCGATGTGGTTATGGAGGTTGGAAAGAAGTATTTCGAGCAGCTGATCGACAAGATGAAGGAAGAGAAGGGCGTTCAGTATGATGTAGATCTGACCGCTGCTGATTTAAAGACTCTGGCAGAGCAGTTCAAAGCGGAGTATAAGAAGCAGTTAGGCAAGGATTTCCCTTCCGATCCTGTAGAGCAGCTGAAGCTGGCTATCGAGGCTGTTTTCCGCTCCTGGGACAACCCTCGTGCGAATGTATATCGTCGTGACAATGATATCCCTTATTCCTGGGGCACTGCAGTAAACGTAATGCCCATGGTATTCGGTAACTTAAATGACCAGTCCGGTACAGGCGTTGCATTTACCCGTGATCCGGCTACCGGCGAGAAGAAGCTGATGGGTGAGTTCCTGAAGAACGCACAGGGCGAGGACGTGGTAGCAGGTGTTCGTACCCCTATGCCGATCGCACAGATGGAGCAGGAGTTCCCTGAGGCATACGCTGAGTTTATCAAGGTTTGTGAGATCCTGGAGAATCATTACCATGATATGCAGGATATGGAGTTTACAGTTGAGAACAAGAAGCTGTACATGCTGCAGTGTCGTAACGGAAAGAGAACCGCTCAGGCTGCTCTGCAGATCGCTTGTGATCTGGTAGATGAGGGACACAAGACCGAGGCGGAAGCAGTAGCAATGATTGATCCTCGTAATCTGGATACCCTGCTGCATCCCCAGTTTGACGCTGCAGCGCTGAAGGCTGCTACTCCTTTGGGCAAGGGTCTGGGCGCTTCTCCGGGTGCTGCCTGCGGTAAGGTAGTGTTCACTGCAGAGGACGCTGAGGCTTGGAATGCAAGAGGCGAGAAGGTTGTTCTGGTTCGTCTGGAGACCTCTCCTGAGGATATCACCGGTATGAAGGCTTCCCAGGGTATCCTGACCGTTCGCGGCGGTATGACCTCTCACGCAGCTGTGGTTGCTCGTGGTATGGGTACCTGCTGTGTATCCGGCTGCGGCGATATCGCTATGGATGAGGAAAATAAGAAGTTTACTCTGGCTGGCAAGGAGTTCCATGAGGGAGATTACATCTCCATCGACGGTACCACCGGTAACATCTATGCCGGACAGATCGCAACGGTAGACGCTACGATCGCAGGTACATTCGGACGTGTTATGGCTTGGGCCGACAAGTACAGAACCCTGAAGGTTCGTACCAATGCAGATACTCCTACAGATGCGAAGAAGGCTCGTGAGCTGGGTGCTGAAGGTATCGGTCTGTGCCGTACCGAGCATATGTTCTTTGAAGAGGACAGAATCGCTGCATTCCGTGAGATGATCTGTTCCGATACTGTAGAGGAGAGAGAAGCAGCTCTGGAGAAGATCCTGCCTTATCAGCAGGGCGACTTTGAGGCGCTGTACGAGGCTCTGGAGGGATGCCCGGTTACCATCCGTTTCCTGGATCCGCCTCTGCATGAGTTCGTTCCCACCGAGGAAGCTGACATTGAGAAGCTGGCTAAGGCACAGGGCAAGTCCGTTGAGACCATTAAGACCATCATCGCTTCCCTGCATGAGTTCAACCCTATGATGGGTCACAGAGGATGCCGTCTGGCTGTAACTTATCCTGAGATTGCTAAGATGCAGACCAAGGCTGTTATCCGTGCAGCAATCAATGTGAAGAAGGCTCATCCTGATTGGGCAATCAAGCCGGAGATCATGATTCCTCTGGTTTGTGAGGTGAAGGAGCTTAAGTATGTAAAGAAGGTTGTTGTTGAGACTGCTGACGCTGAGATCGCAGCTGCAGGCATTGAGATGGAGTA
>CAZFYD010000058.1:0-13258 GCA_964523315.1 uncultured Acetatifactor sp.
TACGTTCGGGACGTAGAGGCCGCAGGTTCAAATCCTGTCACGCCGATTCCCAAAAGCCCTATTCTGCGGGCTTTTTTAATTTCCATAACAAAAAAACAGCTTAGCTATTATTTTAGTTCAATGCTACTGAAAAATCAATGGTACTTTTACTTTTTATAATCTTCAAAAGCCGTCATAAGCGTTACCTCCTTCCTATGTACTCCGGTAAACCGGGAATCGGTCAGGAGACCGCCACTGTGTCATGGATACTTTCCGTACAGGAATTCACCCCTAATTTCTACCCCCGGTTGAATTTCAACAGCAAACTATACGATGCCGTTATAGATTCTTGCATGCCTTTATAGTAAAATATACTCAAAAGCAAAAAGGAGCTGCATATATGAATATCGGAACAGTGATTATGAATAAGAGAAAGGCTTTAGGCTACACGCAGCAAACCTTGGCGGACAAACTAAATGTTTCATTTCAGGCAGTATCAAAATGGGAAAACGGAACAAATTACCCGGAAGTAGATATGCTCCCTATAATTGCAAGCGTGTTAGATACAAGCATTGACTCTCTTTTGGGATATAAGTCTTTGATACATTCTGATTATGATAAACGCTATGATATGGAGGATTATTATTGGGGAATCACTCCTAACAATCTATGTTATGAAATCATGAAGCTTAAGCCCCCGGTAAAACCGTTAAAAATATTGGATATCGGCTGTGGAGAAGGAAAGGATGCCGTATTTCTTGCCAGAAACGGCTATATCGTAACGGCTTTTGATTTATCCGAAACCGGAATAGAAAAAGGGAAACGGCTTGCAGAAAGATATAATGCATACGTTGACTTTTTTAAAGCCGACTTAACAGATTTCCGTGCGACCGAAATGTACGACATCGTTTTTAGCAGCGGTGTGTTTCATTTTATTAAGCCGGAAATCAGGGAAGAATTGATATCAAATCTAAAGGAACATACAAATGAAAACGGCATACATGCAATCAACGTATTTGTGGAAAAACCGTTTGTCGAGGTTCCGCCTGATAAAGACAGCAATCGTTTTCGCTGGAACTCCGGGGAACTCTTTATGCATTACCACGACTGGAAATTGCATAAAACAGAAGAAATCATTTTTGACTGTAATAGCGGCGGTATTCCCCATCAGCATTGCATGGATATTATGATTGCGGAAAGGATGAAATGAATGGAGCTGATTCTATTATGAGAACCCTATATGTCACAGATTTAGACGGAACATTGATGCGGGATGATAAAACGATTTCAGATGCAAGTGTTGCAATATTAAACCGTTTGCTTTCCCAAGGTATATGCCTTACCTATGCAACAGCAAGATCGCTTAACTCTGCCTCCAAAATCACGAAGGATATTTTCTTTCATCTGCCTGTCATCCTCCGAAACGGAACAATTCTTGCCAATCCGCAGTCTAAAAGGGAAATAGAGATTTCGGTATTTGGAAGGGAATTACAATACATACGACAAATTCTAACTGATAACAGGATTCCCGGATTCGCGACGGCATATTTGGGCGGAAAGGAAGTAAAATTATACCTGGCAGATAGAATGAATGATGGATTTGGGGATTATTTGCATAACCATTCCGATGACAATCGTCTTCGTATGGTAAATACAGAAGATGAATTATACGAAGGGAAAACCTGTTATTTTACATTTATTGCGCCGAAAGATGAGTTACAGCCTCTTTATGAGTGTGCTAAAAAAATCAGGGGAATCAACTGCGTTTTTCAACAAGATAATTATCGACCTGAATATTGGTTAGAGCTTTTTCCTCAAAATGCGACCAAGGCAACAGCAATCCAAAGAGTAAAAAAATTATGCGATTGTCAAAAGGTAATTGTATTTGGTGATTCGGTGAATGATATTCCCATGTTCTGTATGGCAGACGAGGCGTATGCAGTAAAAAATGCAATTGACGAACTAAAAGCTATTGCCACCGGAACTATTGGGGATAATAATTCCGATGGAGTAGCAAAATGGTTAAAGACTAATATTTAAACCCGTTTAATCTGTAAAATCTCCTACTTTGCAACACCCGTATCGCTTTCCTTACATTCTCAACCGCGCAATCGCTTTTTCCGGGATCAGGCACTCACCGTGTTCCTTCAGATAGATGACCTTATCCTCGGTGGCCGCATACAGCGTACCAAACTCCAGCGCCTGAATACAAGACCGGCTGTAACGCTCATAGGAGGCGCCGCCACGCTCCAGATACAGGTAATAGGCATCTCCCTCCCGGTAAAGACGGCTGATTACCCGCAGATTCTTTGGCAGGATATTGGCATACCCGCAAAGCTCCCGCATACTGGCAAATTGAAAAATTGCAAAACGGGGCTTCTCCGCTGTATGTACCGCTGCCTGCTGCTTATTCTGGTTCATCTGGGAGGCTGCGGCTACATTGGAAGCCGCCTGAGCCAGCATCCCCGCAAAGGTCTCGCTGTCCATTCCCAGCTTTTCTCCCAAAATCCGCCGCATCTCCTTCAGATAATTCACGAAGCTAACGCCGTTTTTTACATCCTCCGGCGTCTTTTCGGAAAATGTCAGGATCATGCCCTTGTCCGGCAGCATCATGATCTGCAGGTCAAAAGCATACTGAGGGGGCTTGTAATCCACCTCCGCCACTGCCTGGGCAATAATCTCCTCCACAATCTCCTTTGCCTTGTCGCTGCGCATCACAAAATCCTTATAAGTAATGTCGTACTCCTCCAGCTCCTCGTTGGAAATAAAGCACTTTACTGTTTTTTCATCCACTCTTTCAATCTTCATAGGATAACATCATCCCCTTCTGCTATCTATTCTAGCAGATGCAGCAGATAAAGTCAATTTCCAACGCTTTCCTATGAACCGCTGTTACCTGTTTTCATCCGCAAAAGCTGTACCCGTTCCTTTCCTGCTGCGCAGGCAGGCCTCGCCGATCCCCAGAATCAGAAATACCGCCGAGGTACTCATGACCTGCTGAAAGCTGAAAACATTATTGACCGTATAAGCCAGAATCCCCATCCCTGCCGCACCGGCCAGGGGATCCGCTTTGCCCGCTTTCAGATACCGGCGGATCGCCGTCACCATCAGCGCTATGTAGCCTGCTGCCCCCAGCAGTCCTTCGTTGATCAGCACCGTCAGCCATTCATTATGGGCGTTGGTCAGCATCAGATTGCCGAAGTAATCCTCCACCAGCTGCTTCAGCGCCGGATTAGCGCCGCTGTGAATATAGATGCCCATAGCGTCCGGCCCCACACCCAAAAGCTTTCCCGTCAGATCCTGATCCAGAAAACAGGTCAGCCCCGCCGTCCAGGTGATCCCCCTGTTGCTGCCCCAGGACGCATCAAAGGTAAACGCTTTCAGCTGCGACAGACTGCCAATGCTGCCCGGATGCAGGGTATTGAGAACCAGCAAAATCACATAGCCTGCTGCCGCCGCACCCGCTGCCGCCCAGGCCGTGATGCCCAGAGCTGTCCAGATTTTTGCCCGAAAACGCATGGCCCTGCAGCTGCGTCTCACCAGATACCAGCACAGCAGGGATACCCCCAGCATCAGGACCGGCAGAGGTGTCATCGTCAGCAGATCCGTAGTGGTCTCCGAATAGGTAATGGCTTCCGGCCAGATCAGCCGGATCCCCAGCGTAATGACGCACACGGCGAACAGCAGGATGCAGCCCGCCCAGAACCGCTGCAGCTTCTCCCCGTCCTTCATCGAAAACAGGTAAAAAACGCCCAGCAGGATCAGCAGGGCCACGATGCCGCTGCTGCTGCCCTGTGTTACGAGGGTCCCGAATTCCACGCCGAGACAGACATAGAGAAGACTGCGCACCCATCTTTTCCGAGGGAGCTGTTCGCCCTGCCACAGATAATAAGCAAATCCTGACAATACTGTCACCAGATAGCCGCAGTACCAGTTGATATTGCCGATGGTGGAGATATACTGCGGTCCGGAAGCCTGCATCTGAAGCGGATAGATGCCAAATCGGTTCAGATATCCCAGCAGAGATACGATAAACAGTACCGGGATCCACAGGGCGATCAACCAGTCCCTGCGCTTCCAGAGCCTGGAAACCATCAGATAGACAGCCAGAAACAGCAGCTGTGTCAGCAGGCCCAGATACCAGCTGTAGGTACCGTAGAAGGTATCCCCCCAGGAGGTTTCCTCCCGAAAGGAGGTATGTAGGTAGGAGCCAACCACCGCCGCCAGATACACCAGAGCGGACAGATCGGTGACGGACAGATATGGCCGGAAAATCCGGTCACGGCTCTTAATGCGAAACCTTCGCACTGCCAGACAGAACAGGCAGATTACCGCCAGCGGCAGGATTATCTTACAGGCGTTCACGCTGACGGAACGAAAGAACAGACATTTTTCCGTTCCGATACGCCGATAGCCCGACTCCGCAGAATACAGCGGCAGAATCACGATCAGCGCCACCATGTATAAACTCACCAGAACATCCAGCAGGGACAGCAGTCCCCGCCGCAGACATTCTATGAACCCCGGCCCGGAACCGGCCGATTTCTTCTTATTTGCATGACTCATCTCTTTTGTTATTCCTTTCTGCTGCCTCCTATTCTATTCGTTCCCGGAGACTTTTTCAATATCTATTCGATATTTTGGCGTTCTTGCATGCCTCCTCCCCCCGATAGGTCGGATTCCCGCAGACGCCGCTGGAGGCTCTGCCAGGTCTGATAGATGATCATAAATCCCAGGGGCCCCTTGATGATCCCCCAGAGCCCGAAAAGGCGGATCCCCGCATACACCGCCGTCAGTACCGCAATGGGGGAGATGCCCATGCGTTTGCCGATCAGACGGGGCTCCAGCATTTCCCGCAGAAAGGCACAGGCGCCATAGAGCAGCAGGCAGATAACGGCAATGCCGTAATGTCCCTCAAACAGCTGCACCAGGGCCAGAGGCATCAGCACGATCCCGGTACCGATAAAGGGCAGCGCATCCAGCAGTCCCGCCAGAATCCCCCACAGCACGCCATGGCGGACGCCGGATATGCCCAACACCAGCGCCGCCAGCAGGGAGATCGCGGACATAATGATCAGCTGCGCCTTTACATAGGTGGCAATATAGCGGATAATCCCGCAGATCACCTCCAGCAGGACATGGAATTCTTCCCGGTCCAGCAGATTGTTCATGATCCGGTCATAGTCCTTCGCCAGCAGAACCGCCGCTATGATAAAAGTCACAAGAAAGCCGCCCAGCACCGCCGCTTTCCGCAGATACTGCAGGGAGCCGGACAGCATACCCGCAGCGCCCTCCGACTGCAGGTAGCCCATTCCCTCATCCAGTCGGGTCAGCAGCGTGGACTGAAGATATTTCCCGTCGATCCCCAGGGTCTCTCCGATGGAAGCGCTTCCCCGCGCAATCAGCTCCCGCAGATTCTGCTCCAGCGCCTCCAGCTTCCCGATCCACTCCGGCAGACTGCCCACAATCCAGGAAAACAGCACCCAGACCATGACGATCAGCAGTCCGCAGGCCGCCAAAAGCAGCAGGACGGCTCCCACCTGCCGGTGGATATGCAGCTTTTCCTGAAGCCCCTTCAGAAAGGGCCCGAAGATTGTGACAAACAGCATGGCGACCAGAATGGGAGAAAACAGCGGAGTCAGATACTGCAGAAAAAAATACACTATTGCGATGATCAGCAATAGTGTCGTAATTTTGTGTGTATTGATCTTCTCCAGCATACCCGCCTCCGTTCCGCTCCGGTAACTATGTAGGGATCCCGGATGCTTTTTCCGATGATAGTATGTGGAATTATTATAGTTTTATCCAATGCGGTTCGATTTCATAACACAAGCTTCGCACTGATATATGTGTCTATAAGTATGAAACTGACGTTTCATCATCACCGGTAATTTCACTTATATAGCGGAACGAAATCGCCTTCGGTTAAATTTGGGTCAAAATTTATTCAAGGCAATTAGTGTGGTTAAGGATTTTCTCTGTCCCTCAGTAGGCTCCTTCAGTTTGCCGTTCTTCAGGAGCGTTGTGATGCAGTGCAGCAGGAATCTGCCATCGGCATGGAACACAAACTGTAACTCATATGCTTTTACCTTTCTCAGATGTGAGGGTACTGATTCCAATACCGCCTCAGCATAAGGTTGCTTCAGCGCCTCAAAGACAGTCTGGTATTTTACCTTTATTCTATCACCGATAGCAAGCAGCTTATCCTGAATCTCTTTGCTGGCCAGCACAACGATCTGCCATGCTGCTTTGAAATATCCATCATAATCTCCGTTGGTTTTTACATAACCACACTCTGCCAACCATGCGTATTCATCCTTTGAAAGACGATTCTCTAACTCTCTTGCATAAAGCGAGAGAATGCGTCTGGCATTTTCAGAATACTGGAATCCATGATCATCACCTCGGTCTGACCACTCGCTGTCGATCTGCCAAAGGATGCTCTCACCGTTACCATTCCACATCGGTCCACACCAGTTCTTCATATACACGTACTCTTCCGGAAGCACTATATCATCCGGCATAACCTCCGCATGACAAATATTATGCGCACCATCCGGGCGGATTGTAGCAACCTCTTCAAAGGGAATGCTCTTATCCATCAGTTTCTCTCCGGACCAGGCTGCAATATAAGGAATCAGCGACCACAGAATGAAGTTCCGATCCGCTTTAGGAGACTCAGCCAAGGAGATTGGTTCGTCTGTCTGACCGCACCGGATGTCCGGATCGTCAAGAATGCCTGAGGAAATCAGCTCATCATACAGATCATTCGCAAACAGCTCAGCAGCTCGCTTATGCATATCATTCTGCATAGTAAGCAGTTCCGCAGTCGGCTCACTGATGATGAAGTTGACAATGTACTTGTCCTTCTGTGCCTGCAGGAAGCCGTATTCCTCAAGGAATTCGGCTTCGGTTTCCACGTACACAGGGGAAACGCCCAGATCATCTGCAATCTCGTTAATCGTCTTTGCCGTATTACGCACACAGTAGCAGATATTCTGGGACAGTGTGGAACGGAAGAACTCGTCCAAGGACTTTGTACCAACGGAACCGCTGATATAGTAGGAGTGAAATTTAATAGGGTTAAACTTGAGTTCGCTTGCTTTTCTCATCATATCCATACCTCGTTTCAATTCTTTTTTAGCTTCAAACAAGTGCCACTTGACGGTACCGAGAGGAATATCCAGTTCTTCGGCAATATCTGCCTGCTTACGATTTTCAAAATAATATGCAATCACAATTCTTCTTTGCATCTTAGAAAGGTAAGCAAGCTCGGTCTGGAGACGATGGATAACGTCGCAATTGTCATCGGTGTCCAGTTCAGAGTACGGATCAGCAATAAGCTCCGCAACCTCATCAATAGAAACACCGAACACATTTTTAGCAGTATCACGATAGTAGTTGCTCAGCATGTTATGGGCTACAGTCCAGATGAACTTTCCCATGTCCGCAATATCCTCCTTGACAAGGAGCGCACGGAACGCTCTTATCGCAATCTCCTGCGACAGATCCTCTGCATCGTGGATGCTTTTACATCTTTTCAGAGCAAATCCGAATATGGGCTTCAGGTATTCAGTTATGGTTTTCTCTACGTCTTGTCTGTTCACTTGTTTGCACCTCATTGAAAGCTTTCACCTATATAGACACGTAAATTTGAAAAGGTTGGAACTTTTTTACTGACTGCGTAGCAGGAACCTCCACCCAATGAGCAAAACACGGCTGCGATAGCAGACACAAACAGCTGCGCAGCAGCGGGTTTTGCGAATGCAGCGTGGAGGGGCTGTAAATAGTAACTAAAAGAGAGCTTTGGGGGGATATAATATGGTTGACAAATCTCGCACTATCGGTGTTTGCGTGCGGACGAGATTATCCGCGTTTACGAAAAACGTCAGAATATAGAAGTATGATGCTGTACAATACACGTTCCATCAGGGAACTGTTTTTATACTTTTATGATGAAATGGCCGATATCACGTGGATACAGGCTTTTAGACTCATGCTCTGAATGTTCAGAACAATAATTGCCAGATATTGCATTTTCAGGGTGCATTGCTAAATTCATGTGTGAAATTCGATTTCATAAAAAACTGTCTTGCCCGTCACCGGGTGCTGCAGACTGATCCGGCAGGCGCAGAGTGCGGTTCGGCAGATTCCCAGACGGCGGCTTTCCTCCAGACTCTCTGCAGTACCGTATTTCTGATCGCCCAGAATGGGCATACCCGCATGGGCCAGCTGGCAGCGGATCTGGTGAAACCGCCCGGTATCAATATGGATATCCAGGCAGACGGATTTCCCGGCTGTCCGAGTCTCTCCTGTAAGACAGTGATCCTCGCTTTTCCCGGAAACCGTCCGCACCCTATATTGCAGAACTGCCCTTTTTGCTCCCGGCGTACTCTCCGGCACCACCCGGGCCATGTTGCCGTCCTTGTACAGATAATCCGTCAGCTCCCCGCTGTTTTGGGGAGGACAACCATAGACCAGCGCACAATACTGTTTATGCAGAGTTCCCTCTTCCAGCTGACGGGTCAGCGCCGCCGCAGCCTTTTTATTTTTAGCAAAAACCAGCAGGCCCTCCACGGGCTGATCCAGCCGGTGAACGATTCCCAGATAAGCCCCGGACAGATGGTTTTTCAGTTCGCTGACCACATCCGGCTGGCCCACACGGGCTGACTGCACAGCCAGCCCTGCAGGCTTGTGACAGATCAGAATATCCTGATCCTCATAGATGATCTCAGTTCTCATTTATATACCTTAATTTGTGCGCAGCAGCCCACAAAATACGCCCTTAATCCACTCTCTCATCGCCCCAGAAGAACAGCGCTACCGTGCCGGGACCGGTATGGCTGCCGATGGTCGTGCCGATATCGTTGATCTCTACCTTACCCTGCATTTTGGGGAAAGCCTCCTCCACCAGATCCGCCACCGCTCTGGCATCCTCCATGCAGGCGGACTGGGAGATATAGCACTTGCCGCTGTAATCCGCGCCTTCCTGGGCGTGTTCCTTCATCTTATCCGCCACGGCCTGAATCACCTTGCGCTTGGTGCGGACCTTTGCCCGGTTGATCAGCCGTCCCATATAGTCCACATTCAGGAGAGGACAGATATTCAGCACACTGCCCACAAGCCCTGCCGCCTTGGATACCCGGCCGCCACGGATCAGATAGGTCAGGTCGCTGGTGAAGAACCAGTGCTGCAGCTTTAATTTGTTGTCCTCCGCCCACTGATGCAGCTCCTCAATGCCCATGCCTGAGTCCCGCAGGTCGGCCAGCTTATCCATCAGCAGGCCATAGCCGGAAGAAGCCGCCAGGGAATCCACCACATAGATCCGGCGATCCGGGTACTTTTCCTGCAGAGTATCCCTGGCGATCATCGCGGAATTCACGGTGCCGGAGATCCCGCTGGACAATGTCAGATGTAAAATATCTTTGCCCTCTTTCAAAAAGCCTTCAAAGTACTGCTCATACTCTTCCACATTGATCTGGGAGGTTCTGGTATCCGCCCCGTCCGCCATGGCCTGATAGAATTCCGGAAAGGAAATGGACTGTCCCAGATCATCCATATATTGCTTTCCCGCCAGTTCAAAATGAAAACAGATATAATGAATATTCCGATTGTTAAAATGCTCCCGGCTCAGGTCCGCTGTGGAGCAGCAGCTTAAAATATACTCACTCATGCTCAATATCCCCTGTTTCTTTGATAAATACATAGTGGAACCATATGGCTCATTTTGTCTCACTATCTATATCGTACACCGAAAAGGGGAATTTGTAAACCGGCAGTTGTCCGGTGCCAGAGTATAATTCTTACACCTTAAAGCGGTAGCCCACTCCCCAGATAGTCTCTATATACTGGGGCTTGGCGGTATCCGCCTCGATCTTCTCCCGAATCTTCTTAATGTGCACGGTGACGGTGGCGATATCTCCGATGGATTCCATATCCCAGATCTCCCGGAACAGCTCCTCCTTGGTGAAAACATGGTTGGGGTTCTCTGCCAGGAAAGTCAGCAGTTCAAACTCCTTGGTGGTAAAGGTCTTCTCCACGCCGTCCACATAGACACGTCGAGCCGTCTTATCAATGCGGATCCCCCGGATCTCCACAATATCGTTCTGCGGTCTCTGGTTAGTGCCCACCAGACGCTCGTAACGGGCCATATGGGCTTTCACCCGAGCCACCAGCTCGCTGGGGCTGAAGGGCTTGGTCATATAGTCATCTGCCCCCAGTCCCAGCCCCCGGATCTTGTCAATATCATCCTTTTTCGCCGATACCATCAGAATCGGGATATTCTGCTCCTCCCGGATCCGTTTGCATACCTCAAAACCGTCCATCTCGGGCAGCATCAGATCCAGAATAATCAGATCATAGCCTCCGGTCAGCGCCGTCTGCAGGCCCTGATCGCCCCGATTGCAGATATCCACCTGGAAATCACTGAGCTCCAGATAATCCTTCTCCAGATCTGCAATAGCTTCCTCATCCTCAATAATCAATATCTTGCTCATAACATCCTGCCTTTCCTGTCATTTGACTTGCCCGCCATGGCTGCGCTGTGTCTCAAAGCCCACCGGGGAATGCCCCCTTTCCGGTATTCCCCACATGTAAGACTCAGAAGCACTGTGAGCATTCGAGCTTCTTTTTACACCAGCTCCCTGTATTTGCGGATCACAAAATGCATACAGGTGCCCTCTCCCTCTTTGCTGGTAGCCCAGATATAACCGCCGTGATCCTCAATGATCTTTCTGACGATGGACAAACCGATGCCGCTGCCGCCCTGGGCGGAATTGCGGGAGGCGTCCGTCCGGTAAAACCGTTCAAATATCTTTCCCAGATCCTTCTGGGCAATTCCCTTGCCGTTGTCCTCGATTTCCACCTGGATGGAATCCGGCTTATCCAGAATCCGGATATCAATAACACCGTTCTTTTTATCCATATATTTGACACTGTTGCTGATAATATTGTTGATGACCTTCTTCATCTGCTCGGGATCTGCAATCACCAAGGTATCCGCCTCCACCAGATTGGTATAATTGAGCTGGATATTCCTGGATTCCAGATCCAGCCCCACCTCCTCCACGCAGTCTCCGAAATAATCCGCCACATTGATCCGGCGAAAATTGTAGGGAATACGGTGATTGTCGATTCCCGAATAAACGGTCAGTTCATTAATCAGCCGGTCCATGTCATTAGCCTTATTATAAATGGTTTTGATGTATTTATCCATCTTCTCCGGCGTGTCCGCCACGCCGTCCATGATCCCCTCCACATAGCCCTTGATGGCGGTAATGGGTGTCTTCAGATCGTGGGAAATATTACTGACAAGCTCTTTATTTTTCTTTTCCTGCTCCGCATTCTCCTCGGTGCTCTCCTTCAGCCGCAGCCTCATATCCTCATAATTGCGGTACAGATCCCCGATCTCACCGCCGATCCGGGCCTGCAGCGCATAATCAAAATTACCCTCTTTGATATTCGTCATGGCAATATTCAGCTCATTGACCGGGTCAAACACGCCCTTATGAATCCACTGTGTCAGCATCAGGCTGGTAAAAATCAGGATCAGCACGATCGCGATCACCATATCGATCAGCAGCTGGCGGGAGATCAGCGAATTGATCTTCATGACCACAAACAGGCTTCCCTCGGCTCCGTCCTGAAAATAAAAGTCGATCTGCTTCACATATTTATTCAGTTCATTAAAATAATAGCTGGCATCCTCCTCCAGATCTCCCTCGCCGAACTTCGGAAGCCGTTCAAATATCCGCTGCGCCGCCTCCTGATTGCCTGCATAATAAATCTCGTCCCCCTTGCGGATCAACAGATAAGCGGATTTCTGGCGCAGTGAGTTGTTCATCTCCTCCAGATACTCCCTGTCTTCCAGTCGGCGCACATCCGTATCCGCCTGCTCCGCCAGCTGTTTGTATACATCATCCGCCGTACCGATAAAGGACTGCACGGGCTCTGCCATCATCGTGAGATCCAGATCCCGAAGAGTATTGCCCTGAGAGTTATTCATCAAATAAAGCCCGATGGTACAGAACGCCAGCGCTGTCAGCAGCAGCGGCAAAAAAATAATGGTAATAAAGGTTACCCTGAGTCTGGTTTTGAATTTCATGCTTACCTCTCCATGCATATCATGGGCTAGGCCCATGATATTGCACCAATACGTATTTGGAAGTGAAGCTTCCAAACTTACCTCTCCATGCATATCATGGGCCAGGCCCATGATATTGCACCAATACGTATTTGGAAGTGAAGCTTCCAAACTTACCTCTCCATGCATAGCCTGAGCCATTGCTATAATCAGTATAACACATATCCTTGGGCAGAGCGTAAAAAAAAGCGAATATGTTCATTAAAAAAGCATAAATTTTTTTCAGACACTTGACTTTTTTTCTCAACAAGCTATAATAAATCAGTAATCGTTATCAATATCATTTTGTGAGGGAAGGGTATGGCGCTGAAATACAGCAGGCAGCGGGAGATGATCAAGGAGTTTCTTATGAGCCGCCGCGATCATCCCACGGCAGATATAGTATATATGAATGTCCGGCAGCAGATTCCCAATATCAGCCTGGGCACGGTATACCGTAATCTGACTCTGCTGGCGGATATGGGCGAGATCCAGCGTCTGCGTCTGGGCGACGGAACCGACCGCTTTGATGCGGATACCAGCCCTCACTATCATTTTATCTGTAACGAGTGCAGCTGTGTGCAGGATCTGTCCATGGACAGCATCGACGGTATCCTGGATACGGCCAGACAGCATTTTGACGGGCAGATTGACGGGCATATGACTTATTTTTACGGAATCTGCAGGAATTGTGCTCAAGGTACTGACAGCTGACGGCCGCAAGGTACGACAGCTTAAAATATATTAAAAGGAGAGAAAAAGTATGAAGTATGTATGTCAGGTATGTGGTTATGTTCATGAGGGAGATCAGCCCCCCGAGAAGTGTCCCCAGTGCGGCGTGGACGCTTCCAAGTTCACCGCTCAGAGCGAGGATAAGACCTGGGCAGCTGAGCACGTTGTAGGCGTGGCACAGGGCGTAAGAGAGGATATCGTCGAGGATCTGCGCGCCAATTTTAACGGCGAGTGCACCGAGGTAGGTATGTATCTGGCTATGGCCAGAGTGGCTTTCCGTGAGGGGTATCCCGAGATCGGTTTATACTGGGAGAAGGCTGCTTATGAAGAAGCTGAGCACGCTGCAAAATTTGCAGAGCTGCTGGGCGAGGTTGTAACCGACTCCACCAAGAAGAATCTGGAGATGCGTGTAGAAGCCGAGAACGG
>CAZFYD010000059.1:0-13054 GCA_964523315.1 uncultured Acetatifactor sp.
ATCAGACCGATGTTCGGTCCCTCAGGGGTCTCAATGGGGCACATTCTGCCGTAATGGGAATAATGCACATCACGCACCTCAAATCCGGCACGGTCTCTTGACAGACCGCCGGGGCCCAGGGCAGACAGACGCCTCTTATGGGTCAGCTCCGCAAGGGGATTGTTCTGATCCATAAACTGGGACAGCTGGGAGGATCCGAAGAACTCCTTCACCGCTGCAGTCACAGGCTTGATATTGATCAAGCTCTGGGGAGAAACATCCTCCGCATCATGGGTGGTCATACGCTCACGCACCACTCGCTCCATTCTGGATAAACCGATGCGGTACTGGTTCTGCAGCAGTTCGCCGACCGCGCGGATACGTCTGTTGCCCAGATGGTCGATATCGTCATCATTGCCCAGACCGTACTCCAGATGCATATTATAATTAATGGAAGCGAAGATATCTTCCTTCGTAATATGTTTCGGGATCAGCTCATAAATATTTTTCCGAATCGCCCCGGCCAGCTTCTCCGGATCCTCACCGAACTCCTCGATGATCTGTGACAGTACAGGATAGTATACCAGCTCGGTCACGCCCAGCTCCCTGGGATTGCAGTCAATATAAGTGGTAATGTCCACCATCATATTGGAAAGGACCTTGACATTGCGCTCCTCGGTCTGTACATAGACAAAGGGAATTGCCGCATTCTGAATTGCATCTGCAATCTCTGCGGTCACCTTGGTGCCTGCGGCAGCCACTACCTCGCCGGTGGAAGGATCAACGGCATCAGCAGCCAGAATATGGTGTCTGATACGATTTCTCAGTGCCAGCTTCTTATTAAATTTATATCTTCCGACTTTCGCCAAATCATATCTACGGGGGTCAAAGAACATTGCCTTAATCAGGCTTTCAGCGCTTTCCACGCTTAAGGGCTCACCGGGACGGATCTTTTTATACAGTTCCAACAGGCCCTCCTGATAATTCTCGGCAGTGTCCTTGGAAAAGCTTGCTTCGATCTTGGGTTCATCGCCGAATACTTCCCGGATCTCGTCATTGGTGCCGATCCCCAGCGCACGGATCAGGACAGTGATAGGAACCTTACGGGTACGGTCCACACGCACACAGAACACGTCATTGGAATCCGTCTCATACTCCAGCCATGCGCCTCTGTTAGGGATAACGGTACAGGAAAACAGCTTCTTACCGATCTTGTCATGGCTGATGCCGTAATAGATACCGGGAGAACGCACCAGCTGGCTGACGATAACACGCTCTGCACCGTTAATCACGAAGGTACCGGTAGCGGTCATCAGAGGCAGATCACCCATGAAAATCTCATGCTCACTGATCTCCTCCTTCTCCTTATTATAGAGGCGCACTTTTACCTTCAGCGGCGCTGCATAGGTAGCATCTCTCTCCTTGCATTCCTCAATAGAATATTTTACGTCGTTCTCGCACAGTTCAAAGTCTACAAATTCCAGACTCAGGGAACCGCTGTAGTCGGCAATGGGAGAGATATCGTCAAAGACCTCCTTCAAGCCTTCGTTCAAAAACCACTGATAGGAGTCCTTCTGAACTTCGATCAGGTTGGGCATCTCTAAAACCTCTTTCTGTCTCGAATAACTCATACGCATGTTCTTGATGTTGGCAATAGGACGTATCCTGTTTTTTTCCATTGACATTTCACCCCGTTCTTTTTGATTTCGCTTATTTGTCGCTTGTCATTCATGCAGCCGACGCTAAAATAAGCATAACACACCACAATAGTGCACTATACATATTAACACAACCATTTCCGGGAGTCAAGCAGATTTTTGGATAATTTTTACACAATTGTTACTATTTACAGCCGATTTGGACAGATACACAGATTCGTCGAGCTTGCCCGTAAGAAGCTGTATATCTGTTCCAAATCTGACTGCGTAGCAGGAACCTCCACCCAATGAGCAAAACACGGCTGCGCAGCAGCGGGCTGAGCGGTCGGAACAGAAACACAAACGGACCCGCCTGCAACAGACGAGTCCGCAGAAAAGACAAAGCTTTCCTTAGCATGCATATCGCAAGCCGTGCTTGCGATACTGCACAAATCCGTATATGAAACGTCAGTTTCATACTTACTTCAGGGTAGCCTTTGCGCCAACCTCTTCCAGCTTCTTCTTGATTTCCTCTGCATCTTCCTTGGAAGCGCCTTCCTTCACAACCTTAGGCGCACCGTCTACCAGATCCTTAGCTTCCTTCAGGCCCAGACCGGTAACCTCTCGAACAACCTTGATAACCTTAACCTTTTCAGCGCCAATCTCGGTCAGCTCTACGTCGAACTCGGTCTTCTCCTCAACCTCTGCCGCAGGACCGGCTGCCGCTACAACAACGCCGGCTGCTGCAGATACGCCGAACTCCTCTTCACATGCCTTTACCAGATCGTTTAACTCTAATACGCTTAACTCTTTGATCGCATTGATTAATTCCTGAGCTGTTAACTTAGCCATTTTCATTTCCTCCATTTTCTTTATACTATGTTGATACGTTGCTTCGGTGGATTTCCGTAAAATCCCATCAGTTCCTTATTCCTCTGCGGGTGCGGCCGCTTCAGCAGCAGCTTCCTCAGCGGGAGCGGCAGGTTCGCATGCAGATGCGCCGCCTTTTTCTGCCAGCTGGTTCATCACACGGGCGAAGTTGGTAATCGGAGACTGCATGGATCCCAGCAGTCTGGAGATCAGTACTTCTCTGGAAGGAATACTTGCGATTACGGACATGCCCTTTGCATCGTATACAGTACCCTCAACCACACCGGCCTTGATTTCCAGCTTGTCGGCTTTCTTAGCGAACTCGGCTAACATTCTTGCAGGTGCGGTAGCATCTGTAGTGGAGTAAGCCATTGCGCTGGGGCCGTTCAGGTAAGGAGCCAGTCCTTCAAAATCCGTACCCTTAAACGCAAAGTTCATCATGGTGTTCTTGTAAACCTTGTAGACAACTCCTGCCTCACGTAAACTCTTACGCAGCTGGGTATCCTGCTCAACGGTCAGTCCGCGGTAATCAACCAGAACTACGGACTGCGCATCCTTGATCCCTGCAGAAATCTCTTCCACAATAGGCTGTTTTAATTCGACCTTTGCCATTTTTCTACCTCCTTATAGATTTTGCTGCCGAAAGAAGGTTTTATCATCAAAAAAAAGCCTCCCGGACAGGGAGGCAAAGTTTCCAATAAAAACTCACTCTCCTCGGTAGGCGCTTTTGCTTATCCCGGTTCGCTCCGGGACCTACTGTCTTCGGCATGGTTTATCAACCTTTGATAGATTATCACAGTATGCGAACCTTGTCAAGATTTTTTTACAATTTTACCTCTCGGTGTGTTGTTACTATTCACAGCCGATTTGAACAGATACACAGATTCGTCAAATGAGCAAAACACGGCTGCGAAGCAGACACAAATAGCTGCGCAGCAGCGGGTTTTGCGAATGCAGCGCAGAGGGGCTGTATCCTACTGCGCCAGCCGGTATACCCACACCTCATAGTAGCCGGTATCACTGGAAAACGGGCTGTCCTCCGCCAACTCCAGGTGCAGGGAGGTGTTCTCCAGGCTGGCGCTGCTCAGTTCCACAGGAGCCGCCGCCAGAAGATAGCGGATGTTCAGGGCATAATACATGGCGTCCAGATCATAGTCCAGCTCCGTGTAGCCGCCCTGTCCCTTTCCCACCATCCCATTGATACCATACGGTGCGCCAGCCAGATACAGCCGGTTGCCCCAGTCATCAAAATAGCGCCTGACGTCCTGATTTTCTTCCAGTTCCGCCGCCATAATCTGCCGGAACAAATGCTTATAGTCCAAATCATAATTGTTGGAATAGCCGTCCGCACAGATATACCCGTTATACAGCGCCACCGACGGATAGATTCCCAGACTCACCACGCTGCAGCTGTTCTTATCCTCTCCGATGACCTCATCGATCCGTGCAAACACGTCTTCCATATATATGCTCTCCCATGTCACCTGCCGATAGTCCTCCGACAGCATCAGCCGGATGTTCTTATTAAAAGTACTGTCCCGCAGAATCTGCAGTCCCTCTGCGGCGACCAGCACTGCGCCGAAAATCCCGGCTGCAACGGTCATCAGCTTCCCGGCGGGTTTGCGGTGCTCCTTGCCCGGGCTCACCAGCCCTCCAAGCCCCTCCAGCGTATATCCCAGCACCAGCATCCATGCAAAAGGGAAGATCCAGTAGATTCTGTCCGCCTGAAAATAAGTCATTGTCCCCCCTATGGAGAGCCGAAGTTCCACCACCGGACTGCAGTTCCACAGCACCGCCAGCAGTGCCCCGCAGAAAATCAGTACCGCCAGCCTCCAGGCTTTGACAAGCCAGACTCCCACCCGCTCCCGCAGAGACTTCTTCAGGCACGCCCCCAGCGTCAGCAGAGCCAGTGCCGTCAGGATCCCCACCGAATATACCGGGGAGTAGGAGCCTCCGCTGAAAAGCAGTTCCTTCAGCTGTGTCATAGGCTGCTGCAGGGCCTGCAGGACCATTTCCTGCCTGTGGGTGGTAATCCCCTGCCCTGTCAGAGTTCGGAGCAGATCCAGATTGGTCAGCAGATACACACCCAGCAGCACCAGCACGCCGCTCCCCACCCGCAGAGAGGCATAAAGCGTCTCTTTTCGCTTCATTCCTTTTTGGAAAAGAGCGGACGCCGCCAGGCCCAGGGCCCACAGAACACCCAGCCCCACCCAGGCATAGCCAACCAGGGTCAGAGAGGAGGCCGCTGCATACAGAGCGATGCCGAAAAGAAAACCGGGAATGCACCTTTTTTTCCCGGCAGCACCCCTGCCTTCCCTCAGGCGCAGGCCGCACAGCACCAGCAAGGGCTGCCCCAGCGCTGCCAGACCATACACGGGATAAAAAGGAATATAGCAGAACAGAACGGCCGTCACCCAGCCGATCTCCGGTGTCAGCCCCAGTTTTTTCTCCAGACTGTACATGCCCAGAAAGCCGGCTGTCAGGCAGAGCCAATGCATCACCGCAAAAGCTGCAAAGGGCGGCAATATGCAATAGAGCAGTACCCCCAGAGGAGCCGGGGGCAGCATGGCCGCCTTATCCATCCCATTCATGAACTCCGCAATCACATCCCCCTGTCCCAGATATCTGGCCTGATAGATATAGTTCAGCACTTCCCCATCCAACTGGTCATGGACCTGCACATAGCTGCCCTCCCCCAGTATCAGGTAGGGCAGAGCAATCAGGCTCACCGCCAGCAATCCCGTCAGGATCAGCACTGTATCCTTATGTCTCTGATATTCCTTACGCAGCTTTTTCATAATCATTCTTCCTCTTGATAAAAAGAACCCTCCCAAAAGGGAAGGTTCTTTATCCGCCTTATGACCTTGCGTTTAGAACTTCGCAACGCTTACCTTCACGCCAGGGCCCATGGTGGAGGTCAGGGTGATGCTTCTTAAATACTGACCCTTCAGAGCGCTGGGCTTAGCCTTTACGATAGCGTCCATCAGTGCCCTGAAGTTCTCCTGCAGGGCTTCCTCGGTAAAGGATGCCTTGCCGACAGGAACATGCACGATGTTGCTCTTGTCCAGTCTGTACTCGATCTTACCGGCTTTGATGTCATTGATAGCCTTGGTAACATCCATGGTTACCGTACCGGCCTTGGGGTTGGGCATCAGACCCTTAGGTCCCAGAACCTTACCCAGACGGCCTACCACGCCCATCATATCCGGGGTAGCTACTACTACGTCAAAATCCAGCCAGCCTTCATTCTGGATCTTCGGAATCAGCTCCTCGCCGCCAACATAATCAGCGCCTGCAGTCTCAGCCTCATTTACCTTATCGCCCTTTGCGAATACCAGCACCTTTACCGCCTTACCGGTTCCGTTGGGCAGCACCACTGCGCCACGGATCTGCTGATCAGCATGACGGCCGTCGCAGCCTGTTCTGATGTGTACCTCAATCGTCTCGTCAAACTTTGCCACAGCGGTCTTCTTAGCCAGTGCAATCGCCTCATCGGGCTCATAAAAGGTTGCTCTGTCAACCAGCTTTGCGGCTTCTGCATATTTCTTACCATGTTTCATTATCTTACCTCCCAGGTTCCAGCGACAATCCCCGACAGATCAATCTGCAGGACTGTCTCCCAATCAATAGTGTTTAGTCTTCTACAGCAATACCCATGCTTCTTGCGGTACCGGCGATCATGCTCATAGCAGCCTCAATGCTTGCGGCATTCAGATCCGGCATCTTCAGCTCTGCAATCTCACGAACCTTGTCCCTGGAAATGGTTGCAACCTTGGTCTTATTGGGAACTGCGGATGCAGTCTTCAGGTTGCATGCCTTCTTAAGCAGTACTGCTGCAGGCGGAGTCTTGGTAACGAAACTAAAGCTTCTATCTGCATATACAGTGATCACAACAGGGATGATCACATCACCCTTATCTGCTGTTCTGGCGTTGAACTGCTTGGTGAATTCAACAATGTTGACGCCATGCTGACCCAGTGCAGGACCAACAGGCGGAGCCGGTGTTGCTTTGCCGGCAGGAATCTGTAATTTGATGTATCCTTCTACTTTCTTTGCCATTGTGGCACCTCCTAATAAATGTGGTAATACGGCGCAAGCGCTTCGGGGCCTACGGTCCCGTCTCTTGCTCCCACTTAAGCGCATACTGCGCTCTTAAGTTGCCGGGGCATACGCCCTGCTGCCGCCGGAAAGCTTCCTCCCTGCGGCTATATTCACCGAAAGTGTGCCTTTCGGGAAATACCTTTTTCATGAAAGCCTATGAAAGCTTTCTGATCTCTGCGAAGCTGATCTCCACAGGGATTTCTCTGCCAAACAGCTCCACGTTGATGGTAGCTGTCTGCTTGCCAAAGTCCATTTTCTGAACGATACCCACGGTATCCTTCCAGACGCCGGCCACAACGGAAATGCTGTCCCCCTCCGTGAAATCAACGGACACATTGTCCGTCTTGATCCCCAGGGGTTTCATCTCTGCTTCCGTCAGCGGAACCGGCTTACTCCCCGGCCCTACAAATCCGGTAACGCCACGGGTATTACGCACTACATACCAGGTGTCATCATTCATGTCCATATTCAGAAGCACATAGCCCGGAAACAACTTGCGCTGAACAGTCCTTTTCGCACCGTTCTTCACCTCAACCACTTCCTCCAGAGGTACACGCACCTCCAGAATCTGTTCTGCCAGGGAAGGGTTGTTCTCGATGGTCTTCTCAATATTGGCTTTGACTTTATTCTCATATCCCGAATAAGTATGAACTACATACCATTTTGCCTCTGCCATACAATCACCCTCGCTCTAAATTGACGTCAGGAAATTCACGCCATACTGAATCATGTAATCCAGCACGGCAATGACAAGTCCTACAACTACAGATATTGCCACAACTGCTACGGATTGTTTAAAGGTAGATTGTCTGTCCGGCCAGGAAATTTTCTTGAACTCGGCCTTCACGCCCTCGAAAAACTTAGGCTTCGCAGTCTTTTCTGCTGAATCTCCCATTCTTACCTCTTTTCTGCCGTCACACGGCATATTGTCACTGCTTCACGAAAGCGCAGCTGATTACTTGGTCTCCTTATGCATAGTATGGGTCTTACAGAATCTGCAATACTTCTTAGTCTCCATACGGTCAGGATGAGTCTTCTTATCCTTGGTGGTATTGTAGTTACGCCGTTTGCATTCGGTGCATGCTAAAGTGATTTTTGTACGCATAGTTTCCTCCATTCCGCTGCGGGGGCAGCCGTCTATCATTATAATTTAGGCATAAAAAAAAGACCTAAAATCCATCTCGCCTGCTTACTATAGCATAGTCCCGGCAATTCGTCAATCCTTTTTTCTTCAAAATGTATTTTCCTTTGGTCGAGTAGACTTGCCCCTTGCGGGGCAAGTCTACTCGACCTTTTCCTCTTATAGCTGATGCAGGCCGGCATTTCTGCCGGCCTGCATCAGCTTTCCGTCTTTTCCTTACACAATCCCGCACAACTTCAGCAGGTAATACCCAAGACCCAGCACCCAGCTGGCAAAGATGCCATAAAGGATTACAGGGCCGGCAATAGTGAAAATCTTACAGCCCACGCCGAAAACCTGCCCTTCCTTTTTGTACTCAATAGCAGGAGCCGCCACGGAGTTGGCAAAGCCTGTGATGGGCACCAGCGCCCCTGCGCCGCCCCATTTCACGATCTTGGGATAGATATTAAAGCCCGTCAGGATCACGGAGCTCAGTACCAGGATCAGGGAACACCAGCTGCCTGCGGTCTGCTGGTCCAGACCCAGTTTCTGACAATAATTCAGAATAAACTGTCCGATACAGCAGATAATCCCTCCCACGATGAAGGCCTTGAGCATCTGCAGCCCCAGATTATGAGTGGGAGTCACCTGCTTTACATATTTTTCGTATTCCTGTTTTTGCCGTTCGTTCATGCTTTGCATCCACGCACCGTTCCTTTCTACTGTTTTGAAGTTATGCAGCCGCCCTTATTTCACCGCCGTATGCAGCTCCTGCCAGAAATAAAACAGAGAGCCGCAGAGCTTTCCTGCCGCCATGGCCAGCACCACACAGCCCAGGCCATGCCGAAAAGAAATGCGCCGGGTAAATATGGGAATACTGTCCAGCATTTCCGCAATGGCCAGGGCAAGACAGCCCACAAACATGCCGTAGAACAGCCCCGATACGGCGAGAAATCCCTGGCCCAGTGCCTCCCAGAGCCAGTTCAGGCCCGGCAATGCCTGCTCCAGCCAGGCGCCGATCTGCAGATCCCGGTCAAAGACACTGAAAATGCAGCCCACAATGGTTCCCGCCATGACCATATTTTCATAAAGCCATATCTCTTTGGCGGAATGTGTCTTACCGGCAAACCGGGGAACCAGCCCCACGGCGCTGAGTACCGTAAATACGCCGGCCGCCGCCAGCAGGCCAAAGCTGAACGCCGCCAGCGCCAGGATACACCACCAAACGATCTGCATCAGACGTCTACCTCCTTGCTCTCCCGGGTGGCGGTCTCCACCAGCGCCTTATTGACATCCTCTTCATAATTACGCATGGATACCTCGATGGGCGTGGGATCCCTGGTGATCCGCCGGCCGCCCACATGGTTGAAGAAGGCAATAATCCCCAGGGCCAGTCCCAGACTGTAGGCGATCTCCAGCACATTCAGCCCTCCCGGCTCCCTGCCCAGAGCGATCCGGTAGATTTCGGTAAACACTTCATTGATTCCCACATCATTATGGAAAGCAATAATCGTAAATCCGGTGCCGAAGAAGCTGACCAGACAAACCAGCGCCACCTTACTCCACTGCTTCCAGCCTTTATATTTGGGCACCTTGATCCGTTCCAGCACCACATCCGCTTCTCCCACGGACTGAACGCTGATCCCCGGGCAGGCCTCCTCCATCATGGCGATGATCTTCAGCACGCTGACCACACAGCGCTGCTGATGTGCTTCCTTTTTCCAGGTGCCCTTTCTCTGACCGCCGGGCTTTTCTCCGGCCACCAGATCCTCTTCTCCAAAATGATGCACCTTGATGGCTCTGCACTTTGCCAGCACCTGGGGATCCGTACACTGTACGGAGGCGATATCCTTCAGAAAAACATCCTCGTTCTGACTCTCCGCATTGCGTTCACATTTCAAATATACGGTTACATTTGCCATGATTTGCGCTGTCCTTTCCGCTGCTTTTCACTCTCCCTCTATTCATGTCCACGCCGTTGTAAAATTATACAAGCTTTCTGTCCTTATTCCCACATTTCAAACGCAATATTCAGATCCACATCCGCATCAATCCCGTCGATGCGGCCCTTTTCCGAATACTGCCACACGCTGTATTGATAGGGATAATAAAGCTGCTCGCCATAATAGGCAAACCATCTGTCATAGTCTTCCAGCCGGTCCAGCTCCAGTAAAAGCAGGGCCGTCTCCATATTGTGATAGAACATGGACTGATAGCCTGCCGCCTCGATGGTATCCAGAAAAGCGATGGTTACATTGGTTCTCTCCTGGGGAGTCAGCTGATTCATCCGGGCCGTGCTGTCGGATACCTTCTCCACATCAAACACCACGGGACATTCCACCTGATAAGGAGCAATCTTTTCCAGCACAAAATTGGCTTCCTCAATAGCCTCCTCCTCTGTGGTGGCCTGACTGAAGAAATATACGCCTACCTTGATTTTGCTGCGCAGGGCGCCCTGGATATTGGTCTCGAAGGAATCATCCTCCACGATCTTGCCGCTGCCGTAGCCCCGCAGGCCCACCCTCAGAAATGCAAACTCCACGCCATCTGCGGCCACCTTCTCCCAATCTATGCTCCCCTGATATTTGGAGACGTCGATGCCCATGTGGGACACCACCTGTCCGTCTTCCACATATTCGTAGCGGCCGTTCTCCAGCACCTGCAAATTCTCCTGCACATAATCGTGCCGAGCCAGATCCTCACGGATGGGCAGAAAATAGAATTGGCCGCCGCTGACCAGCACCACGTCATCCGGGTAAAAGGGACGCAGTGTCTCCACCACGGTCTGTCCCTCTGTCAGCTGTCCTCTGATTCCTCCCAGGATCTCCTCCTGCTGAGCATATAAGGCATTTTCCAGCGTCTGGGCGTCCTGAGCCTGGGCCTGGGCCACCGCCTCCGCAATCTTCTGATCCAGCTGTGCCTGGGTGTAGGTGATCTCTTCCTGAGCATCTCCCATGGCCTGCTGCAGAAGCTCGTCCGTCTCCCTCGTCTTGGAATCGATCCAGGAATAGAGGGCAATGGCCAGTATCATAATCACAAATAATCCGACAATGACCGACAGCAGGCTCACGATATAGCTTATTGTGTTCTTTCGCCGCATCCTTTTCCGGCGCAGTCTGCTCTCCTCCTCATAGGGGCTAGATGTCTTTATCTCTTTATTTTCTTCACTCATATTGTACTCCAATTCTCTTTAATCATCCGGGTTACAATACTACTATAATCGAATTTTGTCGGATTGGGAAGAGCGAAGCTTCATATTTTATCTTTTCTTAAGGTTCCAATTTATTCCACTGCAAGCTGCCGCATCCGCAGCAAAATTTTCTTCTCCAGGCGGCTGACCTGTACCTGGCTGATTCCCAGGATGGCCGCCACCTCCGTCTGGGTACGGTTCCGGTAGTACCGCAGTACAATCAGGCGCCTCTCCTGCTCCTGCAGGCTGGATAAAAGCTGCTGCAGCAGCAGATGGTTAATCAGCTGATCCTTTTCCGGGTCGCCGCTTCCCATGCTGACGCTGCCGCATCCGTCCGCCCCTGCTGCCACCTTATCCACCAGATAGATCTCACTGCCGTCGTCCTGATACACCGAAGAATAGATGGATTCCACCTTCGTCTCCGATTCCATGGCCAGAATAATGTCCTCCGGCGCAATCCCCGTCTCCCGGGAAAGCTCCTCCAGACCGGGTTCTCTGCCCAGCTCCCCCTGCAGCTTATGCCTGGCTGACCTGACCTTCATGGCCCGTTCCTTCAAGGTCCGGGATACCTTCACCGGCCCGTCATCCCTCAGAAAACGCTTGATTTCCCCCGTAATCATGGGCACCGCATAGGTGGAGAATTTCACATCGTAGGAAAGGTCAAACTTGTCCACCGCTTTCATCAGACCGATGCTGCCGATCTGAAACAGATCCTCCGGATCCACACCTCGTCCGATAAAACGCCTGACAATGGTGTGAACCAATCCCAGATTTTTCTCTATCAGTACCTCTCTCGCCTCTTTATCACCTGTCTGCGATCTCGCTATCAGCACTGACACATCTTCCATATTCTGTTTCCCTCTGTTCAGAGTCCCGCGGTTCCCCTGCCGGCACCGATCCCGGCAGAGCAATTCCCGGCTGTCTCCGCATCCGTAAATTCTCCGGGCACTGTCCGGTAAACTGCCGCTTCTTCATCTTCTTCAATCAGAGGATAGGTTCCAAGCTTTTTCACCATCCGTACCAAAGTCCCGTGCCCCGGTTCGCTATGTACCTCCAGTTCATCCATAAAAGCCTCCATGAATGCAAATCCCATACCCGACCGGTCATATTCCGGTTTTGTGGTAAACAGAGGCTCCATGGCCTGTTCCACATTCTGAATGCCTTTGCCGTGATCCTCCACCTCGATCCGAAGCACATCCTTCTCCAGGCTGCACCGCAGCTGTACCTTGCCGGGATGAATGATCAGATAGGCCGGCTGACTGTTACCGTGCTTTCCGTAACCATACACATTGTCATAGCCATGGATAATGGCGTTGGTCACAGCCTCGGACACGGCGGTCTTGATATCCGCCAGTTCCTCCAAAGTAGGATTAAGATGGGCCACAAATGCCGCCACCGCCACTCTGGCAAAGCTCTCATTGAGAGAGACCGCGTCAAATTCCATATTCATTTCATTTTTCCAGGGCTTTCTTTCGGTTACGCCCTCGCTCTGCTGTAGCTGCTGTTCTGCTGTCATATCCTTACTCCCCTCCATACTTAATCCATGATCTCAATCAGTTTATTCAGTCCCGATATACACAGGATCCTGCGGATCTGCCGGTCCACATGGATGGCATATACCTTCCCCCCGAAGCAGACAATCTTTTTGTATCTGCCCATAATGATACCGATCCCGGAAGAATCCATAAAGCGTGTATCCTCAAAGTCAAACACCACATTTTCTACCTCCTTGCGCAGAATATAGCTGTCCGCCTTCTCACAGATGTAGGATGATTTGTGATGATCGATCTCCTCAGGCAGCCTTACCATCAGGCAGTTGTCAATAATCTGAAAGTCCTCCATTTCCTTTCCTCGCTTTCCCTTTTACACATTTTTGGCGCAATCGAGTAGGGGGAGAATCCCCCGCCCGATTTTCGCGCCACGAGCATTCCGCACTATCGTGCTGCAAAAAGAGAACACACCTTTCCCGGTATGTTCTCTCTTCCTTCGTAGCTCATTCTCTTTTCCCTGCAGCAGAGCGCATCCGCTCCCTGCGGTATCCTACTGGGCCGACAGCTCCGTAATGTACCGTCTCGCCCTGTTCGCCCGTTCAGTATTTGGCAGCAGCTCTACAAATTTCTCATAGGCTGCAATGGCCTCCGTGTTGTTGCCGTTTAA